>NZ_JBHZCS010000058.1:0-63844 GCF_042755705.1 Nocardia sp. NPDC059154
GCCAGACTCCTCGGGATCGGACGTTCCACCGTCTATGCCGCCGTCAAATCGGGTGAGCTACCCGCCATTCGGGTCGGCCACCGAGTGCGCATTCCGTCCAGATGGATTCGCGAGGCACTACGTGTCGAGGACGGCCCGGACATCGGCACACGGTAGAGCTTCTTTGACTGGCCGACGCAGCATTCCACCGTCCGCCGCCGCGCTCGTTCACCACGCAGTGCAGATCCTGCGTCTGGACAACGGGAAGGTCTCACTTCCGCTCGGTCGAACGGTGGTCCCGCGGCCTCATATCTGTCCCCACGGACGGACCGCGAGGCGAATCAACGGCACGCGACCTTGCGCTGTCGGTGCGCTCGCGCTCCTACCTCTTCTGCGTATCGTCGATGCCTTCGGGCTCCGAAATGCTTGCAGCCAAACGTAGTTCGCCGATTCCGGCTGTTCATTCGCATGGTCGCCAGCCTGAGTCGACACCGCCGATTTACTCCAGCAATCCACCCGCACAGAGGAGGCCCAGTATGCCCGGCACACAACCGGCACCGAGAAGGAGACGCCGGGCCGAGCCGATCAACAAGCACGTCGCGAAGAACGGCACGGTCACCTATCGGTTCCAGGTCGACATCGGAACAAAGCCCGACGGTACTCGCAACCGGCAGCAGTCCACCTATCGGACCTTGGCCGAGGCACGGCGCGAATATCGCCGGATCACAACAGAAGTCGCGCGCGGAACCTACACCCAGCTCACCGACATCACCGTCGAGGAAGCGTGCGACCAGTGGCTGGCCGATCGTCGCAGAATCCGGCGAAACTCACTCGAGCGCTGCCGCCAAGACCTCAAACCGGTACGCCGCCGACTCGGCACCAAGAAGCTGGCGCACCTCACCAAGCAGGACGGGGATGCTCTCGTGGAGTGGATGCTGACCGCGGGGCGGCGCTCTCCCCGGCAGCCTCGGCCCGACAGCCTGGTGTCGCAGGTCGCAGCGGTGATCGCACGCCACCCGGAAGGCATCTCGACCGCGGAACTCAAGGCCGAGTTCGGCAGGGACGTACACCACTGCCTGGCCGGCCTCGTCCGGGCGGGCCGGGTGACCCGCCCTCGACGGGCTGTCTACGTGCTGGCGCCACCACCCACCGCGGTGGCGCCTCGGGGCGTCAAGCCGGTCACGGTCCGCTCGACGCTGACCACCTTCAGCATGATGGTTCAGTCCTATGTCGATCAGGGTGGCTTGCCGCGCAACGTCATTGCGCTGGTGGACCGGCCGGCTGACGACATCACCGACCACGATGACGACGAAACGAACGCGAAGTCTTGGACCATGAGCGAGGTCGAAGTCTTCCGAGCCGCGATCGCCGGCGAGCGCCTGGCGGCGTGCTGGCTGATGTCGTGTTACGGGATGCGCCGCTCGGAAGTACTGGGTGTGCGGTGGCACCGGTTCGACGCCACCGCGTTGCGGGTGCGCCGGGGACGGGTCGCCATCGGCAGACAGACCGAGGAGAACTTGCCCAAGTCCCGGCGGAGCCGTCGCGATCTTCCGCCGCCCCCGGATCTGGCGGCCGCGCTGCGCGCGTTGAAGACCCGGCAGAAGGCGGAATGCCTGGCCACGGGTGCATCCTGGTCCGACGATCGGCTGATCGCGGTGCACGAAGACGGCAGCCCGGTGCAGCCCGACTGGTATTCCGCCGAGTTCCAGCGCATTCGCAAGCGCACCGGACTGCGCCGAATTCCGTTGAAGGGGCTGCGGAACACATCGGTGTCCCTGATGCTCGCCTCGGGTATCCCGGTGCACATCGTCGCAGCGTGGCACGGCCACGATCCAGCCATGTCGTTGAGCATCTACTCCGACGCCCATCCTCGCGATCTGAAGGCCGCCGGAGCCGCGCTCTTCGGACCACGGGGCCCAGGCAGAGCACGGCAAATTGGCAAGCTCTAGGCAAGCTGGAGCGTCCGGGCATTGCCCCAGAGGGTGAAAAATTGCTCCTGACCAGCCTCGATCGGGCCGATTCAATTCATCGACTACTACATCACCGGCGTGCTCTATCCGCGCAGCGCCCTGGAGGAGGTTCGGGTGCTCGTGGTGATCTGTGTCGTCGTGTCGTGGGTGGGGCTGTATCTGCTGTCGCGGCACCGGGCCGCTATGCAGCGCTCCTGATCGCGCGAATCGGTGTGGTCAGGGCGGCAGTCAGGGCGAATGCCGTCGCGATGAGCAGGGCCAGCAGCGATTTCGCCGCGCCGGCCGGGGACCAGCTCGCGGCCTCGATGGCCGGTTGCAGGGCGGTGGTGGGCAGGTAGGGCTGCACCGACGGCACGGCCGACACCAGCAGGCATCCCACGTAGACCACGGCGGTGACCCCGGCGGCGATGCCCGCCGAGCCGAACCGAGCCGCCAGGGCCGCGGCGAACACTGCGAACGACACCACCGCGAGGGCTTGCACCGCAAGCGAACCCACCGCCGGACCCAGCGGGTAGGACCCGAACAGCGCCCAGCACTCGTACAGCGCGACCGCGGCCCCGATCGAGGCGGCTACGGCGATCACCGCCGCCGCGACCAGGATCCGGGGCAGATAGAGCCGCACCGGCGAGACCTCGCGGCTGAAGTAGTAGATCCCGATCGGATCGGTACTGCGCAGGGCGCATGCCTGCGCGGCCAGGATCATGGCCACCGCCGCGACCAGCAAGCCGGTGTTCTTCACATACTGCTGCAACCCGTCTCGCCAGTCGGGCACGCGCAGCAGCTGGATTTCCGAGGAGTGCCCGATCAGATCCGGCAGGTACTTCGCCCCCAGCAGCGAGACGAATCCGAACAGGACGAATGCGGCGACCAGGGCGACCAGCCGCCGCGTGCGCAGCCACCGGTACCACTCGACCCGGAATACGGTGCGGTTCATGGTTTCTCCCCGATGGCAGCGAAGAACGCGTCGGTCAAGGTCGGACGGGTGATTCGGATGTCGTCGAGCCGGCCGCTGTTCGCGGACGCGTCCGCCAGCGCCGGGCCCCACTGCGGCTGCTCGGCCTCGATGATCCGGCCGTCGGTCATGGCGATCCGCAGGATCGGCGCGGCGGTGTGCTCATCCAGGAATTCCCCTGCCTCCCCGGCGAAGACGGCCCGCCCGCGATGCAGGACCAGCAGCCGGTCGGCGAGATCCTCGACATCGGCGAGCAGGTGGCTGGAGAACACGACCGTCATCCGACTGCCCAGGTTCCGGATCAGCCCCAGCACGGCGGCGCGGCCTTCGGGATCCAGTGCGCTGGTGGGTTCGTCGAGAATGAGCACCTCGGGCTCGCGGACCAGTGCCGCGGCAATTCCCAAGCGCTGCAACATGCCCCGGGAGAACCCTCCGGCGCGCCGGTGGGCGTGCCGTTCCAGGTCGACCGCCGCGAGCGCGGCATCGGCGGACCACGTACCGGCGCCGTGGGCCGGTCCGATGGCCATGGACTGTTCGAGGATCTCCCGCGCGGACAGCCAGGGCTCGAAACCCGGTGTGTCCGGGCAGTATCCGAGGGCGTCCAGCCCGATCGGCACCCGCACGGCACCGCCGGTCACCGGTTGCAGGCCCAGCACGGCGCGGATCAGGGTGGTCTTGCCCGCGCCGTTGAGTCCGATCAGCCCTACCACCCCGGGACCGTCCACGGTCCAGCTCACGGTGTCCAGGGCGGAGAAGTCGCCGAAGCGCACCGACACATCGGTGACCTCGAGGTGGGGCTCAGCCACGGACCGCGTCACCGTCCCGGCCGACGATCAGGTAGATGATCCCGCCGAGCGGAATGCTGATCAGGCAGATGATCGCCCACGCCCATTTCGGCAGGTACTTCACCCGCGTACGGGCCAGGTCGTACCAGCAGAAACCGACGAAGCCGAGCCCCACCACGATCAGGGGCACCAGTGCGGCTACCGGAATGTTGGACACCGCGATTCCTCTCCTCAGCGCGAGCGCGCGATTGCTACCAGATATGCGAACATTATCAATACCGATAGCAATGGTGTTAGTGTTCAGCCCGTGGAATCCGTCGAACTTCTGCTGCACCCGGTTCGGCTGCGGATCGTGCAGGCATTCCTCGGCGACCGGACGCTGACCACGAGCGAGCTCAATGCCGAACTCGGCGATGTTCCGCCCGGCAGCCTCTACCGGCATGTCGCCAAGCTGGTCTCCGCCGGCGTCCTCGATATCGTCACCGAGCGCCGTGTGCGCGGCACCGTCGAGCGCACCTACCGGCTGCGCCTGAGCGCCGCCCAGATCACCCCCGACCAGCTCGACGCCATGAGTCCCGAGGACCACCGCCGCGCCTTCATGGGCTTCGTCGCCGGGCTCATGGCCGACTTCGACCGGTACGTCGACGGCGGCGATATCGATTACCTGCGAGACGGAGTCGGCTACCGCATGGCTGGTCTGTGGCTCGACGATGCCGAATTCGCCGACTTCGCCCGCGATCTGGGCCGCGTGCTGGCCCCGCGCCTGGCCAATGCCCCCGCGCCGGGCCGGAAGCGTCGTATCCTGCGCACCATCCTGATTCCCGACTCCCCTGCCCCCGGAGGCGAAACCGCTTCGGGCCCGGCATAATCGCGCTGGCCGTCAGAGCGAACGAAGGGGAATCAATGGGTGGCACATCGATCGGGTCGATCTTGCGCGAGCGTGTGGTGTATCCGGTGCGCACGGCCGTCAGCACCGTGCGCGGACTCGGAAACTTCACGCGCACCGGTCAATTCGGCGATGGCCGCGAGGCCGCCGTGCGCGACCACGTCCTCGCGAACGCCGAGCAGGGCGATCCGGAGAGTGTGCTGGCGGCCATCGACAAGTTCGCCCGCACCCGCAGCAACCTGGTGAACGTCGGGGACGAGAAGGGCCTGCTGCTGGATGCCGCTGTGCGCAAAGCGAATCCGAAGCTACTGCTCGAACTGGGCACCTATGTCGGCTACAGCGCGGTCCGCACCGCCCGCACCATGCCGGAGGGCGCGCGCCTCGTCTCCGTGGAGTTCAGCGCGGCCAATGCGGAGGTGGCCCGCGCCATCATCGCCCACGCCGGGCTGGCGGAGCGGGTGACCGTGGTGGTCGGCACCATCGGCGACGGCGGCGAGACCATCCGGCGGCTCACCGAGGAGCACGGAATCACCGAGGGCGCACTCGATTTCCTCTTCGTGGACCACGACAAGTCCGTGTACCTGGCCGACCTGAAGCACATTCTCGCGGCGGGCTGGCTGCACCCGGGCAGCATTGTCGTCGCCGACAATATGCGCGTCCCGGGCGCTCCGGACTACCTGCAGTACATGCGTGAGGCCGAGGGCAAGGCCTGGCGCACCGTCGAGCACGACACCCATATCGAGTACCAGTCGCTGCTCAAGGACCGGGTACTCGAGTCGGAGTACCTCGGCTGAGAAGGCTGGAACACCTGGGCCGAGACTGTTTCTCGGCCCGGGCAGGGGTTCAGCGACGCCGCAGCGTCACGGGCAGATCGTCCTTCGGCAGCGGCGTCGCACTCATGTCGAGGGGCATGACGTAGTCCTGCGGCACCTCCCATTCGAAGGTGTGCAGCAGCTGATGCACGATCGTCTTGATCTCGAGGCCCGCGAAGTGCTGTCCGAGGCACTTGTGCGCGCCCGCCCCGAACGGGGCCCACGCCACCCGATGCCGCTTGTGCTCGGCGCGTTCGTCGGAGAAACGCTCGGGATCGAATTCCTCGGGGTGCGACCACATATCGGGGCGGCGGTGGTTGACGCTGATCGGGACGACGACGAAGGATCCCTTCGGCACGAAATAGCCGCACACCTCGGTGTCCTCCTGCACCGCGCGCGGGAAGATCTGCACCGGGGTGCACAGCCGGGTGGTCTCCTTGATGATCCAGTCGAGCTCGGTCAGCTCGGCGAGCTCGTCGTAACCGAGTTCGAAGGGCATCTCCAGCGAGCGCGCTCGCGCGCGCTTCTGCCATTCCGGGTATTTGGCCATGTTGTAGACGACCCCGGACAGCGTGGTGGTGGTGGTGTCGTGGGCGGCGGCCAGCAGGAAGATCATGTGGTTCACGATGTCCTGGTCGGTGAACCGATCGCCGTCGTCGCCCGCGGCCTGACACAGCATGGAGAGCAGGTCGGTGCCCGGGTTTTCGCGGGCGGCGACAATGCGGTCGGCGAGGAAGGCCGCCATGGTCTTGCGGGCGCGCATGCCCCGCCACCAGCGGTTGCCGGGAATGGCGACGCGCACCATCGCGCCGCCGGCCTGCAGGATGTCCATGGTGGCGCCGCAGATGCGCTCGGCCTCGTCGCGCGGCAGGCGCGCGCCCATGAAGACCTCCAGCACGATGTCCAGGGTGAGCCGCTGCAGGTGCTGGTGCATGAGCACCGGATTGCCGTCGGCCACACTGCCTTCCGGCAGCTTGCTCAGGTGGCGGTCGGCGATCTCGTGCATATCCTTCAGATACGACGTGAGGGCGCCGCGACCGAAGGCCTGCTGCATGATCGAGCGGTGGCTGCGGTGCTCGTCGAAATCCAGCCGGACCAGACCCCGGTCGAAGAACGGTCCCTGCAGCGGCGCCCACGCCGGACCGTTGGCGAACACCCGGTCCTTGTTCATCAGGATGCGCTGTGCCGCCTCGGGGCCACCGGCGATGATCCACTTGTCGCCGAACATGTTCAGGACATAGAGCGGGCCGTAGGCCGCCTCGTCCTCGAAGGCGGCCCCGGTGGGGTCGCGCCGCTGCCGCTGCAGCTGGGCGATCCAGTGCGTCGCGGGCCCGCTGATCTGCTTCAGATCACTGCCCTCGGGCGGAGCGGCGACGAATTGTGTTCTGGGCATTGAGAACCCCCTCCTGCTACGAAGACGCAACGGAGGAAGCTACCCGCACGAAGACGCAGTGCTCAACTCGAGCGCTCCGGAACCGCCGCGGCCAGCGCGCGGGTGATCAAATCGCCTATCGCGGGCAGGTTTTCGGGCAGATCCAGATAGAAGTGGCCACCCGGGAAGGTGGCGAGGTCGAATCCGGCGGTAGTGTAGTCGCGCCACTCCCCCGCCTGCGCGGCCGAGGTGGTCGGATCGGCGGAGCTGACCAGCGCGGTGATCGGCGCGCGCAGCGGCGCACCGGGCTCGTGCCGGTAGGTCTCCACCGCGCGGTAGTCGCTGCGCACGGCCGGCAGCACCAGCTCGGCCAGACCGGGCTCGTCGCGCAGGATCCGCACCGACGCCGGATCGTTCGACAGCCGTTCGAGATCGGCGATGAGGCCCTCGTTGGGTCCGGCGTGCAGGCTTCCGGTCTCGGCGAAAGCCGGTGCGGGACGGCCGGAGACGAACAGGTGGGTCAGCTCGCGTCCGCCCGCCTCGACCCGGCGGGCGGCCTCGTAGGCGACGGTCGCACCCATGCTGTGCCCGAAGATGGCCAGGTGCACGTCCCGCGGCCAGGCCAGCAGGTCGGCGGCGGCCCGGTCGGCCAGTTCGGTGAGCTCGGGCACCGGCGCGTCGCCGAGGCGGTCCTGGCGGCCGGGGTACTGCACGCCGAACACCGCGGTACCCGAGCCGACGCGCTGGGCCAGCGCTCGGTAGATGGTGACCGAGCCGCCGCCGGGCGGGAAGCAGACCAGCACGGTTGCGGGGCCGGGAGCGGATTTCAGTTCGCGCAGCCAGGCGGTTCCGGTGAGTCGTTGGGCTGTCATCCGATCGAGTATGCCGTGAGATGTGCCACCGTGGTCGGACCCGGTGCCGGCGATACAGTCGGATCGTGGCTACCTACGATGCGCTGGTCCGTGAGTACGAGGCCGGAATCGGCGTCCCGGGCGCACCGCTGCCCGCAGTCGATCCGGGTGCGAATCTGGCTGCGACACTGCCGGTCTGGGCGCTGGCGGGCGGTGCGGTGGCGGCCTTCGCCGCGGCGGCGGATCGCTGGCGGGCCACCTGCGGCGTGACGCCGCTGGGCGGTCCGGTCGACCCGGCCCGGGTCGCCGCGGCCTTCTCGAGTGAGCGCCTGTTCCGGCTCCACGGCGAACCGCCGGACATCTTCGCAGAGTTGTCGGGATTCTTCAGGGCTGCGGATGCATGGGTGCGTACGCACGCCAACTATCCGCATCATCGCGCCCGGTTGCTGGCCGCCGTGGAATTGCCCGGCACGGCCGGTCGCGAGGATTTCGCCCGGCGCGCAGCGACACTGACGGCGGCGGACATCGAACAGCGGGCCGGCGAGCACGGTGCAATCGCGGTGCGGGTCCGCCCCGAGCGGGAGTGGGCCGACAGCCCGCAGGGCAAGGCCGCCGCCTCCGGCCCGCTCGTCGCCGTGGCCGAGCGCGGCGATCGGGGTGGATTCGAGTGCCCCACTGCCGCAACACAACTGCTCCCACTGCGCGGGATCCGGGTTCTCGATCTCACCCGGGTGATCGCCGGACCGGTGGCGACGCGGGCATTGGCCCTGCTCGGAGCCGATGTGCTGCGGATCGACCCGCCCGGGTTGCCGGAGATCGGCTGGCAGTACCTGGACACTTGTCAGGGGAAGCGCTCCACTGTAGTCGATTTGCGTACCGGACTTCCTGTTTTTCGCGAATTGATCAGCAATGCAGACATAATCATCTCGGGTTACCGACCAGGCAGCTTGGAACGCCTCGGAGTACGACCCGGGGAAATTCGCCCGGGAATTGTGCACGGCCGAGTTTCGGCCTGGGGTGAACTCGGCCCATGGGGTGATCGACGCGGTTTCGACAGCATCGTGCAGGCTGCATCGGGAATTTCGCTCATCGAAGGCACACAGAATAATTCGCGCAGCGAATCATCCGTGGGCGCCCTGCCGGCCCAGGCGCTCGATCACGCCAGCGGATACCTGCTCGCCGCGGGCGTGCTCGACGCGCTGTGCGCGCGCAGTGGCGACGGCCTCGGCCGCGATGTCCGGGTCGCCCTGGCCCGTACGGCATCCTGGCTGATCACCGCGCCGGGCCGGACGCCCGCCCACGAACCCGCCGCGGCGCCGGATGCCCGGTACGCACGCACCCACGACGCGGTGACCACCGCGGGACCCGCGCTGACCGAGTATCCGGACCATCCGTGGCCCGCTCCGGCCCACGGTTCGAGTGCTCCCGAGTGGAAAGCCCGACCGGACGGTTCGTAGCGCGCGCGAATGTATACAACGCGCTGCACGCACACCCGCAAGTGCATCAGCGAATTAGGCGAATTGGCTTGCAATACAGCGCTTTCAACACACCGGACTTATCCCACGTCCGGCGTTAATATTTGAGACCCTGAAACCGACATCAAAATTGTCGACCCGTATGTCGACATGCAGATGGAGGACGTCATCGTGGACACACCTACTCCCTTGCTCACCGCCGCCAGCGACGCCGGCGCCATCTCGGTGGGGAGACGGGAATGGGCCGGATTGGCGGTGCTGGCGCTGGCCTGCCTGGTGTACTCGATGGACCTCACCGTCCTGCATCTGGCGGTCCCCCAGATCAGCGAGATACTCCGCCCCACGAGCTCGCAATTGCTCTGGATCATCGACGTTTACGGATTCATGGTCGCCGGGTTGCTGCTCACCATGGGCACCATCGGCGATCGCATCGGCAGACGGCGACTACTGATGGTCGGGGCGGCCGCCTTCGCCGTGATCTCGGTGATCGCGGCCTTCGCGCCCTCGGCGCCGGTGCTGATCGGCTGCCGGGCCCTGCTCGGCGTCGCCGGGGCCACCCTGGCTCCGTCCACACTCTCGTTGATATTCACCATGTTTCGCGATCCGGGCCAGCGCTCCATCGCGGTCGGGGTGTGGGTGGGGTCCTACTCGGTGGGCGGCTCCATCGGGCCGCTGGCGGGCGGCATCATGCTCGAGCACTTCTGGTGGGGCTCGGTGTTCCTGCTCGCGGTGCCCGTCATGGTGTTGCTGATCGTTCTCGCGCCCCGCGTGCTCCCCGAGTTCCGCGATCCCGACGCCGGCCGCCTGGATCTGGTCAGTGCCGGATTGTGCACGACGGCAGTGCTCTTGGTGGTCTTCGGCATGAAGAAGGCCGCTCAGGACGGCCCGGGCGCGGCCGCGGTCTCGGCGCTGGTGGCCGGCCTCGCGGTCGGCGCGCTCTTCGTCCGGCGGCAGCTCAATACCAGCGAACCCATGCTGGATCTGCGGCTGTTCCGGCTGGGCAGCTTCCGCACCGCGCTCACCATCAATATGGTCGCGATCTTCGTGGCCTTCGGGTACGCCCTGTTCGTCGGGCAGTATTTCCAACTGGTGCTGGGCATGTCGCCGCTGCGGGCGGGTCTCGCCACCATCCCGGCGGGCCTGGGCTTCATGATCGGCTCGCAGCTGGGCCCGCGCATCATGAAGGTGATGCGGCCCGCCTACATGATCGGCGGGGGCATGACCATGGCGGCGTGCGGACTGCTGCTGCTCACCCGGATCACCGCGACCGGCGGCGTGGAGCTCACCATCGCGGCATCGCTGCTGGTGTCCTTCGGGCTGGCACCGGTTTTCGGCATCACCACCGAGCTCATCGTGGGCACCGCGCCTCCGGAGCAGGCGGGCGCGGCCTCCGGGCTCTCGGAGACCGGGGCCGAATTCGGTGGGGCGCTGGGAATCTCCATTCTCGGCAGCATCAGCATCGCCATCTACCGCAACCAGCTCAACACGACCCTGCCCTACGGGGTGCAGGAGCCCGACGCCCGCGCCGCGCGCGACACCCTGGGCGCGGCTCTCGAAGTCGCCCGGAACATGCCGGGGAAGGTGGGCAGCGCCATGGCCGAGGCGGCCAAGCACGCCTTCCTGACCGGCATGCACCTGACCGCCGCCATCGCGGCGGGCGCGGCGCTGCTGCTGGCCGTCATCGCCATGACCCGGCTGCGGCACGTGCCGCCGGGCTGAGTTCACCCGGCCGGCCGGACGGTGAGTTCATCTGCCCCGGATGGCTTCGATGGCGGTCACCAGCGAATCACCGTCCAGCAGTTCGGCACCCGGCGCGATCATCTTTTGAATGGCGAGGCCCTGGAACAGCAGGAACAGCAGCTGCCCGACCGCTGCGGCCTGCTCGTCGGTCAGATCCGGATACGCCGAGTGGACGGTTGCGGCAATATCCCGATGCGCGACCGCGCTGGCCTCGGCCATGTAGACCTGCTGCGCGGGATCGCGCGCGATCTGGATGCCGTTCTCGGTGCTCAGCAACAGGCCGTCGCGATTGCGCTGCACCACATCGACGAAGCCGTTCCAGATCGCGGCCAGCGACTCCCACAGCGTGCGACCCTCCCCCGCGTCCCGGATGGCGGCCTCCATATCGTCGCCGATCTGGGTGCCGACGCCCATTGTGATGGCCTCGGTGACCAGCTGATCCTTGGAACCGAAGTGATAGCCGATGGCGGCCAGGCTCACCCCGGCGGCGCTGGCGATGTCCCGGGCGGTCACCTTGGCCAGGCCGCGTTCCAGGACGGCCTTGCGGGCGCCCGCCAGGAGGTCTTCTCGATTTCCCATGAGACCACCCTACCAGCGTCTTAGACGAACGTTCTAGACGGGTGTTTCACAAGCTGGCGAGACCGGCGCATCCTCCCCGCGGGGCCCCGGCATCGATACGGCTACCCTCGAACGCGTGCGGCAGAAGATCCTCATGGACAACGACACCGGCATCGATGACTCCCTGGGCCTGCTCTACCTCCTCGCCTCCCCCGAGGCCGAGATCGTCGGAATCGCCTCCACCGCGGGCAATGTGCCCGCGCCGCAGGTGGCCGCCAACAATCTCGCGCTGCTCGAGCTGGTGCGGGCCCCGGAGCTCGAGGTCGCCCAGGGCGCGCTGACACCCCTGGTCGTACCGCTACGCACCACCGAGGACACCCACGGGCCCCAGGGCGTCGGCTACGCCGAGCTGCCGCCGACCAGCCGGACCCTGTCCGGCCGATCCGCGGCCCAGCTGTGGGTGGACCTGGTGCGCGAGCATCCGGACGAGATCGTCGGGCTGTGCACCGGGCCGCTCACCAATCTCGCCCTGGCGCTGCGGATGGAACCCCAACTGCCGCAGCTGCTCCGGCGCCTGGTGATCATGGGCGGCGCGTTCAACCATCCGGGCAACACCACCCCGACCAACGAGTGGAACGTGCACGTGGATCCGGAAGCGGCCAAGGAGGTGTTCGACGCCTTCGCCGCCGCACCCGCCGACCGCCGGCCCATCGTGTGTGCGCTCGACATCACCGAGACCATCGAGATGAAGCCCAAACACCTGGCGCTGCTGGCCGAACGGGCCGGGAGCACACCGGTGGAGCACGTCAGCGAGAGCGATCCGCCCGAGGCGCGGTCGGCGGCCAGCAATCCGCTGGTTCGGTACCTGACCGATGCGATCCGCTTCTACTTCGACTTCCACAAGCTCTACGACCAGGGGTATCTGGCGCACATGCACGACCCGTTCGCGGCGGCCGTGGCACTGGACCCGAGCCTGGCCGTCACCAAACCGGCGACCGTGGACGTGGAGCTGACCGGAACCATCACCCGCGCCACCACGGTCGCCGACTGGGCGGGCATGTGGGGACGGGAACCCAACGCCGACATCGTGATCGGGACCGATCCGGAGCTGTTCTTCGAACGGCTCGTCGACCGGGTCGGGGATTACGCGCGAACCGTGTTCGCGGAAGGAGATTCGAGCCGGTGACCGACGAGCAGGACCTCGACTACGTCACCGATTTCCATACGCGGCTGGGGCTGCCCGGGATCATCGATGTCCACACGCATTTCATGCCCGAGCAGGTGCTGCGCAAGGTGTGGGGCTACTTCGATTCGGCCGGGCCACTGCTCGGCCACCGCGAGTGGCCGATCACCTATCGCGCCGAGGAGCAGGTGCGGCTGAAGACCCTGCGCAGCTTCGGCGTTCGTGCCTTCACCTCGATGGTCTACCCGCACAAGCCGGAGATGGCGGCCTGGCTCAACGACTGGTCCGCCGATTTCGCCGACCGCACCCCGGACTGCCTGCACACGTCGACCTTCTACCCCGAGCCGGGCGCGGCCGAGTATGTGCGTGCCGCGATCGGGTCGGGGACGCGAATCTTCAAGCTGCACATCCAGGTCGGGAACTATCACCCGGCGGATCCACTGCTGGACGAGGTGTGGGGACTGGTCCAGGAGGCGGGCATCCCGGTGGTCACCCACTGTGGATCCGGGCCTGCCGCCGGGCGATTCACCGGTCCCGAGCCGATCGCCCAACTGCTCCGGCGGTTCCCGCGACTCCGTCTGATCATCGCGCACATGGGGGCGCCCGAGTACAGCGAGTTCCTCGACATCGCCGCGGACAGCCCCGGAGTTCTGTTCGACACCACCATGAACTTCACCGACTTCTTCGAGGCCGGTGACCCCTTCCCGGCCGCCGAGCTGCCGCGCCTGCGGGACTTCGGGGATCGCATCCTGTTCGGCAGCGACTTCCCGAACATTCCCTATTCGTACGGCCATGCGCTGTTCGCGCTCGAGCGGCTCGGTCTCGGTGACGACTGGCTGCGAGCGGTCTGTTACCGCAATGCGGCGGACCTCTTCGGCATCGGATAGCTCACCGGGGCGCGACGCTCCGGGTTTCGACGATGGGCTCAGGGCCTTCCGGCGCGTGGGTCTGACACGATGAGACGCGGTGGTCGGTGTCGGCTGAAACCTCACGGAAGGCGGGTCGGTCATGCGATTGGTCGCGGACATCCTGGTCGGATTGCTCGCCGCGCTGCACATTTACATCCTGATCATGGAGATGTTCCTCTGGACCACTCCGCGGGTGCGCGCGGGCTTCGGCGTCACGGCCGAGTTCGCCGAGGAGTCCAAAGTGTTCGCCGCGAATCAGGGTCTCTACAACGGTTTTCTGGCGGCGGGGCTGATCTGGGGTCTGATTGCCGCCGATCCGGTCGGGCAGGCCGCGAAGATCTTCTTCGCGGCCTGCGTCGTGGTGGCCGGACTCTATGGTGGGGCCACCGCGAGCCGCCGGATCTTCGTCGGGCAGGCGCTGCCCGGCGCGATCACGCTGATCGCGGTCCTACTGGCCGGGTAGCGCCGCGGCGCTGAGCGCGATCTTGGCATTGCGGCCCGGGCGTTCGCTGGCGGCCGCGGCCTCGGCGGCCTCCGCGAGCGGGTAGGTGGCCTCGATGGCCAGGTCCAGTTCGCCGCGGGCGGCCAGGGTCACCAGCTCGGTGATGAGGCGGCGGCGTTCGTCACCGCCGATCTCCTCGGCGCGCTTGGAACCCCAGAAGCCCTTCACCACAGCCTGTTTGAAGATGATCGGGCCGGGGTTGAGCACCAGCGGCTGGCCCGACAGCGCGCCGAAGGTGATGAGCTCACCACGCGGGCCGAGCACCGACAGCAGGTCATTGGCGGCCGGCCCACCGACCTGGTCCACCGCACGGGCGATGGGTTCGCCGCCGGTGACCGCCGCGACCTGCTGCTGCCAGTCCCCCGACTCGGTCTCGAGCACCGGTTCGAAGCCCAGCTCCCGCAACGACTTCGCGGCCGCCGCGCTGCGCACCAGGTTCAGGACGTGGACGCCGCGGGCGCGGGCGAGCTGGTTCACCAGTCGTCCCACCGCGCCATTGGCGGCATTGATCGCGATCCACTGGCCGGGCTCGACATCGAGATCCTCGAGCAGCATGAGTGCGCTCAGCGGCATGGCCAGCAGCTGACTCGCGGTCGCGTCGGACACCGTATCCGGCACCGGGACGATCCCGCCCGCCTTGGCCACGAAGTACTCCGCCCAGGCGCCCTGCACACCCGAAACCGTCACGCGCTGACCGATTTCCAGGCCGGTGACCTCCGGGCCCAGGGCGTCGATGCGGCCCACGGCCTCGGTGCCCGGGATGGCGGGCAGCTCGGGCCGGTAGCCGTAGACGCCCCGGATGATGGCCAGGTCGTGATTGTGGATCGGGGCCAGTGTGGTCGCGATCCGCACCTCACCCGGCCCGGGCTCTGGCACCGGCCGCTCGGCCGTGGTCAGGACCTGCTCGGGCTCGCCGAACTGTTCGATGATTACCGCACGCATGCTCATCCTCCTCAGTCTTCGACCACGATGACGTCGACCTCGATATTGCCGCGAGTGGCATTGGAATACGGGCACACCTGGTGAGCCTTGTCCGCCAGCGCCTGCGCCTCGTCCAGGGGCAGGTGTGGCAGCGACACCTCGAGGGTAACGGCCAGGCCGAATCCGCCGGCGTCATTGGGGCCGATGCCGACCTTCGCGCCCACGGCCGAGTCGTCCACGTTCGCCTTCAGCGACCGCGCCACGGTGCGCAGCGCCGAGTGGAAGCAGGCGGCGTACCCGGCGGCGAAGAGCTGCTCCGGGTTGGTGCCGAGGCCGTTGCCGCCCATCTCCTTCGGAATCGAGAGCGTGGCGTCGATCTTGCCGTCGGCGGTGCGGACCTGGCCGTTGCGGCCGTCTCCGGTGGCGAGGGCTTCGGCGGTGTAGAGCACGTTCATCAGGGGGTCTCCTTCGATCGGGTGTGGGCGGTGAGAGCTTCGGTGAGTCGGTGCAGGGTTTCCCGCAGTTGGATCAGTTCCTCGCCGGGCAGGCCGGCGATCTCGGCCGAGCGCGCCGGGATCCGGCATGCGGCCGAACGCAGTTCGCGTCCGCGGTCGGTCAGCGTGATCTCCACGCGGCGTTCGTCGGCGGTCGAGCGGCGGCGTGCCACGAAGCCCGCCGCCTCGAGCCGCTTGAGCAGTGGCGACAGCGTGCCCGAATCCAGTTCCAGGGCCGAGCACAGATCGCCGACGGTGCGGTCGTCGCGCTGCCAGAGCGCGAGCAGCACCAGGTATTGGGGATAGGTGATGCCCAGGGCGTCCAGCTGGGGCCGGTACATGGCGGTCATGGCCCGGGACGCCGAGTAGAGCGCGAAGCACAGCTGGTTTTCCAGCGCCAGCTCATCGGTCATGTCCAATACGGTAGCCAGCAATTAGATTGTGCACAATCTATCTGACCGTCGGCTGCGTCACACCCGGCGATAACATCGCCCGGACCCCGGCGCAGGGCGGGTTCCGATCATCGGGAATTTCGCTCGCGGGCAAGCAGATTCCCGGACATCGCCGCTAGAACGCGTTCTAATAGGGGCACACCGAACCAGTGGGGAGTTGCGATGACGCACGAGGTAGTGAACCGGGTCGCGGAGCTGTCGGGCCAGTTGGCGGCGACCGCCGAGGAGACCGAGCGGCTGGGCAAGCTCTCCGACGAGAGCGTGAAGCTGATCCGTCAGGCAGGGGTGATGCGGCTGCTGCAGCCCGCCGATTTCGGCGGGTACGCGGCGCATCCGCGCGATTTCGCCGAGGCGGTCATGGCCGTGGCCCAGCACTGCGGGTCCACCGGCTGGGTATGTGGCGTCGGCGGCGTGCACCCGTGGGAGATGGCGCTGATGGACCGGCGGCTGCAGAACGAGGTGTGGGGTGAGAACCCCGACACCTGGATCGCCTCGCCGTATGCCGCCCAGGGCGTGGCGACGCCGGCCGACGGCGGATACACCCTGCGCGGCCGCTGGAACTTCTCCTCCGGCACCGATCACTGCGACTGGATCTTCCTGGGCGCGCTACTCGGTGACGCCGACGGCAATCCGGTCATGCCGCCGACCGTGCTGCACGTGGTGCTGCCGCGCAAGGACTACACGATCGTCGACGACTCGTGGGATGTCATCGGGCTGCAGGGCACCGGCAGCAAGGACGTCATCGTGGACGGCGCGTTCGTTCCGGCCTATCGGACCATCGAATTCGATGCCGTCGCGGCCGGTGAGATCGCGGCCGAGCGGGCGGGCCGCACCGAGACCGTCTACCAGCTGCCGTTCTGGGCCATGTTCCCGCTGGGCATCACCTCGGCGGTGATCGGCATCGCCGAGGGCGCGCTCGCGGCGCACCTGGACTATCAGCGCGACCGGGTCACGGCCATGGGCACCAAGATCAAGGACGATCCGTACGTGCTGTCGGCCATCTCCGAGGCGGCCGCAGATATCGCGGCCTCACGCACTCAGCTGTTGGACGGCATCAGCCGCCTCTACGACCAGGCCGAGGCCGGGAAGACCATCACCTTCGAGGATCGTTCCCTGGTGCGCCGCAATCAAGTTCGCTGCGCCTGGCGAGCGGTGTCGGCGGTCGACGAGATCTTCGCCCGGTCCGGCGGCAATGCGGTGCGGCGGCAGAATGTCATGCAGCGGTTCTGGCGGGACGCGCACGTGGGTCTGCAGCACGCCATCCACACGCCCGGATCGCTGTACCACTCGACGGCCTTGACCATCATGGGCGTCGAGCCCGAGGGTCCGCTGCGCGCCATGATCTGACAACCGGCGGGTCGGCCCGGCACGGTTTACGCGCTGGGCGGCCACGCTTCCAGGCCGTTCCGATGGGTAATGCTACAAGTTTGCTACCGAACGGTTTCTAGAAGGATGCAATCGCGTCACCGCAGGACATTCCGTAGACCAACACGCACGATTATTCCTGGAAAATAGCCCCAAAAGCGACATACTCGCTGTCATGCATCGGCTGTCACGCTACCTCGTTGCCTTGATCGCCACATTTGCTGCCCTTGCGCCCGTCACTGCGGCGGCCGACCCCGGCGAAGGGGCTTCCATCGTCGACGTGCGCCCGCTGGGCGGCCGCCAGTACGAGGTCACCGTCTACTCGGCGGCCATGAACCGGACCATTCCGGTGTGGGTTTCACACCCGAACGGCCCCGCGCCCGCCCTGTACCTGCTGAATGCCGTGGACGGCGGTGAGACCGGCGGCCCGTGGACCAATCGCACCGATGTCGCCCAGTTCTTCGCCGACAAGCCGGTCAATGTCATCACCCCGATCGGCGGCCGTGCCAGCTTCTACACCGACTGGGTCGCCGATGATCCGACACTGGGCCGGAACCAATGGTCTACTTTCCTTATTCACGAATTACCGCCGCTGCTGGAATCGCGATTCGCGATGACGGGGCGCAATGCCGTCGCGGGCGCATCGATGTCGGCCACCTCCGCACTCAACCTCGCTATCCAAGCACCCGGTATGTATCAGGCGGTGGGTTCCTTCAGCGGTTGCCCGCGCACGGCGGACGCGGCGGCGCGGACCTACGTGCGATCCACGCTCGAGCTGTTCGGCGCGAATGCCGCCAATATGTGGGGCGGCGACGACAATCCGGCCTGGAGCGCCCACGACCCGGTTCTCAACGCGGACCGACTGCGCGGTGTGGCGCTCTACATTTCTGCGGGGAATGGCATTCTGGGAGTTCATGACTCGCTCACCGATCCCAGCATCGGTGGGGATGTCAACGCGCTGACGGATCGGCTGGCCGTGGGTGGGGCTATGGAGACGGTGGTGCGAGCCTGCACGGATTCGCTTGTCGGAGCGTTGGGTTCGCTGGGGATTCCGGCGCAGGTGGTGTATCGGAATGGGACGCATGCGTGGCCGTATTGGCAGGACGACATACATGATTCTTGGCCGCTTTTCGCGGGGGCTTTGGGAGTTTAGGAAGAGGAAGAATTAGCTGGGGGGCATGGAGTGAAAACTGTTCTGCCGCAGTTCAATTCGACGATATGGCCGGATCGACCGACAGATTCTGGACATGACACCACGGTCAGCATCTTTTCGAGTCAGGACGACCGCCGCGGCGTTCACCCCATCATTACTGCATCCTTTGTCCTTTAATCCCTTGTCTCTTCAGGTTTGGTTCTTCGGCTTTTCGCTTGGTCTGCCGCCGACGCAGTCATCGTCGAGCCCTGGTCACCGTAAGTCTGTCGGTGTTCACCGTCGGTGTGATGGCTGCCCGGCTGCGCCGCGTCGATCGACTGATCGCGATTCCCGTATCAGCTGCGTGACCAGGTAATTTCCAGTTCCTGGAGATCGAAGCCCTGGGGGAAGTGCGCGGTCCGGGGTTCGCCGGGGTGGCCGCCGTGGCGCTCGTAGAAGGCGATGGCGGCTGTATTGGCCTGGAGGACTTCGAGGTAGACGGGGCGGCCGGGGTATTCGGCAGCGGCCCATTCGAATCCGTGGTGCAGGAGGCGGGAGCCGATGCCGCCTCGTTTGAGGGTCGGGGTGACGTGCAGATTGTCGATGAGAATGCGGCCGTCTGCGCGGAGTGCCAGGTAGATGAATCCGAGTATTTCCGAACCGGATTCGGCGATGAACAGGTCGCCTTCGGATCGGTCGCCGGTCAGGCGGCTGTGCCAGAGCGCCTTGTGGTCGTCGGACAGCGCACCGGTCAGATAGGTCTCGGGCATGATGCTCGCGTAGGCGGTGCGCCAGCTGGCGGTGTGCAGCGTGGCGACCGCTTCCGCGTCGGATTCGGTACCTGGTCGGATCCGGATGTCCATGGGGCTCAGGACCGTTCGTCGAAGGCCCGCAGGATTTCTTCGGCGGCGAGCGCGGGGGTCAGCGAGCCGTCGCGGACCTGTTTTTCCACCTGGGTGCGCAGGGCCTTGACGTTCGGGTTCTCGGTGAGGCGGCGGAGCAGGTTGTCGTGGACCATGGTCCAGGTCCAGTCGACCTGCTGGCGCCGGCGCTTCTCCGCGAACTCGCCTGCTTCGGTGAGGACGCGGCGGTGGGTGAGGACCGTGTCCCAGAACGAATCCAGTCCGATGCCGTTCAGGCCGGACATGGTGAGAACCGGTGGACGCCACAGGGATTCGCGCGGGTGGATGAGCCGCATGGCTCCTTGCAGCTCCCGGGCGGCGGCCTTGGCCTCCAGTTCGTGGCGGCCGTCGGCCTTGTTCACGGCCACCAGGTCGGCGAGTTCGAGGACGCCCTTCTTGATTCCTTGCAGCTGGTCGCCGGTGCGGGCCAGGGTGAGGAAGCAGAAGACATCGACCATATTGGCGACGGTGACCTCGGACTGGCCGACACCGACGGTCTCCACCAGGATGACGTCGTAGCCTGCCGCCTCCAGCAGCACGATGGTCTCGCGGGTCGCTTTCGCTACGCCGCCGAGGGTTCCGGCCGTGGGGGACGGCCGGATGAAGGCGTCCCGTTCCACCGACAGTCGCGCCATGCGGGTCTTGTCGCCGAGGATCGAGCCGCCGGTCCGCGTCGAGGACGGGTCCACGGCCAGTACCGCCACGCGGTGGCCCTGGCCGATGAGGTACATGCCCAGCGCGTCGATGAACGTCGACTTGCCGACACCCGGAACACCGGTGATACCAACGCGATTGGACACCACCTTGCCCGCTTCGGGGGTCAGCCGCAGCAGCAACTGCTGGGCCAGGTCCCGGTGGTCGGTGCGGGTCGATTCGACCAGGGTGATGGCGCGGGCCAGGCCGGCCCGCTCCCCTGCCCGGACCTGCGCGGCCAGCTGGTCGACGTCGATCACCCGGCGCGCCACCGGAGTGGTGGGCTGGGCGCCGGGGCCGGGCGTTTCTGCGCCGGCGGGGCCGGGCAGGCCGACGCCGGCGGTGGTGCCGAGCCGAGGGTGGATTCCGCCACCCTCGGTCCCGCGTGCGGCGTCGCTCATTCCGTTGCGCCGGTGCCGATCTCGTGGCCCAGCTGTGCGGCCAGCTTCTTGATCAGGTCGATCGCGGCATCGGCGATGATGGTGCCGGGACCGAAGATGCCGGCGGCACCTGCGGCGTACAGCTCGTCGTAGTCACCGGGCGGGATGACGCCGCCGACGGTGACCATGATGTCGGGGCGTCCGACATCGGCCAGTGCCTGCCGCAGGGCGGGCACCAGCGTGAGGTGGCCTGCGGCCAGCGACGAGACACCGACGACGTGCACGTCGTTGTCGGCCGCCTGCTGCGCCACCTCCTCGGGGGTCTGGAACAGCGGGCCCACATCGACGTCCATGCCGAGGTCGGCGAAGGCCGTGGCGATCACCTTCTGGCCGCGGTCGTGGCCGTCCTGACCCATCTTGGCGACCAGGATGCGGGGGCGACGGCCCTCCGCCTCGGCGAACGCCTCGACCAGTTCGATGGCCTTGCTGATGTTGGTCACCTTGCCGGCCTCCTCGCGGTAAACGCCGGAGAGCGTGCGGATCTCGGCCTGGTGGCGGCCGTACACCTGCTCCAGCGCGTCGGAGATCTCACCCACGGTGGCCTTGGCGCGCGCGGCGTTGATGGCCAGGGCGAGCAGGTTGTTGTCCATGCCGCCCTCGGACGAGGCCGCCGCACGGGTCAATTCGGCCAGCGCCTTCTCGACCTCGGCCGAATCGCGTTCCGCCCGCAGCTTTTCCAGCTTGGCGTTCTGCTCGGCGCGCACGCGCGAGTTCTCGACCTTGAGCACCTCGATCGGGGTGTCTTCCTCGACCAGGTATTTGTTGACGCCGATCACCGGCTGCTGGCCGGTGTCGATGCGCGCCTGGGTGCGGGCGGCGGCCTCTTCGATGCGCAGCTTCGGGATGCCCTCCGAAATCGCCTGCGCCATACCGCCGTGCGCCTCGATCTCGGCGATGTGGGCGCGGGCGCGCTCGGCCAGCTGGTGGGTCAGCCACTCCACGTAGTACGAGCCGCCCCACGGGTCGGCCGGACGGGTGGTGTTGGACTCCTGCTGGATGAGCAGCTGGGTGTTGCGGGCGATACGGGCGGAGAAGTCCGTCGGCAGCGCGAGGGCCTCATCCAGCGCGTTGGTGTGCAGCGACTGGGTGTGGCCCTGGGTGGCGGCCATGGCCTCCACGCAGGTGCGCGCGACGTTGTTGAACACGTCCTGCGCGGTCAGCGACCAGCCCGAGGTCTGCGAGTGCGTGCGCAGCGCCAGCGACTTGGAGTTCTTGGGCTCGAACTTGGCGACCAGCTCGCTCCAGAGGAGCCGTCCCGCACGGAGTTTCGCGACCTCCATGAAGAAGTTCATGCCGATCGCCCAGAAGAACGACAGTCGCGGCGCGAACTTGTCGACCTCCATGCCTGCGTCCAGACCGGCCTTGATGTACTCCACGCCGTCGGCGAGGGTGTAGGCCAGCTCCAGGTCGGCCGTGGCTCCGGCCTCCTGGATGTGGTAGCCGGAGATGGAGATCGAGTTGAACTTCGGCATCTTCGCGGAGGTGTAGGCGAAGATGTCGGAGATGATCCGCATCGAGGGCTTGGGCGGGTAGATGTAGGTGTTGCGGACCATGAACTCCTTCAGAATGTCGTTCTGAATGGTTCCGGCCAGCTGCTCGGGCTTGACGCCCTGCTCCTCGGCAGCGACGACGTAGAGCGCCAGGATCGGCAGCACCGCGCCGTTCATGGTCATCGACACCGAAACCTGGTCCAGCGGAATGTGATCGAACAGCTCTCGCATGTCCAGGATGGAGTCGATGGCGACACCGGCCAT
The DNA here is from genome assembly GCF_042755705.1 of Nocardia sp. NPDC059154. Classification (NCBI taxonomy): domain Bacteria; kingdom Bacillati; phylum Actinomycetota; class Actinomycetes; order Mycobacteriales; family Nocardiaceae; genus Nocardia; species Nocardia sp. NPDC059154. The sequence continues at coordinate 22,127 of NZ_JBHZCS010000058.1, forward strand.
GCCGACGTCACCGGTGACGCGCGGGTGGTCGGAGTCGTAGCCACGGTGGGTCGCCAGGTCGAAGGCGACCGACAGGCCCTTCTGGCCCGCCTGCAGGTTGCGGCGGTAGAAGGCGTTCGAGTCGGCGGCGGTGGAGAAGCCCGCGTACTGGCGGATCGTCCACGGCTGGTTCACGTACATGGTCGGGTACGGGCCGCGCACGAACGGGGCCACACCCGGCACGCTGTCGAGCGGGTAGCCCTCGGCGGCGATGGCGTCCCGGTCGGCCTTGGTGAACACCGGCGGCACCTCGATGCCCTCGGGAGTCGACCAGGTGAGCTGTTCGGGCGCATAGTGATTGGCGCTCGCGGCCTCGGCGACGAAGGCGTCGACCTGCGCGGCGCTGACGTCGGCGGGCGCGGTGTCGCCCTCGGTCAGCGGCACTTCGGCGAAATTGCCGATGCGATGTTTGATATCGCTCATCTCTACGCTCCCAGCTTTTCGAGCAGGCCGGTCAGAGCCGCCACAGCATCCATGCGGGCCGCCACGAAGCCATCCGGGCGCTGCGCGCCGGTCAGCTCCGCGACCGCCTTCTCGGGTCCGGCCAGCAGCACGGTGGTCACACCGGCAGCCCGCAATTCGTCCACGGCCGCGGCGGCGTCGGTGCCGTAGCGGGTGTCGGAGCCGCACAGCACGGCGATCGACGGACCGGCCTCGGCGACCGCCTCGATGCCGCCGGAGGCCAGCAGGTTGGTGGTGAAGGTGACACGAACATTGTTCTCCGACACCGGGCCCAGCGGAACCAGGCGCACCTGCGGGCGCGCGCCGTTGGCGGCCAGGTAGGCGTCGGAGCGGTTGCGCAGCGCCTCGAAGGCCGCGCCGTAGCGGGCCGGCGAGGTCTTGGCGCGCGCGGCCTCCGACAGCGGCTTCTCGCCCAGGTTCGGGAACTCGTTGACACCGGTGACGGCCGTCTTGCGGTGCGCCACATCGGAATCGCGCTTCGCCTTGGTCTCGGCGATGCGCTCGGCGAGCAGGCCCGCCTGCAGCGCGGCCAGGTAGCCGCCAGCGGCCTCGATCTCCTGCATGAACTCCCACGCCTTGGCGGCGAGCTCGTCGGTCAGCGACTCCACGTACCAGGAGCCCGCGCCCGGGTCCTGCACGTGGCCGAGGCGGGATTCCTCGAGCAGCAGCAGCTGGGTGTTGCGGGCCATGCGCTCCGAGAACGCCTTGGACACCTCGAGCTCGCCGGCGGGCAGCGCGTCGTCGAAGGGCAGCACGGTGACGATGTCCGCGCCACCGACGCCCGCACCGAACGCGGCGAGGGTGGTGCGCAGCATGTTCACCCACGGGTCGCGCTGGCTCATCATGGCCGCGGACGTGATCGCCTGCTGCGGCGCGTTACCGAAGGCCGGAGCTCCGCAGACCTGCGCGACGCGCGCCCAGAGTCGCCGGGCGGCACGGAATTTGGCGATGGTCTCGAACTGGTCGTCGGTGGCCGCGAAGCGGAACTCCAGCTGCTCCAGCGCATCCGCGATATCGGCCCCGGCGTCGGTGAGCGAGCGCAGGTACTCCAGGCCCGCGGCCACCGCCGCACCCAGTTCCTGGGCGTCGGAGGCGCCGGAATTGTGGAAGGCCACGCCGCACACGGTGATCGCGCGGACCGTCTCGGTGCGGGCCACCGCCTGCTGGGCCAGCGCGACCGCGCCGTCCAGGTCGATGGCCGAGGAGCCGGCGAACAGGCTCGTCAGCGGGGTGGCGCCCAGCGAGACCCGAATGTCCTTGCGGTTCGGGGCCTCATAGCCGTCGAGCACCGAGAACAGTGCGGCCGCAGCCTCATTGGCGGCCGGCCCGGCGTCGAGGGTGAGCGGCGCCAGCTCGAAGAGGAAGCCCTGCAGTGCGGTGGCCAGCCCGTCGACCGGCACGCCGCGCTCGGCGACACCCAGCCACACCGCGCTCACGCCGTTGTCGAGCGCGAAGAGAATGTCCGCGTTGACAGCCTTGGCATCGGGGCCGCCGAAACGCTGGCTGACGAACCAGCCACGGTGCACGTCGCGGGTGGCGTCGCCACCGCGCACGTAGGGGAACTGCCCGGGCAGCGGCTGCTCGGGCAGTTCGTCGCGGCGCGTGTAGAGCGGGTTGACGGTCAGGCCGTCATAGGTCGTGACCGCGAGCAGCTTCTCCGGCTCATCCGGCAAGTCGCTCGCATCCACCCTGCGGGCCTTCGCCAGCACCCCGGCGACACCCTTGCGCCAGGCGGCATACTCGGGCACCGGATCGGTGTCCGAGTCGGAAGCAATCGGCATAGCTGCTGTTCCTTCTTCCACTCCCTGACCGGATGGCCGTCGCACCGGCATTCACCCAGCTCAACGGCCACTTTGGTTAACGAGCATTCATCGTCTTTCCCCTGATGCTAGCGGCAGCCTCGAGATAACGGTCTCCGGAGTCTCACTACCAGCGGGTAACCTGGCGCGGTGCCAACAACCGTGCGTGTGCCGCTCGAGCGGGTATCCGGGCTGCTCAGCCGTCTCCGTCAACCGCGAAATCTGGCCTTGCTGATCGGCTGCGGGCTACTTTTCGCGCTGGCCGCCTTCGCACCGCACCCGGCACCCCAGCAGATCCGGCAGTGGGCCGACTCGGTCGGGCCGCTGCTGCCGCTGGTGTTCTTCGCGGTGCACACGCTGGTCTGTGTCGCGCCCTTCCCGCGCACCATCTTCACCCTCAGCGCGGGCATGCTGTTCGGCTCGGTGGAGGGACTCACACTGGCCCTCGCCGCCACGACACTCAGTGCGGTGCTGGCGCTGTGGCTGGTGCGCGCCCTCGATCACGAGCGGGTGCGCGCGCGGCTCACCCATCCGACCGTGCAGGCGGTCGACACCCGGTTGGCGCGGCGGGGCTGGCTGGCGATCGGATCGCTGCGGCTGATCGCGTTCGCGCCGTTCTCCATCGTGAACTATTGCGCCGCACTGTCTTCGATCCGGTTCAGCCCGTACCTGATCGCCACCTTCATCGGCATCATCCCGGGCACCGTGGGCACGGTGCTGCTGGGCGACGCCCTCACCAATCGCACCTCCCCCGCCCAATTGATCGTCACGGCAGCCTGTTTGGCGGTCGGCGTGATCGGGCTGGTCCTGGACGCGAGGATGGCCGTGGCGGAACCCGAGGCTCAGCCGGAGCCGGTCGCCTGATCGGGCGGCGGCAGCGGCCACTGGTCGAAGCCAGGTAGCGAATCCAGGGGCGGTGCGGGTTCGATCAGCTCGTTCAGTTGCGCGAGCAGGTCATCCTGGTGTGCCTCGGCGTAATTCAGCGCGCTGTCGAGGTCGTGTGCCCGGACCAGCCAGCCGATGGCCTGACGGACCACCTCGGCCGGTGCGGCACCATCGGAGTCGAGGAGAAACGCGGCGAGCGTCGGTTCGACCGCCGCGGCCGACCCCAGATGTTGCAGGCACCGGCCGGTGCCGAGATCGTCGGCGAGCTCGCGCCATTCGCCCAGGGCGGTCTGCCATCGCACCAGCGCATGCCGCGGTTCGCCCACCGACCAGTCGAGAACACCCGCGATTTCGTGCACGTGGGCCAGCCCGCTGGGGTCGCGCCCGCCCGCGGCCATGGATTCGGCCAGTTCCAGGCGGTCGCGTGCGGCGGTGTGCCGCCCCTGCACGAGGTGCGCGATCGCCATGTTCACCAGGGCGCACACCTCACCGGCGACGTCTTCGCGCGGTAGCAGCCACCACGCTTGTTCCAGGAGGTTGACCGCCTTGCTCAGATTCGCGTCCGTGGTGTCCATGGCCTCCAGGGCCTGTCGGTGCAGGGCGCGAGCGCGCAGGCTGCGGGACACCGTCCACGGGCTGTAGCGCGCCGGTCGCCGCTCCGGCACCGTCGCGCGGATATCGGCCAGCGCATGCAGCGGGCCGTATCGGGTCACGGACGTGATCGTCACCATCGCTGCCGCCGGGCCGGGGTCGTGCGGGCCGCCGCCCGTACCCGGGCTGTCCTCCGCGCGTCCGGTGCGCGCATACCAGATGTCCAGCGCGTCGGCGATCGCGGCCAGATCCGGCACCACCGCGCGGACCCGGTTCAGCAGGGTGTTGTTCGCCTGTCCCGCTTCCGGTTCGGCCCGTTGCGCACAGTTGCGTAGAAGGAGACAGAGCCGGGGCTCTTCGTTCTCGAACCAGCGGCGCGCGACCACGGCGTGTGCCGGAAGATCGAGCGCCCGCGCCCACAGCGTGGCCTCCTCGGCGTGCCTGCGGAGCAGCACCGCGAGCGCGGCCCGCCACTCGGGTGTCTCGGTGATGGCGGGATCCTCGCCGGCGGGTGGGACCTCGGCCAGCCGGTAGCGCCCCGGCGGCATCGGCTCCACCGCGCCCGCTCTGGTCAGGCTCGCCAATAGTCGCGGTGCGGAGGGTGTTTCGGTCTCCGCCGTGGTGGCGGGGAGCCGGGCCGCGGCGCTCGCCCCGAGCACGTCGAGGAGCACCCCGGTCTCATAGGTTCGAATGGGCAGCTCGCGGAGCACGGCCGCGGCCCAATTGCCCCGCAACTCCGGGTTCGTCTCCGGCTCGGGCTCCGGCCCCCAGGCCGCTCCGGGATCGGGCAACTCCACGGGTCGCGGACCCCTGAGCCCGGCGCGATCCTGCACCAATCGATAACCGCGCCGGGCGGATTCGGTGAGGAAGTAGGCGAGAACGACCCACCCGACGGCGGACTCGGTCCACCGCACGGCGGGGTTCGCCTTGAACGCGTCGGTCATCACATTGGCGATCAGGGTGGCGATACCGATGCCCACCAGCGCCGGTGCGCCCAGCAGCCACTGCCACACCGCGGATTTCGGCGTGGCCATGAGGCTGCGGCTCTCGCGGGCCAGCTCGGTGGACTCGGGTCCGCCGGGCGCGGATTCGGTTTCGCTCATATCCGCGCTCCCCCGGCCAGGCCCGGCACCAGCCAGCGTCGCCAGCACACCAGCAGCAGCACCAGCGGGACGACCGCCGAGACCAGCGCCCCGGTCGCGAGTTGGGCGGAGCTCTCGTCGAATTGGCGGGTGTAGCCCCACAGCAGCAGCGACCACGGGCTGCCCCCGGTGCCGTTGACCAGCAGTCCGATGAAGAAGTCGTTCCACACCTGGATGAACTCCAGCACCGCCACCGCGACGACGGCCGGCACCACGGCACCCAGCCGGGCGACGATGGTGCGCAGCGATGCCAGTCCGTACAGGGCGTCGGCGGCCGGGGTGTAGGCCGGTGCGAGGAGGGCTCCGCGCAGGACGAGAATCGAGATCGGCAGTCCCGCGGCGGCATGGGTGAAGATCAAGGGGACCAGGGTGCCGAACCAGCCGGAGGACCCGATCACCCGCTGCAGTGCGCCCAGATACATCTGGGCGGGCAGGACGGTCAGAATCACCAGGCAGGGCACCGCGATTCGGACGCGCGCGGCGGCCAGCCAGTGGGCGACCGGCAGTGCGAAGGCCACGACCATCGCGGTCGCGGGGACCGCCACGGTCAGGGTGGTGCGCAGTGCGTCGCGCAGGGCCGGATCGATCGTGACAGCTGGTACGCCAACGGCTTTCGGCCCGACGGTCCCGTGCAGCGCGACGTAGACCAGCTCCCCGATCGGCGACAGCACCACCAGCACGGCGACTCCCACCAGCAGCCAGCGCGGGATGGCCCGCCACAGGGGCAGGTGCTCGCGCCACGCGGAGGGGCGCGGGCGCAGCGGACGCGGACCGCTCGGGCGGCGCACATTGATCCGATCCTGCGCGAACAGCGCGGCCAGCACGAGAGCGGCCGTCAATGGCAGGGCGTACGCGGCCGCTTCGCCGCACGAATTCGCCTCGCACGCACTGTTGAGACGCCACCATTCCACGGTCGCGGTGCCGACATCGTGTTGCAGCGACCGTGGCACGGCACCGAGTACCGCGTCGAATACCCGGGCCGCGGCGACCGCCACCACCAGGAAGGCCACGGAGGCGACGGGCCGCACCTGCGCCCACAACCGGATCGGGGTGAGCCAGCGCGGACCGCCGGCCAGTTCCGGGGCGCGCACCGGATCGTCCTCGATCGCGAGGATGGCGGCGCGGAACAGGCCGACCAGCAGCCCGAGCCAGGTCCAGACGAAGGCCGCCACCAGAACCGCTTCGAACGCATAGCGTTCCGCTGCGACACCGCTGAAATATCGTCCGCGCGTGACGGTTTCGAGTATCAGCCGGAAGGCGATCCCCGAGGTGAAGGCCGAGACGCCGAACGGCACGATGAACGGCCACCACAGCCACGGCAGGCGTCGGCTGGGCCAGGCCAGCACCAGGGCCACACCGACCAGGACGATGGCCAGCGCCACCCAGCCCGCGGTATGCAGGTACGCGCTGCGGCTCGCGCGGGGCAGCTCCCGCCACACCACCAGGGATCCGGCCGCCAGGCAACCGAGCCCGAGCGCGGCCGCGAACGCCCACACGGTGAACGCGAACAGGCTTGGCAGGGCAGCCATTCCGGTGCGCAGCCGCCGCCGGTCGACGACGAGCAGCGTGCCGCCACCGAACAGTTGCAGTCCGCAGCCGAGGGCGAGCCCCGGATGCGTGCGCGCGCCGAGCCCGACGGTGTACAGCGCCGGAGCCACCAGCAGCAGCCCCATCAGCACGACGGCCGGTGCCCGGACCAGGTAGTTGACCACGACCTCGACGTGCGGATGCCGGCCCGGTACCAGCGGCCCCGACAGCCTGCGAGTGGCGAGTGTCAGTTCGAGGCCGTTGGAATGCACCGAATACACGCGTATCTCACCCCTGCCGATTGCGTTCCAGCTCGTAGATGGCGTCCACGGCGGTGCGGACGGCCGCGGCGGCGCGCTGCGACGAATCCCCAGTGCCATCGAGATCCATCAGGAATTGCGTGATGATCCCCCACAGCGGATTGTCGCCGCCCCGCGAACCGATGCGGTCGGCCAGGTCGAATTCGGTCCAGGAGCGGACGCGCGGACCGAGGGGTTCGAGCATGGCCGAATAGGCCGGGCGGGTGCGCAGGTCGGGTGCGATGAATCCGCCTTCCTTTCCGATCCAGCTGTCCGGGGCATCGGGCAGCGACAGCAGGCGGATCAGTTCGCCCGCCGCGTCTTTGGCCGATCGGGTCAGGACCATGATGTCGCCGCCGCCGATCACCGGGCCGTCGCGGAATCCGGGGAGGATGCTCGGAAACAGCGACACCCCGACGGCCTGTTTCATCGCCACGTCATCGCCGCGGAAACAACTCCTGACTATCGGCTCGGCGAAATCTGGCGCCACCACCATGGCCGCGTCACCTCTGGCGAACACCTCGCGCACGGCATCGGGAAATTGCTGGGTGAGCGCTCGGCCGATACTGCCGGGAAAGGCATTCGGAAATCCCCAGATTCCGGCGAGGGTCTCGAGTGCCCGGGTGATTTCGGCACGCCGCTGCCCGGGACGCCAATCGTTCGGGCGCACCACGCTCTCGTAGGCGTCGGGTGACTGGGCGAGCAGCACATTCGCGAAGAAGTCGGCGAGCATCCAGCCGTCGGCCGCGCCCAGCGCCAACGGGTGGGTTCCACTGCGCGCCAGGCGGTCCAGCAGGACGGGCCACTGCCACGGCGCCCAGCTGCCCGGTGGCGGCAGGCCGAGCCGTCGAAACTTCGCCAGGTCGAACCACACCAGCGATTTGCAGGAGGCCTTGAACGGCAGTCCGTAGAGCCGATTGCCGGACACCGTCTCGACATGCACCAGTTCCCACCATCCGTGGGCATAACGCGGCGCCTTCCGATCATCGCCCCACAATGATTCGTCGAGCGCGCGCAGCCGCCCGTCCTGCGCCAATCGGGTTATCTGCCCGAGTTGCGGCAACACCACGATGTCCGGCGTGTACCGGCCGGCCGAGAACACCGTCCCCACATCGTCGCCCAGGGTGAATACCTGCGTGCTGTGCGAAAACTGGTGGGAATCCCGCAGATCGGCGAGCACGTCCTCGAATGCCCGCAACTCCGCGCCGCCCCAGGGCACCGCGAGTTTCACCGTGTCGGAATTCGGCCCGGACACGAAGGGGGTGCACGCCGCAGCCATCGGAAGCAGTGCGCCTGCACGCAAAATGGTTCTGCGGGTCGCCATTCCGTCCCCCCAACCGATGCGACTTTGCCCCGGTTCCGGCCTCGGTGCGGGACACGTTACTCCTGTGGACGGACCGGCACGATCGCTATTCGCGAGCCGGCCCCACCCCCGCGCTCCGCCCCCACGCCACTGCGGTCAGGACGAAATGGACAGCAGCGCGGGGGTTTTCGCGGCGGAAGTCAGTCGAGGGTGCAGCCCGAGATCGGCACGTCGTCGAGGCGATCGACCAGGTAGCCGATCGCATTGTCGGTGCCGAAGCCGTCGATCAATTCGGGGCCGAAATGGTTCGGGAGGGTGGCCCCGGGCAGGATCGGGGGCAGCTCGTCGGTCCGGAAGCTGACGGTGGCGCCCCTGCCGCACCACTCGGTGGCGAGTTGCCGGGCCTGACCGTAGGGGACGGTGTCGTCGTTGCGGCCGCTGGTGATCAGGACCGGGCTTGCCGGAGTGAGGTTTCCGATGTGCTGCTGCCGCAGGATGTCCTCGGCCTCGGGGACCTCCTCGAGGTGATCGATCATCGGCCGATGATCGACGGTGAATTCGGTGCTGCGCAGGAACGGGTGCTTCAGGATCACATCACCGATGCACTCGTTGCCCAGGTCGCTCAGCAGCGCCTTGCCCTCCGGCGTGGTGCGTTCGTCCAGAATCGGCTGCAGATCGGGGTAGCGCGCGACGAAACCGTTGAGCGCGAACCCGATCACGCCGCTGATCAGACTGCCGTCGGCCCGCTTCAGCACCTCGGTCAGATCCGCGACCGGCGCGCCCGCCCACGTTCCCTTCAGGTTCAGTTCGGGGGCGTAGTCGGGTTGCATCTCGACCGCTGCGGCCGTGGCGCCGCCACCCTGGGAGTACCCCCACAGCGCCAGCGGTGTGTCATCGCCGGAACCGGCGAGGTTGTTGGCCGCGCGCGCGGCGTCGAGGACGGCGTGGGCCTCCTCGACGCGGTTGACATAGGTATGGGTCCCCGGTGTTCCCATGCCGATGTAGTCCGCCACGAAGACGCGGGCGCCCAGCGAATTCCACGCCAGCGCCGAGATCGCCTCCTGGTTCGCGGAGAAGGTCGGCGGCGTGATGCTCGCGTACATCCCGGTCGAGAAGGCCAGCGACACCGCGCATTGATCGCCCTGACCGGTGGTGCCGGGCGCGATGACGATGGTGGGCCGCGGCCCGGACCCGTGCCAGGGCCGGGTGGAATCGAGGAAGACACCGGTCGCCGCGACGGGCGTGCCGTCCTGCATCCGGGTCGTGTACATGACCTGTTCGGCGGGCAACGGCCAGACTCCGTTGTCCGCCGGCTGCGCCAGGTAGGCCGAGATATCGGTGGTCTTGATGATCGCTCCGCGCGTCGAATCGAATTGCGCAGGGGGAACATAGAAGTCGTTGACCGGATCGGCGGAGGCCGACCCCGGAACGGCGGCGGCACCGGCGGCGGTCACGCACAGCGCCGCCGCGATGGCGAGGGCGTGATCGACCTTCCGGGACGTGTGTCGCTTCCCAGGATTCGGACGGCGTTGTCCAGACATTTTCTGCTTTCTCTGCGGACTCGCGAGTAACACCGTTACTCGAGTAACGCGGTTACTCTAGCCACAGGCGAAGACCGTGGGAAGAGGGTTGACTCCGGTCCGACCCACATTCACCCTTCAGAATCACGCTGACGGCCGACCGGATCAACGCCGCGCGCTCCCTGGGCGCGAATCGGATCCAGGTGATCGGCCGCCGGGTGCTGGTCAACGATCCGCGCATCATCCTCATGGACGAACCGTTCGGGGCACTGGATCAGCCCACCCGGGAGCGGCTGCAGGTGGAGCTGCTGCGACTGTGGCGCGAATCGGGCAAAACCATTGTGTTCGTGACCCATTCGGTGGAGGAGGCGGTATTCCTGTCCACCCGGGTCCTGGTCATGGGTGCCCGTCCGGGGCGAATCATCGTGGACCGAGAGGTCGTATCACCGGGCGATGACGAGGCGGGTGCCCGGCCATCACCGTCACCGCGACACCCGAATTCCAGGCCCTCAAAACCGAATTGGCGAAGGCGATCTACGCAGCCCACGTTTGATCATGAATACGACGATGGCCCGTGCCGCGACTTTGCGGAACGGGCCATCGGACGTTTCGAACCGACGCGAAACCTGAATTACAGGTAGGCGCCGCACACGGGCCATGCGCCCGCACCCTGACCGGCGAGCACGTTCTCCGCGACGCGGATCTGCTCCTCGCGGCTGGCGTTGGCAGCACTGCCGCCACCACCGTAGGCGTTCCAGGTGCTCTGGGTGAACTGCAGACCGCCGTAGAACCCGTTGCCGGTGTTGGCGCCCCAGTTGCCGCTGCTCTCGCACTGCGCGACAGCGTCCCAGTTGTGCCCGGCGGCCGAGGCGGTCGCGGTGGACAGCGCGAACGGGATGGACACGAGCGCACCGATGGCCGCAGCGGCGGCGAATGTGCGGGTGGTGAGCTTCCGGTTGCGATGCATAAGGTATTTCCTCGCCTGCGCCCGCCGGCCCGCGCTCTCGGCTGCGGGTCCCCGTCCCCAGGGGTTTCTCGGTTGCTCTCGAATCGCGGGACGGAGTTGCCGGTGTTCGTCGATTCGAGCGGGGCCCGGTTGAATCCGAGCCATGAAACGACGGTAACGGATCAATCACGTTAGATAACGTAACGATCACGGGCAGTTGACAGATCGATGTCTGGGATACTCAATCCGTTTTTGCAGTTCGCATCGGAATTTCGTCGAATGACATTTCTGGAATTCGTAAACTATTTTGTGACGGAGGTCACGCGAAAATAGTGACCTCGATCGCGCAATACAAACACGAAACAAAACGATCCGCGCCCCGAAATCGCCCTCCGACCGGCTCGGATCGCGGTGCGCACAATCATTGCCCCAGTTCAGCGCCCTGACCATAGTGCCTCCATGGCCGATGAACCCCGCTCCGGAGCACGCGCTGTCGACCGTGCGATCCAGGTGCTGAATTGCTTCCACGGCGACGATCCGGAGCTGTCGCTGAGCGAACTCGCCCAGCGGGCCCGGCTGCCCGTCAGCACCGCACACCGTCTCGCCCAGGCGCTGGTGCGTGGCGGCCTGCTCGAGCAGGGCCCGGCCGGTGATCGTTACCGCGTCGGGCACGGGCTGGCGACCCTGGCCCGGCCCGCACTCGCCCGGCTGGGTCTGGAGTCCGCTGCGCCGCATCTGTACGCGCTCGCCGCGGGCATCAGGATCACGGTCAGCGTGAGCGTGATGGACGACAGCGACGCGCTCACCGTCTTCCAGGCCCGACCACCGATCCACTTCTGCCACCACCAGGTGCCACGGTCCCGGCAGTCCCTGCACGCCAGCGCGGCGGGCCACGCCCTGCTGGCCCACTCCCCCGCCCGCGCCGCCGCCGACGTCGACCTGGACCGGGTCCGCCGCACCGGCTTCGCCTCCGAGCTGATCGAGACCGACGACCCCATCCGCGCCCTGGCGGTGCCCATCGTCGGGCCCGGCCGGCAGGTGCACGGGGCGCTGGCGGTGCAGGCCCGCTCGGCCCGCCTGGACAGCGAGCTGATCCGGGCCGTCGTGCCCGCCATGCGGATCGCCGCGGGCCGGATCGCACCGCTGTTCCAGACCACCGACGGCGCGGTGCCCGCCGCCGCCGAGTTTCGCTCACGCTGATTTCCACATGGTGAAACGCCGGTTGCCGCACCGCAGCGCCCATCGCAGCATGTGAGCACCGCCGAATCATCGCCAGTTCCCCTGTCCGGCAAAGGAATCCCCATGACGCTCTGTTGTCGCCCAGCCCTCGAATCCCACCGAGCGACAGTCGTATTCACCGAAAGACTCCCCTATGGCATTCCCTCCCCGCCGGACCCGGGTGCGCCGCGCCCTCGCCGCCGCGTTCGCCGTCTCCAGTGCTCTGGTCCTGCTCACCGGCTGCGCGAAAACCGACGCGGGCACGACCGCCGACGGTAGGACCGTCCTCCGCTATCAGGGCTCGACCGGTCAGGTCTCCGCCTTCGAACTGGCCGCCGACCTCGGCTACTTCAGCAAGATCGACCTCCACTGGGAGGGCGACACCACCAGCGGCCCGGCCAATATCCAGGCCGCCGCCACCAAGCAGGTCGAATTCGGCAGCGCCTTCAACGGCGCCGTCATCAAGCTGGTCGCGGGCGGCGCTCCCGTCACCGCTGTCCTCAGCTCCTACGGGGCCGACGAACTCAACTTCACCGGCTACTTCGTCCGCGACAATTCCGGCATCACCTCCGCGCGCGACCTCATCGGCAAGAAGGTCGGCGTCAACACCCTTGGTGCGCACCACGAGTTCATCACCCGGCAGTGGCTGCACGACCAGGGGCTCAGCGATCAGGAGATCAAGCAGGTCCAGCTGGTCGTGTTGCCGCCCGCCAGTACCGAGGACGCGCTGCGCAATGGCCAGATCGATGTGGCCGCGCTCGGCGGCGTCTTCCGTGACACCGCCGTCGGGCGGGGCGGAGTGCATCCGCTCTACACCGACAAGGATCTGTTCGGACAGTTCGATTACGGCACTTACGTTTTCCGCAACGACTACCTGAAGTCGCATGCCGCGGCCGTCGCCGATTTCGTGCAGGGCACCGCACGGGCCACCCGCTGGCTGCAGGTCACACCGCGCGACGAGGTGGTGGCGCGGTTCGCCGACATCATCCACAAGCGCGGGCGCAACGAGAACACCGGACTGCTGCAGTACTACAAGAGCTCGGGTATCCCCGTCCCCGGCGGCGTGATCGCCGAACGCGAACTGCAGATCTGGATCGACTGGCTGGTCCGCAATGGGGAACTGCCCGCGGGCAAGCTCGCGGCCAAGGACCTCTACACCAACAAGGACAATCCCTACGCCAACGGCACCTATCCGGCCACCAGCGGTCCCAGCGGTGAGGCGGTGGCGAAATGAGTTCCGCGACCGTCAAACTCGCGCTCACCGGGGTCAGCAAGGAATTCGCCGTGCGCGGGGAGCAGGAGAGTTTCACCGCGCTCGCCGATATCAGCGTCGATGTGCGGGACGGTGAGTTCCTGGTCCTGGTCGGGCCCAGCGGCTCGGGCAAGTCCACCCTGCTGGATCTGCTCGGCGGGCTCGGCAAACCCACCTCCGGACAGATCCTGCTGGACGGAGCGCCCGTCACGGGACCCGGCCTGGACCGCGGGATCGTCTTCCAGCAGTACGCGCTGCTGCCCTGGCGCACCGCCCGGGCGAATATCGAATTCGGGCTGGAGGCCAAGGGCATTCGCCGCCGCGAACGCCGCGAGATCGCCGAGCACTATCTCGAACTGGTCGGCCTGGCCGGATTCGGGAACCGCTATCCGCACGAACTGTCCGGCGGCATGAAACAGCGGGTCGCCATCGCCCGCAGCCTGGCCTTCGACCCGGAGGTGCTGCTGATGGACGAGCCCTTCGCCGCCCTCGACGCCCAGACCCGGGAGTCGTTGCAGGACGAGCTGTTACGGATCTGGCGGGCCACCGGCAAGACGGTGCTGTTCATCACCCACGGCATCGACGAGGCGGTGTACCTGGGGCAGCGCGTGGCGGTGCTGACCTCGCGGCCCGGGCGGATCAAGGCGGTCGTGGACATCGACCTCGACCGTGCCGGGGATCCGGATATCCGTTCCAGCGAACGATTCCGCGAACTACGCCATCACGTCTGGTCCCTGCTGCACGACGAGGTCGCGCGGGCACAGGACCTCGAGCAGGCCGCGCTCACCGCCGACAAGAGGAGCTCCCATGTCTAGCGCACTGCAACTCGTCGAAGCATCCATCGATCTCCGTCCGGAGCCGGCCGGCACCGGCGACGGCACCCACACGGAAACCCGGCGTGCTCCGGCCGCGCTGCCCACCGTCGCCAGCATCGCATGGCGAATCGGCAAGCCCGCCATCGTGATCGCGGCCTTCCTCGCCCTGTGGGAAGCCGCGCCACGGCTGGGGCTGGTGGACGAGGTGTTCCTGCCGCCGTTCTCGACGGTCGTGCAGGCCGGGCTCGAGCTCATCCGCAACGGCCAACTGTGGGAACACGTCTCGGCCAGCGTGACCCGGTCGCTCATCGGCTTCTCGATCGCCCTGGTCGCGGCCATTCCGGTGGGTGTGGCCATTGCCTGGTATCGGCCGGTGGCGGAGTTCCTGAGCCCGGTGCTGGAACTGTTCCGCAATACCGCCGCCCTGGCGCTGCTGCCGGTGTTCATCCTGATCCTCGGCATCGGCGAGACCTCCAAGATCGCGCTGGTGGTGTACGCCGGGTTCTTCCCGATTCTGCTCAACACCATCAGCGGGGTGCGGACGGTCGATCCGCTGCTCGTGAAATCTGCTGTCTCGCTCGGGTTCTCACCGCTCCGCCTGTTCCAGAAGGTGATCCTGCCCGCCGCCGTGCCGTCGATCTTCACCGGCATCCGCATGGCCGCGTCCGGATCGATCCTGGTGCTCATCGCCGCCGAGATGTTCGGGGCCCGCTCCGGGCTCGGCTACCTGATCACCGCCGCCCAGCAGAACTTCCAGATTCCGGACATGTACGCCGGGATCGTGGCCATCGCCGTGGTCGGACTCACCTACAACGGCGTGCTCGTGGCCATCGAGCGACGGCTGTCCCGCTGGCGCGCCCACTGAAATCCGTCGAAGGAACCCTCTTCTATGTCCAACGCACGCAAGACCTTCCACCTGAACGCCTTCCTCATGGGCGTCGGCCACCACGAGGCCGCCTGGCGGCATCCGCGCACCGAGGAGCATCGGGTCCTGGATGTGAAGCACTTCCAGGAACTGGGCCGCATCGCCGAACGCGGCAAGCTCGACTCGGTGTTCTTCGCCGACGGGCTGGCCGTCGGACCCCGGATCAAGCGCAACGCGCTCTCCGTCTTCGAGCCGATCACCCTGCTCGCCGCCATCGCCGCCGTCACCGAGCACGTCGGATTGATCGCGACCGCCTCCACCACCTACAACGAACCCTTCAACCTGGCACGGAAATTCGCGTCCCTCGACCACATCAGCGGCGGCCGGGCCGGCTGGAACATCGTCACCTCGGGTAGCGAGGACGAGGCGTTCAACTTCGGCTACGACGCCATCCCCGAGCACGCCCGCCGCTACGAGCGAGCCGACGAATTCGTCGATCTGGCGGTGCGGCTCTGGGACAGCTGGGAATCCGATGCCATCGTGCTCGACCCGGAGACCGGCATCTTCGCCGACCCCGACAAGGTTCACACTCTCGACTACCGCGGCGAACGCTTCCAGGTCCGGGGCCCGCTGAACTCGCCTCGCAGTCCCCAGGGCCGCCCGCTGCTGGTGCAGGCCGGATCCTCCGAGAGCGGAAAGGAATTCGCCGCCCGCCACGCCGAAGCGGTGTTCACCGCGCAGCGCACCATCGAGGAGGGGCAGAAGTTCTACCGCGACCTGAAGTCCCGGCTGCCCAAATACGGCCGCTCCGCCGACGACCTCAAGGTCCTGCCCGGCCTGGTCCCCTTCATCGCCGACACCGAGGCCGAAGCCCGCGCACTCGAGCAGGAATTCACAGACCTCATCTCCCCCGACTACGCGCTGCGGCAGCTCTCCACCCTGCTCGGCGTCGACCTCACCGAGCACGCCCTCGACGCACCGCTGCCGCCCTTGCCGCAGGAAAGCGACATCCAAGGCGGCAAGAGCAGGTTCACCCTCGTCAAGGAGCTCGCCGAGAAGGAGGACCTGACCGTCCGCCAGCTCATCGGCAAACTCGGCGGCGGCCGCGGCCACCGCACCTTCGCCGGCACGCCCGAACAGATCGCCGACGAACTCCAGTCCTGGTTCGACCAGGGCGCGGCCGACGGCTTCAACATCATGCCGCCCTACCTGCCCGGCGGGCTCGAGGACTTCGCCGACCGCGTGGTCCCGATCCTGCAGGAGCGCGGCCTGTTCCGCACCGACTACACCGCCCCGACCCTGCGCGGCCACTACGGACTCGCGCCCGTGGAAAGCCAATTCGCCCCCGCCCGTACCCAGGCGACCGCCTGAGATCTGAAAGGAAAGCACATGACCACCGCAACCGAGAACCAGGTCGGCACCTTCCGCATCGGACCCGTCGCCGGGTATATCGGCGCCGAGATCAGCGGCATCGACCTGCGCGACGACTTCACCGACGAGCAGATCGCGGTACTCACCGCTGCGCTGCACGAATACAAGGTGCTGTTCTTCCGGGACCAGCACATCGGGCACGCCGAACAGATCGCCTTCTCCCGGCGATTCGGCGCGGTCACGCCCTCGCACCCGTACGACGATGACGCGCCCACCGAGTACCCGGAGATCCTCGCCGTCGACAGCCGCCTGTACGAAAAGCGGTTCGGGAAGAAGAAATTCAGCTACACCAACCACTGGCACACCGACGTCTCGCCGCTCATCAACCCGCCGGCGGCCTCGCTGCTGCGGGCCGAGATCGCGCCCGAGCGCGGCGGCGACACCCAGTGGACCAACCTCGCCGCCGCCTACGCGGGCCTGCCGGATTCGCTCAAGTCCTTCCTCGACGGACTGCGCGCCGAACACCGATTCGGCGGCAAGCTGCCCGCCTGGGACGCGGAGAGCGACTACGCCAAACGGGTCGCGGCCGCACCGCTGATCACCGAACACCCGGTGGTGCGGGTGCATCCGGTGACCGGCGAACGCGTGCTGTTCGTGAACCCGGGCTTCACCACCCGCATCGTCGGCCTCAGCCCGCGCCAGAGCGACGCGCTGCTGGAACTGCTCTACGCCGAACTCTCCGATCCGGCGTACACGGTCCGATTCCGTTGGGAGAAGGGCAGTGTCGCGTTCTGGGACAACCGGGCCACCGCGCACCTCGCACCCGGCGACCTCACCCACCTGGACGTGACCCGCGTGCTCTACCGGACGACCCTGGAGGGCGACGTGCCGGTCGGCGTCGACGGTGAGCCCTCACGTTCCATCGCGGGTGAGCACTTCGGCGGCTCGCAGAACTGATCCGCGGCACTCGCCACGCAATCAGCTGGGGCCCTCTCGACAGTGTCGAGAGGGCCCCAGTTCCTGATTCGATCCCCGTGTTCGATACCCCGGACTGTCAGCGGCCCAGCGGACGCGGCGGCGGAGGCGGGTTCTGCCAGCGCTGGTCCGGGGGCTCCTGGCGGTACTGCGGCTGCACCGGCTGCTGCTGCGGGGACCGCTGTTCCAGATTCGGCCGTGTCGAGGTCTGCGGCAAACCGACCGGCTCGACCGGTGCCCGCGCATCCGCCTCGGCTGCCCGGACGGCCCGCTGGGTGGCCGGGTCGGTGGCGGTGTCGAACCAGTCGGCCACCTCGTCGGCATCGTTCTCGGGCGCTTCCGCGGCCGCACCGTCCTCGGACGGCTCGTACCGGAACACGCCGTCCTCGCCCTGCTTGCCGAAGCCGCGCGCGAAGCCCTCGAGGGCCTTGCCGAAATCGCTGGGCACCAGCCACACCTTGTTGGCGTCGCCCTTGGCGACCTGCGGCAGGGTCTGCATGTACTGGTAGGCCAGCAGCTCGGGAGTCGGCTTGCCGTTCTTGATCGCGGCGAACACCTTCTCGATGGCCTTGGCCTGACCCTGCGCCTGCAGGTAGGCGGCGGCCCGCTCACCCTGCGCGCGCAGGATGCGGGACTGCCGCTCGCCCTCGGCGGAGAGGATGGCCGACTGCTTGGAGCCTTCGGCCGCGAGGATCTGCGCCTGCTTCTGGCCCTCGGCCGTCTTGATCGACGCCTCCCGCTGACCTTCCGCGGTGAGGATGATGGCGCGCTTCTCACGGTCGGCCTTCATCTGCTTCTCCATCGATTCCTGAATCGACGGCGGCGGATCGATGGCCTTCAGCTCGACGCGCGACACCCGCAGACCCCAGCGGCCGGTGGCCTCGTCGAGCACCCCGCGCAGCTGGGTGTTGATCTGGTCGCGGGAAGTCAGGGTCTCTTCGAGGGTCATGCCGCCGACCACGTTGCGCAGCGTGGTGATCGTCAACTGTTCCACGGCCGCAATGTAATTGGAGATCTCGTAGACCGCGGCCTGCGGACTGGTGACCTGGAAGTAGACCACCGAGTCGATCTGCACGGTCAGGTTGTCCTGGGTGATGACCGGCTGCGGCGGGAACGACACCACCCGCTCGCGCAGATCCACCTTGGCGCGCACCCGATCGGCGAACGGCACCAGGAAGGTCAGCTGCCCGGACACCGTCCGCGAATACCGGCCCAGCCGCTCGATCACGGCGGCCTCGGCCTGCGGCACCAGGGCCACCGATTTGAAGACCACCACCACGACCAGGAGTATGAGTACGACGGCGACTATCAGTACAGCCATCACGGCCCTTTCATGACGACGGCGTGGGCGCCGTCGATCCTCATGATGTACACGGTCGAACCGACGGGATAGGACTCCGCGGCGTCATAGGGACGCGCGCTCCACACCTCGCCACCGAGCTTCACGCGACCGCCGTGCTCGTCGACCGTTTCGAGCACCTTCGCGGTCTTGCCGGGCAACGCGTCCACCCCGGTCTGATGCGGCGGCGGAATCGCGTAGCGCCGCAACAGGAATGGGCGGACCAGTACGAGCAGGGCAATCGACGAGACACTGAACACCACCGCGTCGATGAGTACCGACGAGCCGGTGAGCGCGTTGGCGCCCGCAGTGATGAGCGCGGCAACACCCAGCATGATCAGCACGAGACTGCCCGTGAGCATCTCGGCCGCCGCGAGCAGGATCCCCGCGACCAGCCAAACTATTGCGGCCACGTCACCAACAGTAACCGTAATCGCGGGTTACGGCCGGTATTCGTGATCACTCCGCGCTTTCTACCGGACATATCGGAATGGGCGCGGCGCGAGGGGGATTCCCGCTCACCGCCGGTAATCTCGACGCGGTGAGTGGGCACCAACGGTACGGCGACATCTTCTCCGGGCATGCGCGCAAGCAGAAACGGGAGGTGCCCCGCGTGGTCGCCGAACGCGACCTCGTCGCCGAGGACGCGGCCACCGGATTCTGCGGCGCCGTAGTGGGTTTCGATCGCAGCTACGACGGCGAGTTCGTCAAACTCGAGGATCGCAGTGGGCGGGTCCGGCTGTTCGCGCTGCGGGAAGCCGCCTTTCTGATCGACGGGCAGCCGGTGACACTCGTGAAGCCGACCGCCGCCGCGCCCACGCAGCCCACCCGATCCGCCTCGGGATCGACCCGCGTCGACGGGCTGAAGGCGCGCGTCGCGAAGGCCAGCCGCATCTGGGTGGAGGGTGTGCACGACGCCGCTCTGGTCGAACGGGTGTGGGGACACGATCTGCGGGTCGAGGGCGTGGTGGTCGAACAGCTCGAGGGCCTCGACCATCTCGGCGCCAAACTCGCCGGATTCCAGCCCGGACCGACCCGGCGCGTCGGAGTCCTGGTCGACCATTTGGTCACAGGCTCCAAGGAATCCGGCCTGACCCAGGGCCTGGGCGCGCACGTCCTCGTCACCGGCCACCCCTACATCGACGTGTGGCAGGCCGTCCGCCCGCAGGCCGTCGGCATCCCCGCCTGGCCCGATGTCCCACGCGGCGAGGACTGGAAAACCGGCATCTGCCAGCGGCTACGCTGGGGAACGCCGCAGGACGGGTGGCGGCGCGTCTACAACGCGGTCAACTCCTACCGCGATCTCGAGACCCCGCTCATCGGCGCGGTCGAACGACTGATCGATTTCGTCACCGAGCAGGAGTAGCCCGCCAGTTATCCTCGAATGCATGAGTTCCCCGAGTGCATCGCTGACGGTCTGGGCCGGTGCCTGGCTGGCCGGCCGCAGCGCCCCCGACGACGTGCTGGACGCGCTGCGTGCCTGGGCTCCTCAGCAGACGGTGGCCGCCGGGGATCCCGTGACCGGCGGGCGCACCGGATTGCCGTGGGCGTCCGACGACGAGCCCGCGGCGGTGGCCGGGGCGGGAATCATGGTGCTGCTCAAAGTCATCCGCGAAGCGATCGACGGGCCCGAGGCGCAGATGCGGCTGGTGCTGCCGATTCCCGGAGACGTGCGCGGACTCCCGGTCGGCACCGAATTCACCGCCGCCGCAACCGAAGCCGAGGAAGGCATTCTGATCGGGACGGCCGGATCGTCCGGTACCGGGCTGGTACCGGTCTGGACCGACGACGACGCACTGCAATGGCGGGTCTACTCGGCACCGATCCCCTTCGCGCTCGCACCCGAAATGCCGCTGGGCGAAGCCGAATACACCATGCGGGAGGCGGTCCGCGATGCCGCCGACGCACTCCAGCAGCTCCAGACCACCCGGCTCGGGTCCGGCGGAGTCGGGCCTCGCGAACTCGTCGAAGCCGAACTGGCCGGACATACCAAGCACAAGTACCCCGATTCGATGCCCCTGCGTGCCCGGCGGATCCTCGACACCGCCGACCAGGTGGCCGCGATCCTCACCGTCGCCGAACGCGAGCCAGCCTCGGCCCCCACCTCCGCGACCGCCGTGGCCGCACAGGAGGCCCTACTCCGGCCACTCTGGAACGCGATCCGGGCCGCACGCCTGGCCGCGGTCCACGCCCGCTGACTGTCCGATTTCTTCAAGACCTCTCGTAATGGGGTCGCATACCGTTCGGGTATGGCTATTCGACTGAATGTGATCGGCATCGTGGTGACGGACATGGGTGCCTCGCTGGAGTTCTATCGGCGTCTGGGCGTGGAGTTCGCCGACGGCTCCGAGCAGCAGCCGCACGTGGACGCCGACCTGGGCGGCGGTATCAAGCTGATGCTCGACACCGAGCAGACAGTCCGGTCATTCCATCCGGACTGGAAGGCGGTTCCCGGGGCCGGGCGAATCGGTCTCGCGTGTGACTGCGGCTCACCCGCCGGGGTGGACCAGAAGTTCGAAGAGCTGGTCAGCGCAGGCTACCGCGCCGAACTGAAGCCGTTCGATGCGTTCTGGGGCCAGCGGTACGCCACGGTCCTCGACCCCGACGGGAATGGCGTCGACCTCTACGCCGCCCTCGCGTAAAGCGGCAAGGCCCAAGGACGAAAAGACAAAGGATCAACAGACGCCTGGAGAAGGGAGGGGCCGGGCTCACGTCCGCGCCTCCACCTACCAGCCCGCTCACCTTTGAAGCCGCATGTGGGGTTACTGCAGGAGGTATTCCACGGTCACGGAGGTAAGTGTGGTGGAGATGGCCGCGGCAATCGCCGTGGCGGGAATATGACTGTGGGCGTTGTGGGTTCGGGGATCAGCGGTGAGGTGGCGGTGGGGGTGTCTGTGAAAGGTGATACGTGCAGTCCGTGGGCCGGGATCGGCGGGTGGCGGCTGTCAACCTGGCGTCAGCTCAAGTCCGGTAGGGCAGGCGAGGCGACCACACTTCCCCGTCCCTGCGCACGCAAGCCCGACACGAGCAGCCGGGAATCATGCGGCCCGTGAACCCCACCTCAGGCAACTGGAATCGATGGCAGCCGCGACCTGCTGCCCAACGTGATGTCTATCATTCACCCGAGCCGTGCCCGTCGGGTCAAGACGTTTCGGAGCAATCCACCCGGTCCGCCCCCGATACGGGGAATCTTTGCCCATGACAACGGTTTTCCAGCCGTCGGCACTGTCGTTCACCAGCGCGTGGCAGTGATCGCACACCAAGGTCAGATTGGTCAGATCCGTGGGGCCATCCTTGGCCCAGTCGGTGATGTGGTGCACCGCACACATCGACGCGGGCGCATCGCATCCCGGGCGGGTGCAACCCTTGTCGCGAGCGATAAGGGCCAGACGCTGGGCCGGAGTCGCCAAGCGCTCGCAGCGGCCCAGATACAGCGGCAGCCCGTCGGCATCGAGGACCGCCAGCACCGGGCAGGTACCCTCGGCCATCTTCAACGCCTCGTCGATGCTCACGTGGCCGCCGGAAGCAGTGGTCGCGACCCCGGCCCCACGCTCGAGGTCGGCGACGGACATGGTCAGGATGGCCTGCACCGGCAGACCACGGTGCGAACCCAGCTTGGCCGGGTCGACACCTGGCTGCAGCAACGCGAACAACGCGTCGTGGGTGCGCTGACCGGCATCGCGGCGGTCGCGGCGGGCGGCGGCTTCCAGCACCTTGGAATGGACGACCTTGACCGTGGCGGCGACGCTGTCGGTGTCGTCGATGTTGCACATACCCGGACGCGCCAGCTTCGCGAACACCGCATCCAACAGCGCCCGCAGTTCGGGGGTGATCCAGCCCTCGATCCACGACATGCCATCCACCCCGGGGCGGCCGAGGATCAGGCCACGGCGGCGACGGCGGTCGGCGTCGGAGACGACCTTGCCGTCGGGGTCGACGCGGGCGAGGATGTCGCGACCGATCTTGGGCAGGTCATCGGGCCACCCGATGCGGGAGTGGCCGACCAGGATGTCCTCGGCCTCGGCGCGGGTCTCGGCGGGGATGTCGGCGGGCAGGTGGTTCATCACGTCGATGATGTTGCGGACGTGGTCACGCGAGATATCGCCTGCCTCAAAGGCTTCGGCGGTCTTGACGAGGGAGGCGGGGCGCAGGTGTCCGGTCGGCTCGAAGAATTCCCCGCACTGGCGGGTGATCTTCACCCGCACCGAGGCGTCGTACTTCGACAACCCCAGGGTTTGCCGCAGGAACGGCACCACATCTTTCGCCCCGTTACCTTCGGGCAGCGAACGGTTGCAGGCTTCGATGATCAGGCGTGAATCCAGTGCCGACAGTTGACGTTTGCAGGTCTCCAACCGCTGCATCAACTCCACGACCTCACCATCAGCGAGCGGAGTGAGGTTCGCGTGCAGGACGGAATCCGACAGGTTTTCGACGACGGCCGCCAGGTCTGCGATGCCGCACGTGTCGAGTGTCACCCCCGTCGAATTCATGCACTAATTCTATCGCTGCCACCAACCAAGAGGAACCCGAAATGTCCTATATTCCACGATAATTCAACTCACTGAAGCTGAAATGACCACTCCCTCAACGAATTTAGATGACGCATCGGATCCGTTTCAAGAACCGCCGGCGAGGGACTCGACGATCTTGCCGATCCGGCGAGTGCGAGTCTCCGGTTTCTTGGCGTCGGTCACGGAGGTGACGTGCTCACGGCGGTTGGTGTACGAGAGCCTGTCGAAGGCGTCCTGCACCCCCGCCTCCCGCAGTGCGGCGGCGAGGTCGTCGGGGACGGCTATGGTGCGTTCCACGGTGTCACGTTCGACAGTGACGGCGACCCGGTCGCCAGCCCCCTTGCCGAGTTCGGCGCGGATCGCCTTCAGCAGTCCCAGGCACGGTCCCGCACCCATGTTGGCGATGGAGCCTCGGTACGGGATGCCGTCGAAGGTGGCCTGGACTGGGATGCGGCCTCCGCCGCCGAGGGCGGTGATGATGTCGGGGGGAATAGGAATGTATGCACCACCGTTGGCAGCGGTCTCGATGACGCCGTCGAATCGTTGCATGGGTGCACGATATAGCGATCACTCAGCAATCCGAAGGTGTGTTAACAAATATTAAGTAACCGAGAACCAACCGTTTCGGAAGCTTCACCGCCACTGCCCCGGAAGCCCCTTCCGAGAACTTGTTTCACTGCCTGCGAAGAGGTTTTCCCAGGTCGCGACCGCAAGGTGTGACCTCGGCCGCTACCCCGCAGTGACCGGAACATTGCGGCGATCTCACAGCTCACAAATGCGCTTCGAGCATTGTGAGCAAACCGTTTTGATGCCTCCCCCGGCGTCCCTACAGTCGAGCCAGCAGCCCGGTTTTCCAGCTCGAAGGGGGCGTTATGGCTATTACGCAGAACGGACACTCGTCCGCCGATGCGCTGCTTCGACTGGGGAAGTACTTCAACCGCGGCGAGGTGTCCGGTGACCTGCGCACCCTGCACAAGGTGGGCGGGCGCGAGGCCGACGAGTTCTACCGGGATCGGTGGTCGCACGACAAGGTGGTGCGGTCCACGCACGGCGTGAACTGCACCGGTTCGTGCTCGTGGAAGATCTACGTCTCCGACGGTGTGATCACCTGGGAGTCGCAGCAGACCGACTACCCGAGCGTCGGCGCCGACAAGCCGGAGTACGAGCCCCGCGGCTGTCCGCGTGGCGCGTCGTTCTCCTGGTACACCTACTCCCCCGCGCGCATCCGCTACCCGTACGTGCGCGGCACGCTGCTGGAGCTGTACCGCGACGCCAAGACGCGGCTCAAGGATCCGGTGCTGGCGTGGGAGTCCATTGTCGAGGACGCGGACCGGGCCGAGGCCTACAAGTCCGCGCGCGGCAAGGGCGGGTTCGTGCGCGCCGAATGGTGGGAAGCCGCCGAAATCGCCGCCGCCGCACACGTTTACACGATCAAGAAGTACGGCCCCGACCGCATCGCGGGGTTCTCGCCGATCCCGGCCATGTCCATGGTCTCGCATGCGGTCGGCGCCCGGTTCATCTCGCTGATCGGCGGCTCGATGCTGTCGTTCTACGACTGGTACGCCGACCTACCCGTCGCCTCCCCGCAGGTCTTCGGCGACCAGACCGACGTGCCCGAGTCCGCCGACTGGTTCGACGCCGGCTACCTGATCATGTGGGGCTCCAATGTCCCGGTCACCCGAACCCCGGACGCGCACTACATGACCGAGGCCCGCTACCGCGGCCAGAAGGTCGTGGTGGTCTCCCCGGACTACGCCGACAACACCAAGTTCGCCGACGAATGGGTGCCCGCACGCCCTGGTACGGACGCCGCCCTGGCCATGGCCATGGGTCACGTGGTGCTGCGAGAGTTCTTCGTGGACAAGCAGACTCCGTACTTCAACGACTACATCAAGCGCTTCACCGATCTGCCGTACCTGGTGGTGCTGGACGAGCACGAGGGCGGCTGGTCCACCGAAGGCGACTACAGCGGTCACACCTTCACGCCCGGCAAGTTCCTCACCGCCGCCGATCTCGGCCGCACCGGCGAGGGCGTCGAGCACCAGACGGTGCTGCTGGACGCGGACGGTAGTCCGCAGGTGCCCAATGGCTCTCTCGGCCACCGCTTCAACGAGGCGGGCAAGGGGCGCTGGAACCTGGACCTGGGGGACACCGATCCCCTGCTGACCCTGCACGGGCGCACCGATGACGTTGCGGCCGTGCAGTTCCCCCGCTTCGACGGGCCGCCAGGTGGGTCCGAGGGCAGTGATGCAGCTGTCCTCACCCGTGGCGTGCCGACCACCGTCATCGCGGGACGACGGGTGACGACGGTGTTCGACCTGCTGCTGGCGCAGTACGGCGTAGCCCGGTCCGGCCTGCCCGGCAGTTGGCCGACCGGCTATGACGATGCGACCCAGCCGTACACTCCCGCCTGGCAGGAGTCGATCACCGGCGTCCCCGCCCAACAGGCCGAACGCCTCGGCCGCGAATTCGCCGACAACGCCGAGCGTTCCAAGGGCCGGTCCATGATCCTCATGGGCGCGGGCACCAACCACTGGTTCCACTCCGACCAGATCTACCGCTCCTTCTTCACCCTGACCCTGCTCACCGGCTGCCAGGGCGTGAACGGCGGCGGCTGGGCGCATTACGTGGGCCAGGAGAAGTGCCGTCCGGTGACCGGTTGGGCCACACTGGCTTTCGCCTCGGACTGGCAGCGGCCGCCGCGGCAGATGCAGGGCACCGTGTTCTGGTACCTGGCCAACAACCAGTGGCGCTACGACCCGTTCACCTCCGAGTCGTTCGCCTCGCCGTTGAGCAAGGGCACGTTCTCCGGGCGCACGGCGGCCGACAATATCGCGCTCGCAACACGTCTGGGCTGGATGCCGTCGTATCCGACGCTCAACCGCAATCCCCTCGATCTCGTCGACGAGGCCGAGCAGGCGGGCAAGACGCCCGCGGATTACGTGGTGGACGGCCTGAAGTCGGGCGATCTCCGCTTCGCCTGCGAGGATCCCGACGCGCCCGAGAACTTCCCGCGCGTGCTGACGGTGTGGCGCGCCAACCTGCTGGGTTCCTCCGGCAAGGGCAACGAGTACTTCCACAAGCACCTGCTCGGCGCGGACTCCAACCTGCAGACCACCGAGACCACCGGGGTGCGCCCGCAGGAGCTGGAATGGCGCGACGAGGCCGCCACCGGCAAGCTGGATCTGCTGATGTCGATGGACTTCCGCATGACGTCCACGACCCTGTTCTCCGACATCGTGTTCCCGGCCGCCACCTGGTACGAGAAGCACGACCTGTCCTCCACCGACATGCACCCGTTCGTGCACGCCTTCTCCCCGGCCATCTCCCCGCCGTGGGAGGCCAAGACCGATTTCGAGGCCTTCCACCGCATTGCCCGCGGGTTCTCCTGGCTGGCGGAGAAGCATCTGGGCGTGCGCCAGGACCTGGTCGCGGTGCCGCTGCAGCACGACACCGCCGACGCGCTGGCGCAGGCCGGCGGGCGGGTGCTGGACTGGAAGCACGGCGAATGCGAGCCCGTTCCGGGTGTCACCATGCCGAAACTCGTTGTCGTCGAACGTGACTACCCGAATGTCGCGGACAAGATGGCCGCGCTCGGGCCGTTGGTCGAAACGCTGGGACTCACCACCAAGGGTGTCACCACTCTGCCCGATATCGAGGTAGATTACCTGCGCGGCGTCAACGGCACTGTGGTTTCCGGTGTCGCGCAGGGCCGTCCGTCCCTGGCCAAGGACACCCACGCGGCCGAGGCGATCCTGGCACTGTCCGGCACCACCAACGGCCGGCTCGCGGTGGAAGGGTTCCATGCGCTGGAACGGCGCACCGGAACCGAGCTGGCCGATCTGGCTGCCGAACACGAGGGGAAGCGAATCACCTTCGCCGACACGCAGGCCCGGCCCGTTCCGGTGATCACCTCACCGGAATGGTCCGGGAGCGAGACGGGCGGACGCCGGTATTCGCCGTTCACCATCAATGTGGAGCGGTCCAAGCCCTGGCACACGCTGACCGGGCGGCAGCACTTCTATCTCGATCACGACTGGATGATGGAGCTGGGCGAGCAACTGCCGATCTACCGGCCGCCGCTCGACATGACCGCGCTGTTCGCCGAGCCGGGCATCGGCAAGGTGAGCGAGAACGGTGTGACCGTGCGGTATCTGACGCCGCACTCGAAGTGGTCGATCCACTCCGCCTACCAGGACAACCTGCACATGCTGACGCTCTCGCGGGGCGGTCAGGCGATCTGGATGTCGGACAAGGACGCCGCGAAAATCGGTGTCGCCGACAATGATTGGATCGAGGCCATCAACCGCAACGGCATCGTGGTGGCCCGCGCGATCGTGTCGCACCGCATGCCCGAGGGCACGGTGTTCATGTATCACGCCCAGGACCGCGCGGTGAACGTGCCGCGCATCGAAGGCACGGCGGATGTCAAGCGGGGCAAGGGTAAACGCGGTGGTATCCACAATGCGCTGACCCGGATCATGATCAAGCCCTCGCACCTCATCGGTGGCTATGCGCAGCAGTCGTTCGCGCTGAACTACCACGGCCCCACCGGAAATCAGCGCGACGAGGTCACCACGATTCGCAAGCGCTCGCAGGAAGTGGAGTACTGATATGCGTGTGATGGCGCAACTGGCCATGGTCATGAACCTGGACAAATGCATCGGCTGCCACACCTGCAGCGTCACCTGCAAGCAGGCCTGGACCAACCGTTCCGGCACCGAGTACGTGTGGTTCAACAATGTGGAAACCCGTCCGGGACAGGGTTATCCGCGTCGCTACGAGGACCAGGAGAAGTGGAAGGGCGGCTGGACCCTCGACAGGAAGGGCCGGCTGACCCTCAAGTCCGGGTCGCGGATGAAGCGGCTGCTCAATATCTTCGCCAACCCGGATCTGCCCACGGTGTCGGACTACTACGACCCGTGGAGCTACGACTACGACAATCTGCTGTCCGCGCCGCAGATGGACACCACGCCGGTGGCGCGGCCCAAGTCGCTGATCACCGGTGAGGACACCAACGTCACCTGGGGCGCGAACTGGGACGACTCGCTGGGGTCGGGCCCGGAGCAGGTGGGTAAGGACCCGTTGCTGGCCAAGCTCTCCGAGCAGGTCAAGCTGGAGTTCGAAGAAACGTTCATGTTCTACCTGCCGCGCATCTGCGAGCACTGCCTCAACCCCTCGTGTGCCGCGTCGTGCCCGTCGGGCGCGATCTACAAGCGCGCCGAGGACGGCATCGTGCTCGTCGACCAGGACAAGTGCCGCGGCTGGCGGCAATGCGTCACCGGATGCCCGTACAAGAAGATCTACTTCAACCACAAGACCGGCAAGGCAGAGAAATGCACCTTCTGCTACCCGCGGGTGGAAGTCGGCATCCCCACCGTCTGCTCGGAAACCTGCGTCGGGCGACTGCGCTACATCGGGGTCATGCTCTACGACGCCGACAAGGTCCTCGAGGCCGCCTCGGTGGAGAACGACCAGGACCTCTATCCCGCCCAGCTGGGCGTGTTCCTCAACCCGCACGACCCGCGCGTCATCGCCGAGGCCGAGCGGGCCGGGATCTCGCCGGAATGGATTCAGGCCGCCCAGGATTCGCCGGTCTACAAGCTGATCGTGGACTACCAGATCGCCTTGCCGCTGCATCCGGAATACCGGACCATGCCCATGGTCTGGTACGTGCCGCCGCTGTCGCCGGTGGTGGACACCCTGACCCAGACCGGGCACGACGGGGAGAACCACAACAATCTCTTCGGCGCCATCGACGCCCTGCGTATTCCGTTGGAGTACTTGGCCGAACTGTTCACCGCCGGTGAGATCGGCCCGGTCCGTGCCTCGTTGCAGCGGCTCGCCGGGATGCGGTCGTTCATGCGCTCGATCAACCTGGGCCAGGAACCCGACCTGTCCATCCCGGATGCGGTCGGCCTCGAGCCCGAAGAGATCGAAGCCATGTACCGGCTGCTCGCGATCGCCAAATACGAACACCGCTACGTGATCCCGTCGGGCGCGACTTCCCGTGCCCACGAACTGGATTCCCTCGCCACGGGTTGCTCGCTCGACACCGACGGCGGCCCCGGCATGACGGCCTTCGACTACATGGCCGACAAATTCCACCTCACCGACACCAACGATGCCTCCCCCGACCAGAAATCCAACCGCATCAACCTGTTGAACTGGGACGGCAAGAGCACGAAAGGCTTGGTGCCCACCGAAGCCGGCACCAATGGCTCCGGTGCCAATGGCCATGGCGGAAACGGAGCGAACGGCAGCGGCGCCGGCGTATCCACCGCCACGTCCGGAAACGGCAACGGAAACGGCAATGGCCACCATGGTTCCGGTGTCGACGGCGTCAGCAACGGCGCTGCCGCCGCCGAGCCGGAACCCACCGGAGCCACACGATGAGCCTGTTGAAACCGCGACGGCGCACCGAACCCGCCGTCACCGCGCACGAAGAGGATCGGCGGCAGGCCTGGCGGCTGAACGCACTGTCGCTCGACTACCCGCACCCGCGGACGCGTGCCATGATCGACGAACTCGACACCGCCGCAACGGAATCCACCGGAGCCCCGCGATGAGCCTGCTGAAACTGCGGCGACGGCCCGAACCCGCCGTCGCCATGAGCGAACGCGATCGGCGACTGGTGTGGCGGCTGGGCGCGCTGCTGCTCGACTATCCGAGCGCGCAGACCCTGGCCATGCTCGACGAACTCGACGCCGCCACAGCGGAATTGCCGGACGCGATCCGTCCGCTGCTGGCCGGGTTCCTCGCGCACCTGCGCACCGGCGATGCGATCGCGCTCGCACAGGAGTATGTCGAGACCTTCGACATGCGCCGCCGGGCCAGCCTGCACCTGACCTTCTACGCCTACGGGGACACCCGCAAGCGCGGGATGGCGCTGCTGCGTTTCAAGCACGCCTACCGCCACGCCGGGGTCGAGCTCGGCGACGAGGAGCTGCCCGACCACCTGCCCGTGCTGCTCGAATTCGCCGCCACCGTCGATCCCGTCGGCGGCGAACGACTGCTGGGCGAACACGTCCCGGTGCTGGAACTGCTGCGGTTGTCGCTTTCCGACAGCGGATCTCCTTACGCCGGGGTGCTGGCGTCGGTGGTGGCGACCCTGCCACCGGTCACCACCGCCGACCGCCGGCGCATCGCCGAACTCGCCGCCCAGGGCCCGCCCGAGGAAGAAGTCGGATTGGAGCCCTTCGCCATGGACCCGCTCGCCTTCACCGGATCGGAGGCCCGCCGATGAGCTCCGCGCTCTGGCTGATGCTGCCCTACATCGCGTTCACGTCGTTCGTGCTCGGGCACCTGTGGCGCTATCGCACCGACCAATTCGGCTGGACCACACGGTCTTCGCAGGTCTACGAGTCACGGCTGCTGCGCCTGGGCAGCCCGCTGTTCCACTTCGGCATGCTCGGGGTGATCGGCGGGCACGTGCTCGGCGTGCTCATCCCGCAGTCCTGGACCGACGCTGTCGGCATCTCCGAGGAGACCTATCACGTGGTCGCCGTCTCCGCGGGATCCGTTGCGGGCGTGGCGGTCATCGCCGGGATCGGCATCCTGCTCTACCGCCGCGTCACCGTCCCCGCCGTCCGTCAAGCCACCACCACCAATGACAAGGTGATGTACATCCTGCTGGCCGCCGCCCTGATCACCGGTCTGCTCAACACCGTCGGCAGCAACCTGCTCTGGGGCACCTACAACTACCGCGAGACCGTCTCCCCCTGGTTCCGCAGCCTGTTCACCCTGCACCCGCACCCCGACCTCATGGTCGGCACCCCCTGGACCTTCCAGGCGCACGGCCTGATCGTGTTGTCCCTCATCGCCTTCTGGCCCTACACCCGCCTGGTCCACATGTTCTCCGCGCCCATCGGCTACCTGGTCCGCCCGTACGTGGTGTACCGCGCCAAGCCGGCGAAGTCCGCGGACAAGACCCGCTACGCCCGCGCCTGGGATACGCCCGCCATTCCCCGTCGCTGAGACACCGGGCGTGCATCGATTTATCGATGGCGCCCGGTCCCGGCCGGTGTTATGGTTCGGCGCGGCCGAGCCGAACGGTTGGGCTCGAATTGTTCTCGGGGGAAACCATGTTCAATTGGTATGTGGGCCTGCTCGCGCTCAGTGGCGTGATCATGCTGGCGCTGGCGGTGGTGCGGCAGGGGCAGAGCAGCGCCTCACGCTCGATCAACGGCATTTTCGGTGCGGTCTATCTCGGCTACGCCTTCTATCTCGCCTTCCTTTTCGACGGCGGCTCCTACCTCATCTTCTTCCAGGCGTTCATTCTGCCGGTCGTGATGGTGGTCAATTTCTTCCGCAATCGCACACCGAAGCCGAAACTCACCGAAACACAGAAGGCCTGGCGCGAATACCAGCGCTCCGCCGGGCAGCAATAGGCCCGCCGGGCGACAATAGCGCGGTGTTCTCCAAGAAGACCGAGCCCGAGCGGGTTACGCCACCGGCCACGTTCTTCTACGCCGAGCGGCTCGACAAAGTGCGGGCCGCGATGAAGTCGACGACGTCCTGAGTGCGAGAGTCGGGCTGCTCCCGCGCTGCGCGCGTCAGGCGATCCAGAGCGTCGTCGAGGCGGGAGCTCGGGCCCTGCTCGGCGAGCAGCACGGCGATGGCCTCCCAGGTGGCGGTGGTCGGATTCGGTTGCGCCAGTAACTCTTCGAGATAGTTGTCCTGGTCGAGCAGGCGCAGCGCGCGGCGGGCGTGGGCGTGGACGCGCCGGGGCAGCTCTGCGCGAATGAGGTCGATATCGCCGGGCTGGACGTGACCCGGCTGGTCGGGGTCGAGGCGCACCGACCACAGCTGGTCCGGGTCCTCGGGTAGACCCTCGCCCGGGAGCAGGCCGGGCCCCGCCGCGGTCTCGAGCGCGAGCGGTGCACGGCCCAGGCGTTCGTTGCGCCAGTTGCGGAATTCCCACCACGCGGTCGGGGTCGCCCAGGCGCCCAGCCCGAATCGGAGCATCTGCTGTCCACCGGTGAACGTTCGGAATGTGCGCGTCCGCGCCACGGTGGCCGTACCGCCGGGCATCCCCCGCACCCAGGTCGGCTCCGCCCCCTCAAACCCATACGGCTGCAGCAGTTTTCCCGTATCGCGCATCAAGCGGCGCAGCGCCGACTCCGGTTTGACCATCCCCGCAGACTAGCCGTGCGAACCGACAGGATCCCGCACCTCGCGATCCGCCCAGGATGCCGCGCGTCGCGCGAACACGCCACGCACCAACACCGACCACGCCGCGCAGGCACACCGGGTGTGCCTGCGCGGTCAGATCATCCGGACGAGCGACGGGACCGTCAGTGGCCGGACCAGATGTCGTTCACCGTGGCCGCGTAACCGTCGTTGTTGGTCAGGGGCTGCAGGCCGAGGGCGGTGTCGATGGTGCGGAGCAAGCCGTACTGGTCGGTGCGCTGGGAGCTGGTGAAGCCGGCCTTCACGGTGTTCTGCGAGCCCAGCACGATGGTCGGGACCCGGTTCGGGAACAGCGGGCCGAACGCCTTGGTGGCACCCTCGTCCCAGGTCAGGATGAGCAGCGAGCGCTGCTGCTTCCAGGCCGGGGAGTTGAGGATCGCAGGCAGGGTGGAGCTCAGCCAGCTGTCACCCGAGGCGACGCCGCAGCCCTCCATGTTGTGGCATTCGTTGGCGGCGAACCAGACGAAGTTCGGGGTGGTGGCGGCGGATTGCAGGTCGGTCGTCATCTGCGTGAGCGGCTGCAGGTGTGCCGCGCAGTAGGACTGGTTGGACTTCATGTTCTGGAAGTACAAGAACGGCAGGTCATCCGGGTAGTACTGGCCGTGGGAGGCCTGGTCGCAATTGCCGTTGGCGTCCTCGGCGTAGCCCTTCCAGGTCTTGTGCGCGGCGTCCACGCTGTTGCCGATGTGGCGCGCGTCGAGGGTCGTCGTGCCCACGCTGT
Source organism: Nocardia sp. NPDC059154 (assembly GCF_042755705.1). Classification (NCBI taxonomy): domain Bacteria; kingdom Bacillati; phylum Actinomycetota; class Actinomycetes; order Mycobacteriales; family Nocardiaceae; genus Nocardia; species Nocardia sp. NPDC059154. The sequence continues at coordinate 54,899 of NZ_JBHZCS010000058.1, forward strand.
TGTCGACCAGCCCGTACAGTCCGCCCGCCGCCAGCGCGACATAGTTCGGATCGCTCGGATGCGTCGTGGCGTAGGACTGGCTCAGCGTCGCGCCCTGCGGCCGCAGGCCGTTGATGTAGGGGGCCTGGGGATTACCGATGATGCCGGTGAGGCCGTCGTAATCCTGGTTCTCCAGGTAGACCACGAAGACGTGGTCGTAACCAGGCACCGTCGAGGCGGGTGCGGTCAGCTTCGGCGCGGGCAGTGCGGCGCCGATGGTGAACGACAGGTTGTCGGCGTAGCCGTCGTTGGTGTCGCCGTCGGTCCAGCTGAAGTTCAGCTGGATCTTCACCGCGCGCGTGCCCTTCGGCAGGGTGCCCTTCGTATCACGCTGCAGCAGACCGGTTTTCAGGCCGCGATCGATGCTGCTCACGTCGTCGCACTCGGCCGAACCGAGCTGGGAGCCCGATGCGCTGAGGAATGTCGCCGTCATGTTTACGCGGTCGTCCTGGGCACCGTATCCGCCCAGCCAGCCATTGAGATCGAAGCTCACGCCCCCCTGGTCGATGGCCGCGCCCGCGGCCGAGACGCTGATGGTCTGATCCATCTCGGCATTACCGGTACCGCCGCCGGCGAAGAACTTCGAACCCCGGTTCGACGGACCCGGCGAGGACGCGTCCGGCCATCCGGACTGTCCGTAGCACACCGCATTCGGCTCACCCTTGCCGATGGTCCAGCCCGGCAGCGTCATGCCGTCCAGCCCCTTCGGTGAGCACTGTGCCACCGCCTCGGCATCGCCATCCACGATCAGGTTCGGGCTGGTGACCGCGGCGTGCGCCACGGTCGGCGTGACCGCGGAGCCTCCCAACACCGCCAGTGCGGCCGCAGCCGTGATAGCGAAGACTTTGCCGTGGCCGTTTCCAACGCCTTTGTGGCGCATACATGTTCCTTTGCGGGTCGTTACCGAAGTGCGCCCCGAATAGAACAGGTTCTAGGTGTCGGATCACCGCTCTGCCCGTGGCCGGGTGGTGAACACCACCCGGCTTTTGGACGGACGACCAGCAATGAGGAAGGTTGTGTCGCAAGGAACGTCGGTCAGCACGTACAGCTATCGACAAGCAACAGGTAGAGCGGGACTAGACCTTCGCGCGGGCGACCCGCTTCGAGCGGGCGAAGTTCCGCATGATGGGCAGGTCGACCCAGTGGTAGAGCAGTGCGGCGAGGGCGGTGGACACGACCAGGCACAGCAGGGAGAAGCCGGCCCAGCCGAGGATGCCGAACTCCCTGCCGCCGATCAGGTATCGGGTGACCAGGACCATGACCGGGAACTGGATGAGGTAGAAGGCGAAGGAGACATTGCCGAGCCACACCATGCGCGGGTGGGAGTTGAGGCCGCGGATGCCGGCCAGGTCCCGGGCGGCCATGGTGGCCACCACCGCCGTCATCGGGGGCAGCAGCAGCACCGACATCTTGTAGTTCACCGGCACCACCCAGGTCGCCGCGTACGCGACGGTCAGCGCGACCAGCGGCCAGGCGAGATTGGTGTTGCGCCAACGACCTTCGAGCACCGTGCGGGCCGCCAGCACGCCGAGGAAGAACTCCGGCAGGCGCGACAGCGGGAAGGTGTAGCTGAGCCAGTACGACGGGGACACCGGGATGTCGGGCTGCTGGAACCAGGCCGGGGAGGCGTGCAGTTCGTAGTGCGGCGACGCATTGCCCGGAACCAGCCTCGGCGCAAAGGCATTCGCGATGCCCTTCGGACCGTCCACCCACAGGAAGTACGAGGTGTGCAGCAGGGCGATGCCCAGCATCAGCAGGCCCGCGGCCAGCAGCAGGCGGCGGGTCGGGATCCGCATGACCAGCGGCAGCAGCAGCGGAAAGCTCAGGTAGAACAGCACTTCCGCGGCCAGCGACCAGGACGGGACGTTCAGCCCGCCGACCGTGGTCCACTTCGGCACCCAGGTGTGCACCAGCAGCAGGTTCGGCACCCACACCACCGCGCGGTGCAGGGGCACGCTCGCCACCACGATGAAGGCGGCGGCAGCCAACAGGTGCGTCGGATAGATCTTGAGCACCCGCCGCCGGTAGAAGGCGCGCACCGACATGCCCGGCCGGAACGACCAGTAGATGATGAAGCCGGACAGCACGAAGAAGAACGTGACGCCCGCGGCCCCGAGCTGCATCGGGATCCACTCGTGGATGTGGCGGAACAGCGCCGACTTCTGGAACGGGTAGACCGGCAGGAACACCAAGGCGTGCAAGACGAATACCGCGAACGCCGCCCACCACCGCGCGCCGGTCAGCGAGGGCAGCGCGGGCCGCTCCCGCCGGGCGCGCTCGGCGACGGACTCGGTGAGGCCCTTCGTCCGGACCGGCTCGGCCGTCCGGACCGGTTCGGCGGCCCGCGTGGACTGGGCGGGCTGGAGGAGCTGGGTGGTGTACTGCTCCACCGCGAGCGCGGCGGAGGCCTCGCGCGGGGCGACTTCGGGTGGGCGGGTCATCGTGCGTACCTCTCGTACAGTGCGTTTGCTACCACGGCGTCGCCCTGCGGAGCGGGGTGGAACGGCAGCCCGGCGATATTGACTTTCGGGTCGAACACTCCGTTGACCCACTGCTGCGGCGTACACAGCCCATGCCCGGCGGTGAGCGCGCGGGCGTCGAGGTATTCCAGGTTCAGCCGCGCGGCGGCTTCGCGCTCGGCCTGGTCGATGCGATTGAGGTACTCGACGACCGTGCGGCCGCGCGGCTGGGTGACCGGGGCGCCGGCGATGTCGAAGCAGATGGCGTCCTGGTCGGGCCGGAACAGCTCCGGGTAGCCGACGATCACGATGTGCGCGTTCGGCGCGTAGTACCGGATGTAGGTGACGACCTTGCTGATGCGGGAGGCGTACTCGGCGCCGGTCACCTTCTGCGGGTCGGTCATTCGGCCGGCGGCCACCGCGTCGGGACCGCAGCCGCCGACAACGTCGTAGAAGCAGCGCTCGATCGAGCTCCACGGGGACTGTGGGGCGCCACCCCACACGTCGTTGAGGCCGAACTGCACCGTCACCAACTTGGTTTTCGGGCCGAACGAGCCCGCCTTGTCGGCGTTGCCGGCCTGGACCTTCAGGGTGTACCCGTCCCCGGTGTCGAGCGACGCGCCCGGACACGACTGGTTCCACATCCGATCGGTGCCCTGCACGCCCATCAGTGCGCTCAGCTGCACCGGCCACGCGGTGTCGCCGTGGTCGCACTTCTTCTCCTGGGACAGCGGGTTCCAGCCGTTGGCCGTGAACGAGTCGCCCAGGATGACGAGTTCCTTACCCTGCGGTACCGAATCCGCTTGCGCCCCCGATGTTCCCGTCATGGCCGCCGCGAACGCGACCACCGCGGCACACAGCCACCGACCGTTGATTCCCGACACGTGTGTACTCCGGTTTCGTCAGTAGCCTGCGCGGGGCTCGAACCCGGGGGCATCCAGGGTCGGCGGCGCGGGCTTGGGCGCCTGCTGGGTCTGCGGTGCGGGCTTGGGCGCAACCGGTTGTGCCGCAGGCGCTTCGGGCGCTGCGGGGGCCGCCGGCTGCGGGGCGGGTGCTTCGGTGGCGGCCTCCGGGGCCGCGGCGGGCGTGGGGGCCGCGCTCGGCGCCGGGGCGGCGCTGCTCGCGGGAGCGGCCGAACTGCTCACGACGGCGACGGTGGTGCTCGCCGGGGTGGTGGGCGTGTCGGCGGCCTTGTCGCTTCCGCACGCGGCCAGCGCGCCGATCAGCACGACCCCGCCGATGGCGGCCACCGCGGTGCGTGCGCCTGGGATACGGAACTTCATGAAACCCTCGAATCGCAAATTGAACGGTGAACTTTTCACTTTTGCGCGGAGTGTACAAGAGGCCCCGAGGGCCGGGGTGCGGGATTCAGCAAACCGCAAAACCCCTGGACAATCGGGAAACTCGACGAGGAGGCTATCGATGGTCAACAGTCCGATCGACGGAATATCGATGGCATCAGTGCCCGTATCGGTCGTAGATGGCGTTGGCGACCACGGCGTCACCCTGGCTCGACGGATGGAAGAACAGGCCGTCGAGATCGGCCCGTGGATCGAACACGCCATTCAGCCAGGGCTGCGACGAGCAGAGCCCATGACCGGTGGTGAGCGCGCGGGAATCCAGGAACTCGATGCCCAGCAGCTGGGCGGCTTCCCGCTGCGCCTGGTCGATGCGGTCGAAGTACTCCACCACCGCGCGACCGCGCGACTGGATGAACGGCGCGATGCCGCCGATGCTGAGACAGACCGTGCTGCTGCCCCGGGTGAACAACTCCGGATAGCCGACGAACACGATGCGGGCGTTCGGTGCGTAGTACTTGATGTAGGTGACCGCATTGCTCATACGCTTGGCCATCAACGCCCCGGACACACCGTTGTAGTCGGGCATCCGGCCCTGGTCGATCGACTCCGGATCGCAGCCGTCGACCAGGTTGAACACACAGCCCTGCAACGACTTCCAGAGCGTCTGGTCGTTCTTGCCCCACTTGTCGTTCAGCCCGAACTGCAGCGTGACGACCTTGGTATTCGACCCGAAAGCGCCTGCCTTGTCCGCTTTCTGGGCCTCCTGGGCCAGGCTCCACCCCGGGCCGCTGTCGATCGACGCGCCCGGGCAGGAGGGATCGGCCATCTCGTCGGTCCCGTACACGCCCATGAGCCGGCCCAGCTGCACCGGCCAGGCCGTCCGGCCGTGGCGCAGGCAGCTGTTGTCCTCGTCGAAGAAGTCCCAGGCGTTCGCGGAGAACGAATCACCCAGCACCACCAGCTCTTTGCCCGCGGGGGTGGCATCCGGCGAAGCCGGATCCGCGTTCGCCGCGGCCACGGTGGATACCGAGGCCGCGAACGCTACCGCGGCGGCACACAACCACCGCCCGCCATTACCCAGCACGAACCTGTCCAGCCTTCTCAGTAACCCGCACGCGGCTCGAATCCGGGCGCGTCCAGGGTCGGCGGCGCGGGCTTCTGCTGCTGCGTCTGCGGCGCAGGCTTGGGTGCGGCCGGCTGCGGCGCGACCGGTTGCGGCGCGACGACCTCCGGCGCGACGGGCTGCGGCGCGGCCGGTTCCGTGGCCGCCGGTTGCGGCGCGGGGGCCTCGGTCGTCGGCGCGGGCGCGACGGTCGTCGGTGCGGGAGTGGCCGTGGAGCTGACTGATGTGGCGGCGGTGCTGGTGGCACCGCCCGGCGAACTGTCGGACGACTTGTCGCTGCCGCACCCGGCAACGCCCGCGATCAGCAGCCCCGCGCCGATCACGGCCGCGGCGACACGGACGGCAAACACCCCCACCGGTGTTGAAGACTTCATGGGTACCTCGAATTCAGGATCTGAAGTGACGTCTATTCACTTCAGCGGGGAGTGTACAAAACGCGCTCACCCCACCCACCCCGATTCGGGAAACTGCCCCCAACTTCCGGGGCATCGAATCCGATAATCCCTGGTCAGACCCACCTCGTCCAGTGGAACAGGTTCCAACGGAAGGTGACATCGGACTACCTCACCAGGCCGCCCAGGTCCGCGTATCCAAGCACAGATTCCGCGCGCAGGGGCCACTATCGACTTCCCTCACCGAGCGCCCGACCCCACCCGCGCAACCCCACCCGATTTGAAGCAATGGCGGGAAACCCCAGCCCACCCACCCCATGGCGCAGATCTACAACAACGCCGCCACCGGCTTCGGCGTCCACAACCGACACGAACATGATGGCCTGCATCGGCGCGGCCGACTCACGAAAAGCCCGCCGCGCCAATGCATTCTCACCAGCGACGACTTTCCACTGCCAGGGCTGTTCGCGGATCTTGACAGTCGGGGCTAGCGGCAGCAGTTCGGGTCGAGGACGACGCACAGGGCGGCGAGGGAGTCGCGCTGGGCGCGGTGGTAGGTGTTCATGCCGCGGCGTTCGGACTCGACCAGGCCGGCCTTCTTCAGCTGGCCGAGGTGGTGGCTGACGGTGGATTCGGCGAGCGTGACGGCTGCGGCCAGGTCGCCGGTGTTCTCCTCGCCGAGGGGGCTGGCGAGCAGGAGGGACAGGAGTTTCACGCGGGCCGGGTCGGCTATGGCCTTGAGACGGAGGGCGATTTCCAGGGCGGCGGCGTCGCCGACGGGACCGGCGGCGACGGGGGCGCAGCAGACCGGGGCGGACATGTCGATCACGGGCAGCGCCTTGGGCATGCGAACCAGGTTACCCACCTTCTTGACATATGTCGAAATAGTGGCGCAGACTCGATCACACCAGTTCTTCGACATATGTCTCACAAGTGGAGGTACGGTCTCATGTCTCGTGTTCAGCTCGCTCTCAACGTCGACAACATCGACCAGGCGGTGGCGTTCTATTCGACCCTGTTCCAGGCCGAGCCGGCCAAGCGCAAGCCCGGTTACGCGAATTTCGCCATCGCCGAGCCGCCGCTCAAGCTGGTGCTGATCGAGAACCCGGGGCACGGTGGCAGCCTCAACCACCTGGGGGTCGAGGTCGAGTCCAGCGATCAGGTGCACGCCGAGATCGCGCGACTCTCCGAGGCCGGCATGTTCACCGAGGAGCAGATCGCGACCACCTGTTGCTTCGCCACCCAGGACAAGGTGTGGGTCACCGCGCCAGACACCGAGCGCTGGGAGGTCTACACGGTGCTGGCCGATAGCGAAACCTTCGGCACTGCACCGGTTCTGGCCTCGGGAGCGGTCGCGGACGACGCGCAGGCCATGGCGGTCTGCTGCGGCACCGCCGAGGAAGCCGCCGCCGAGGGGGCCTGCTGCGGCAGCGCGGCCAAGGCGGATGCCCTGGCCTCCGGGGTATCCTGCTGCGGCTGAGCCCGCACCGAGTTGTTCACCAGGTGTTCGCTTGCCCACTGATTCGATATCCATCAATATCGACGGGTGTCGAATCGAGTGCTTCCGCTGGCTGTGACCCCACCCGCGTGTGAGGTCACGCCCCTTGTCCGCGAACCGTTGACAGCGCAGGCGGCGACGGAGCTGGCCGCGGTGTTCAAGGCGTTGTCGGACCCGGTGCGCTTGCGGCTGCTATCGGTGATCGCCAGCCACACCGGGCAGGAAGCCTGCGTATGCGATATCTCCGACGGCTTCGACGTCTCCCAGCCGACCATCTCCCATCACCTGCGGGTATTGCGCGAGGCGGGGCTGCTGTCGAGCGAGCGGCGCGGGTCGTGGGTGTACTACCGGGTCGAACCCGCTGCACTGCACCAGCTTTCGGCACTACTGGATATCGCGCTCCCCGAAGCGGCGGTCCGATGAACACGCGGAGACGACGACTGCTGGCCGAGTTCGTCGGCACCGGTCTGCTGGTGTGCGTGGTGGTCGGTTCCGGGATCGCGGCCCAGCAACTGTCCGCACACGATGTGGGTCTCCAACTACTGGAGAACTCGACCGCCACGGTGTTCGGGCTGGGCATCCTGATCCTGATGCTCGGCCCGGTTTCCGGGGCTCACTTCAATCCCGTTGTCTCGGCAGCGGATTGGTGGGCCGGACGCCGCCGCGGCACCGGGCTGAGCGCCACCGACCTGGTGGCCTACATCGGTGCGCAGATCCTCGGCGGGATCGCGGGGGCGGTGCTGGCCAACATCATGTTCGACCAGCCCGCCGTCCAGATCGCCACCCATCACCGCGTCACCACAGGCCATCTGGTCGGCGAAGTCGTCGCCACGGCCGGACTGATCGCGGTCATCTTCGCGCTCGCCCGCACCGGCCGCGCGGCACTCTCGGCCGCAGCCGTCGCCGCCTACATCGGCTCGGCCTACTGGTTCACCAGCTCCACCAGCTTCGCCAACCCGGCCGTCACCGTCGGGCGCATCTTCTCCGACACCTTCGCCGGAATCGCCCCCGCGTCGGTGCCCGCGTTCATCGCCGCCCAAATTCTCGGCGCCGCACTCGGTTTCGTCCTGATCGGGCTGCTCTACCCCGATCCCGTACCGGCGGACGACATCGTCACGCCCCACAACATCCAGACCTCCTGAAAGGCCCGCCCAGCCGATGACCGCCACACCCAGCGTGCTGTTCGTCTGCGTCCACAATGCCGGACGCTCCCAGATGGCCCAGGGCTTCCTCACCCACCTGGCCGGCGACGCGATCGAGGTCCGGTCGGCCGGGACCGCTCCCGCCGAGACCATCAACCCCGCCGCCGTCGAGGCGATGGCCGAACTCGGCATCGACATCACCGCTCAGACACCGAAGATCCTCACGCCCGACACCGTGCAGACCTCCACCGTCGTCATCACCATGGGCTGCGGCGACACCTGCCCGTACTTCCCCGGCGTCGACTACCGCGACTGGCAGCTCGACGACCCCGCCGGCCGAGACGTGGCGGCCGTCCGTCCCATTCGCGACGAAATCCGCACGCGCGTAGAGAAACTCATCGCCGAACTACTCCCCACCGGCCGGAGCCACGTCTGATCCGCCCCAACCCGGTCGGCCATCTGCCGAGCCAAGCAGTGGTGTTGATCGGCCGTGGCCGCGGACGGTTCCGCCGTTGATCTGCAGGATCTGTCCCGTGATCCTTCCGGCCTCGGGCGCGGCGAGAAGCGGGATGGCAACGCTTGTTCCATTGCGTCCGAGTGGGATTCGGGAGCACGATCGACTTCCAGATCGGGTGTCAGGCGCTCGGTCCAGAATTCGGCGGCGGGCACGAATCCTCGCGACGATGTTGACGGTGCCGTACAGGTCGAGCCGTTTGGAATCTTCCGACGTAAGCGCTCCGTGTCAGCCAAGCCAGCCAGGTGTGGGCTGCGGCGCGCTCCACCCACGCCCACGCTCCGAGATCGAACTATTTGCGAAAGAGTAAGGCGTACAGGACAATTCGGGTTCTCTCAATGAACGCGCAGCGGTAGAATTAGCACATGGATTCGAAAGGGGAAACACTCGACGCATGCGGAATCGCCGACCTGGCGACCGCCGTCGAAACCCTGTCGAACACCATCCAGCACGGCAACTTGAACCCGTTCTCCGACGG
>NZ_JBHZCS010000059.1:0-62930 GCF_042755705.1 Nocardia sp. NPDC059154
GCGAGACGTATCGAGATGTCTTGTGGCGTCGCGTTCGCGCAGGTCAGGGGCGTTTTCGCTGGTCAGAGGTGGGGTTCAAATCCCCTATCCTCCGCTTCGAAGGCCCCGGCCGGACTTAGTCCGGCCGGGGCCTTCCGCATATCCCGGCCCGGCGGTCGTGGGTGCGGTCGCCATCGCTGAACCGGTGCCGTTCATGGTGTCGGCGGCATTGCCGCCATGCTTGGCGCCGCGGTGCTGCTCGGCGTGCTGGCCGCGGTCTTCGATGCTTTCTCGCGCTCTGGTGCCCGATCTGGTGAACGTGGACCAGCGGCACGCGCTGGTCGCGGCTACGGGTCTCAACGGCCGGCTCGCACGGATCGCGGGCACGTACTGGCCGGTGTCCTGCTGCTGATCGTGCCCACATCAGCGCTGTTCATCGCGGGCACAATGACTTTCGTGGTGTCGGTGGCGGCACGCCCCTCCCGGGGCCGATGGGCTTTGGCCAAGTTGCAGTTGGGTTCTCGTCAGGGCGCGACGAGATGACCGACCAAAACGGATGATTGGCACGAAACACCTACTGGTTGGGTACTTGCGCCGGCCCGATTGGTGCGGCCAGGCGTGATGTGTTGCAGCCCTTGGGATTCGAGTTAATCGACGGCTAACTGTAGAGAGCACGACTGTGCGCGGCCGCGCAGCACCGAATCTGAAACTGGCGCGGTGCACAAACCGGGGACCGGCCGCACAGTACCCTCGCCGCCATGATGGAGATCACATCCGCGAGATCCACAGATGGCGACGTGCAAGCGCCCGCGCTGCACAGGGCGGGGGGCGTCATGGGACGACTGAGTTCGTTCAGACCCCGGTTGGCACATGCTTCGCTAATTGTCGCGGGCGTAGTAGCAGTCAAGTCATTTCAAATGTCTTTCGCCGCCCTGCACCAACTCTCGATACGCAATCTGGTACCGCCCGACCTGGCCTCGAATGTGCCGATCGCCATCGACGGCCTCGTGATCGGTTCGATCATCGCCACCGCCTCGTTCCGGCAATGGAGCGTGGGCTGGTGGTATTCGACCGTGTTGTTCGTTCTTTCGACCATGCTCTCGATTGCCGGGAATATCCAGTACGCCCACGAGATCGGTGGCGGTGTCGTGGCCATGTTCATTTACGCCGGCATGCCGCTGACCATGCTGTTCGCGGTGCACCTCACGTTGATGCTCTGGCAACGCGGCAAGCAGGTCGCGGCCGAGCTCGCAGCCGAGCTCGAGGCCACCGAGCGCGAGGCCACCGGCCTTGGAGCCACCGGGCTTGGAGCCACCGAGCGCGAGCCCGACCTCGAGGCCGTCGAGCCCGAAGCCGGCCTCGAGGCCACCGAGCTCGAGGCCGAGTCGTTCGCCTCACCGGATCTGGAGCGCTCCGCGGAACCCTTTGCAGCGCGTCAGCCCAGGCTCTACCCGCTCGAATCCATCGGGCCCGGATATTCCCGAGGGCAGACCGCAGGCATCGGCGCACAACACAGGTCAGCTGCGCCGGACGCCGTCGAACGACCCCAGGTCTCGATGACCGCCGCGCAAATGTAATGGCGGATGCAGCTCGATCGACCCCTCAGTCACCTCTGAACCCTCTCTGGAGCGAAGAATGGCGATGACCATGTGGCAGGACCAAGGAGTAGATCAGTTCCGGGAAATCGCGAGCCGGCTGGCTTCGATCATCCAGAACAGTCTGGACCGATCGGGTGCGATGACACAGTTCACCGACGCAGTCGGCAACGTCGAAGCATTCACCGATCTGATGATCGAATACTCCGGTCGGTGGTTCAGCGAGACGGGCGGACGTTCGACACTGATGGGGCCGGAACTGTTCTGGATGCTGTCCGAGCCCGGACCGCGGCGCGGCCCGGTGGTCAGTATGCGCAGCCAGGAATCCGGTGTCGAATCCGAAGTCAATTCCGGGCATCGCGCCCGAAAATTGTTGTTGATCTGCGTTTTCGAAGCACTCGCACATAGTCAGTGGGGCGTCCCCGAGGGCGTCTCGGAGCATCCGCTGGTCAACGGTATGGTCTGATCCGCCGTTGAACTCGACGATCCATTCGCTTGATCGAAAGCATCAGAGGTGATCCGGGCAAACAGGCAGCATTGCTGGGCCCGCAAGGCTCCGGCCGGACTCGGTCCGGCCGGAGCCTTCCGCATATCCAGCCCCGCGACATATCCAGCTCCGGTCAGCCTGTGGCCCCGGATTCCCGCAATGCGCAGGTGATCTCGTCGATCGCCGAATCCAACAGGGCGCTGTAGCGGTCCACGTCGGGGATTACCGCGGGGTCCGCGTGGATGGAGACGGTGACCGTGTCGCCGAGGCCGTGGATGCCGTGGGTCAGGTGCATGACCGTGCCGAGGGCTGGGAAGCCGGCCGTGAATCGGGCTGCGCCGCCGCCGAATCGGAGGTCTGCCGGACCGCGGTCGACGCTGGAGACGACGGTATGACCCGAAACTCGTTCGGGGAGCACGTCTATCGGGGCGTGCATCACGTCATGGTGCAGCAGCGGGGCGGGGAGGACGGCGGTCACCGAATCCTGCGCGTCCTGGAGTGGATGTGCGGCGCGCGTGCGGCGCGCAGCGAGGTCGGCGGCGATGCGGTCGGCGCGGGTGCGCGGCAGGGGTGCGGCGACGGCCAGATCCACCGACAGGTCGCGGTAGCCGTTGCGGCCGTCTGCTGCGGTGGCGATCGCCATGGGGACCTGGGCGCGCAGCTCGGCGACCGCGGCGCCGCGCTCCGAGAGATGGGTCTCCAACGCGAGGGAAATGGCGGTGAGCGTCACCACCGTTATCGAGTGGTCCGGTACCCGCAGCCGATTCTTGTCGCACACCAGCATGCGCACGATATGCGCGGCAGGCGGTGCGCCGGTGCCGTTCAAGGCCGTCGGTTCGGTATCGGGTGCGGGTGGCGGCAGTTCCCCCGCCGCCGTGAGCTCGGCCAGCCGGCGCTGGGCGCGGGCGGCGGCCAGACCGCGAACGACGGTGCGCGCCATGCCGATCGGGATGCCGGGCAGCGCAACAGAAGCGGCGAGGGCGCTCGTCACCGCATCACGAAGGCTGCGCGGCAGGAACCGATCGACGGGCCGGCCCGAGCGAACTCCGGAGGTAGATGCCGGAAATTCACTGCTGCTGAACAACGCTCGCACGATGGCGGCGGCGCGGCGGCCATCGGCCAGGGCGTGGGATAGCTGGATCACCACTACCAGGGCGGACTCTCCGGTAGCGAATCCCGGGACTTCCCGGACATTTCGGAACACGTGCAGTCGCCACGGGCGGTCGTTCGCATTCAGGCCCGCGCCGAGCAGATCGCCCACGGCGGCGGTGACATTCACCCACGTGGCGTCGGAGAGATGATGGTCGACGAACTGCTCGTTCGTGAATTCGCAAGTCGCCCAAATCGGATACGCAATATTTGCAGGAGTATCCAGCACACGTATCAGCAAATCCGGAATGTGGACCACCCGGCTCGCGACGGCCGCCCGCAGCTCGCCGGCCTCGCAGCCGGTGTCGGCGAAGCAGTAGAGCAGGAACAGGTCGTTGCGGGTACGTGCGGACAGCCAGTACATGGTGGCGTCCCGGGCGGCCAGGGATTTCACCCGATGACCATAACGAAACACCGTACGGCGCAGTGGCTCCGGGTGCTACCGTTTGTAGTAGAAGCCTTACCATTCTCCCGGGGGCGGGGTGACCGCGATGGCAACCACCAGCAGGCTCGCCGGTCGACTTGCGCAACAAGCCGATGGCATGGACGAGCGCTACAAAGGCGCCGCATTCCTCAAAAGATCGATCAACAAGGTATTTCCGACACACTGGTCGTTCCTGCTCGGTGAAATAGCGCTGTACAGCTTCATCATTCTGCTGCTGTCCGGCGTCTATTTGACCTTGTATTTCGACCCGTCCATGCAGGACGTCACCTACAACGGCGCCTATCAGCCGCTGCGCGGGGTCACCATGTCGCGCGCCTACGAGAGCGCGCTGAACATCTCCTTCGACGTCCGCGGCGGACTCTTCGTCCGGCAGGTGCACCATTGGGCCGCACTGCTGTTCACCGCGGCCATGATCATCCACATGTGCCGGGTCTTCTTCACCGGCGCCTTCCGCAAGCCCCGCGAGGCCAACTGGGTGATCGGCGCACTGCTGTTCATCATGGCCATGTTCGAGGGCTTCTTCGGCTACTCGCTGCCCGACGACCTGCTCTCCGGCACCGGCCTGCGCGCCGCCTTCGCCGGAATCACCCTGGGCAGCCCGGTGATCGGCACCTGGCTGCACTGGCTCATGTTCGGCGGGGACTTCCCCGGCAGCATCATCATCCCGCGCCTCTACATCGCGCACGTGCTGCTGCTCCCCGGAATCATGCTGGCGCTCATCGGAGTTCACATCGCGCTGGTCTGGTACCAGAAGCACACCCAGTACCCGGGCCCGGGCCGCACCGAGAAGAACGTCATCGGCACCCGCATCGTGCCGGTCTTCTCGCTGGACCAGGGCGCGTACTTCGCCTTCACCCTCGGCGTGCTGGCGCTCATGGGCGGGCTGCTGCAGATCAATCCGATCTGGAACCTGGGGCCCTACAACCCCTCTCAGGTCTCCGCCGGCACCCAGCCCGACTTCTACATGATGTGGACCGACGGCTTCCTGCGCCTGTTCCCGGCCTGGGAGGCCTATCCCTTCGGGCACACCGTCCCGGGCGCGTTCTCGGTGGCGCTGTTCATGCCGCTCATCTTCACGCTGATCATCACCTACCCGTGGATCGAGAAGCGGCTCAGCGGCGATCGGGCCCGGCACAACCTGCTGCAGCGGCCGCGCGACGTGCCGGTGCGCACCGCCATCGGGGCCATGTCGCTGAGCTTCTACCTGATCCTCACCCTGGCCTGCGTCAACGACATCATCGCCTTCAAGTTCGACATCTCGCTCAATGCCACCACCTGGGCCTTCCGCATCGCGCTGCTGACCGTCCCGCCGCTGGCCTACACCATTGCCTACCGGCTGTGCCTGGGTCTGCAGCGCGCCGACCGCAGCGTGCTCGAGCACGGCATCGAAACCGGTGTGGTGCGACGACTTCCGCACGGCGAGTACATCGAGGTGCACCAGCCGCTGGGGCCGGCGGACGAGCACGGCCACCCGATTCCCCTGGCGTATCAGGGCGCCCGGGTACCCCGGAAGATGAACGAACTCGGGATCGCCGGCCGCCCCGGCACCGGCGCGTTCTTCTGGGCCGATCCGCCCGAGGAACGCGAACTCAACGCCACCAACGATCATGCGGCCGAGCACGCGCAGCTGACGGTGCTGCGCAAGGTCCAAGACCGCGCCCACTGAAACCGCCCGGAGCGAAGCGGAGGGCAAATTGAACGCAGAGCGAAGCCCCCGAGTCTCCGGGACTCGGGGGCTTCAATTTTTTTCCCGGTGGTGCAGCGGTCAGGCCCGCTTGAACTCGCCATCGGAGACGCCCGCCACGAAGGCATCCCATTCACCGGGGGTGAAGGCCAGGATCGGCCCGCCACCGTGGTCCTTGCTGTCGCGGACCGCGACATTGCCGTCTCCGAGGAAAGCGACCTCCACGCAGTTGCCGTTGGGCCCGCTGTGTTTGCTCTTGCGCCACACGGCGCCGGTGAAATCCACCTTCACGGTACTAGCTCCTTTTCTGCGTCAAGCTTGGAATCTTGCTGGCATCGATCTTGGCGACCTCGGGATCCATCCCTGATCACGAATCCCAGGTGTGCTTCGGGTCGCACGCAAACGCTCCGTACAACCCGTTCTCTGCACTTCGCGATGGGAATGCACCCCCGATGGCCGTTCCCGCGCTAAACCCTAGCAGGGTTCGTCATAGGGAGATCGCATTCTTTCGTTTTCAACCAGCAAATTTGCAGCAAGGTTAGCCAGCTAATTATTTGCACAGAATTTGCTTTAATTTGAGGCTATTCAATTTCAGAAGTCCGAATTCCGTTACCCAGCCATTCGCGCACCCGCAGGCAAACTCCGCGCGCGCCGCCGGCACCGGCCATGGGGAATCATGGAGTGTATGCCCCAGCCGACCCAGGACGACACCGGACGGGACCGCGACGAGAACGGACGCGCCCGGAATGCCCGACCTCGTGACCGTTTTGGGCGACCCCTCCCATTCGGCAGCGCCGGCATCCCCCGCATACCCGATGATCTCGACCTGCCGCCCCTCGAAACCCTCGACTACGCCCAGCGCCTGCTCGACGACGGCCTGGCCTTCAACGCCCATGAGGTCCTCGAGGCCGCCTGGAAGAGCGGTCCGTTCGCCGAGAAATCGCTGTGGCAGGGTCTCGCGCAGTTTGCCGTTGGACTGACCCACATTCAGCGCGGGAATCCGAAGGGCGCGCGCACCCTGCTCGAGCGCGCGGCACAGCGGCTCGCCGCATACGGACCCGCGCCCTACGACATCGACACACCCGGCCTGGAGGCCCGCGCGCACGCCCTGCTCACCGCGCTCGACCAGGGAAAACCCATCTCCGACAACGATCTTCGGCCCCGGCTCACAATCCCACACTGAATTCACAAGCCCGCTGTCACACCGCACCCGGTGTGTGCGCCCGCAAGAAGGCGAAGGACCAGCGGCGCTGCAAAGTATGCGAACTACCATCGACAACCGTGCCCACCGACCCCGCCACAGCAACAACCGGCCGTCGGGATCCCCACCCCGGCCACGGTCCGACCACGCGCGGCGTGGGCCGCTTCGCGCCCAGCCCGTCCGGCGACCTGCACCTGGGCAACCTCCGCACCGGACTGCTGGCCTGGCTCTTCGCCCGCTCCACCGGCCGCGGATTCCTCATGCGGGTGGAAGACCTGGATCGGGTGAAAAAGGGTGCGGCACAGCGGCAACTGGAGGATCTGGCGGCCATCGGGCTGGACTGGGATCCGCCGGAGGTGTGGCAGTCGCAGCGGCTGCCGCTCTACGCCGCCGCCATCGAGCGCCTGACCGCCGACGGCCATACCTATGAATGCTTCTGCACCCGCAAGGAGATCCAGCAGGCGGTGACCGCCCCGCACGGCCCGATGGGCGCCTACCCGGGGACCTGCCGCGACCTCACCGAGCACGAGAAACAGCGCCGGCGCGACGCGGGCCGGCCCGCCGCGCTGCGGCTGCGCGCCGAGGTCGGCGAATTCACCGTCACCGACCGCCTGCTCGGCGAATACCGTGGCGCGGTGGACGATCTGGTGCTGCGGCGCGGCGACGGCACCCCCGCCTACAACCTCGCGGTGGTGGTCGACGACGCCGAGCAGGGCATCGACCAGGTGGTGCGCGGCGACGACCTGCTGCCCTCCACACCACGACAGGCGTATCTGGCGACCCTGCTCGGGCTGCCCGTACCCGAATACGCCCATGTCCCCTTGGTACTCAACACTTCCGGGCAACGGCTCGCGAAACGCGACGGCGCTGTCACCCTGCGCGACCGGATGGTCCTCGGCGAATCCCCGCAACACGTGCTGGGACTGCTCGCGGCGTCATTGGGCTACTCGGGCGCAACTACGCCGTCCGCCTTGCTGGCACAATTCGATCCGGAAAACCTCCCACGTGAACCGTGGACACTCGACCCCGACGGGTTGTTGCAACCCAGTTCGTATCCGTAACGTACGCACTCGACCAGATCCCGAACGAATTCGACGAGGACGGCGAAACAATGACGAGCGGTGGGTACGACCCCAACCAGTATCCGCAGGGTGGCCAGCCGTACGGGCAGCCGCATCAGCCCCAGCAGCCGTACGGGCAGCAGCCCTACGGACAGCAGTCCGACCCCTACGGCCAGCAGCCGCAGCAGCCCTACGGACAGCAGTCCGATCCCTACGGCCAGCAGCCGCAGCAGCCCTACGGACAGCAGCCCGACCCCTACGGCCAGCAGCCGCAGCAGCCGTACGGCCAGCAGCCCTACGGACAGCAGCCCGACCCGTACGGGCAGCAGCCGCAGTCGTTCGGTCCGTCCGACGCCTATGGCCAGCAGCAGCCCTATGGCCAGCAGCCGTACCAGCCCTACCCGGGCGGCGGCCAGCCCGGGTTCGGCGCCGGCGGTTTCGGTGGCGCGCAGCCGGGTGACCTGTGGATCCGGTTCGCCGCCCGCATCATCGACGGCCTGATCATCGGTATCCCGGGCGGCATCATCGCGGCGCTGCTGCCCAACAGCATCGCCTGGGCCTGGGACGTGCTGCTGCCGATCATCCTGTTCGGCTACTTCATCCTGATGGAGACCCAGCAGGGCGGCCAGACGCTCGGCAAGAAGCTGCTGGGCCTGCGCGTGGTCGGCCCCGGCGGCGGCCCGCTCGACCCGGCCACCTCGGCCAAGCGCAACCTGTACGTGGTCGTCCAGCTGATCCCGTGCCTGGGCTGGCTGATCGGTCTCGGCATGGCGATCTACATCGCCGTCACCATCGAGCAGGACCCGAACAAGCAGGGCTGGCACGACAAGTTCGCGGGCGGCACGCAGGTGCTGAAGGGCTGAGCCCGGCTCCGCTGAGCGCGAAATGGGGACGCATCCCGACGGATGCGTCCCCATTTTCATTGCCGCGCACAGCCCTTATTCATTGCTGCGCACAGTCCTTATTCATTGCTGCGCACAGTCCTTATTCATTGCTGCGCAAAGCCTTTCGTCAGGACGACCCGGTCGATCCCGCGATGATCAGGATCAGGAACAGCGCGAGACCGATCACGATGCTGATGGCGCCCACCCAGACGCCACCCAGCGCCAGCCCGCGGCCCTGCTGCTGTGTGCTCTTGAGCTGGTTCAGCGCCACGATGCCGAGCACCAGGCCGACGATCGAGACGACCGGCAGGAAAGCGCAGAAGAACATGGCCGGCACGCCGATGATCGACACCACCAGCGAGGCGATGGCCAGCGAATTGGTCTGCTGCACCGGCGGACCGTAGCCGTAGGGCTGATAGCCCGGATACCCGTAGGCCGGGGGTTGCTGCCCGGCGGCCGGATAGGACGGCGTCGGATTCGCCTGCGGCGGCGGATAATTCGGATACACCGGCTGCGGCGGCGGGGTCAGCGGCGGATTCTGGTACTGCGGAGCTGAGGTGTAGCCGGCCGGGGGCGGCGCCGGCTGCTGTGGCGTTGCGGGCGGGGTCTCGGGCGTCACGCCCTCACCGCCGTACTGCTTCCACCACTCGTCGGAATCGCCGGGATTCGTCATTCGCTCAGCCTAGGGCAACCCATCGGTCCATACCCATCGGTCGAGGCAGGGATACTTTTCAGCGTGAGTGAAATCGAAAAGAGTGACATCGAGAAAAAGGTCGACACCGACCGATCTGGGCACCCCACGCCCGCACACGCGGCATTCGCGGACGCGGCGGGGGGATATTTCACACCGGTGGCAGTGGCCTTCACCGCTGTCCTGCTGATCTCGAACGTCTGTGTCGCCAAAGGCGTCCAATTCTTCACCGGACACCATGTGTCCTTCGGCCCCATCACCGTGCTGCCGCTCACCATGGACGGCGCATTCTTCCTCTTCCCGCTCGCCTACGTCATCGGCGACGTCCTCAGCGAGGTCTACGGGTTCCGCGCGACCCGCCGCATCGTCTACTACGGGTTCGGCGCGCTGCTGCTGATGATCGTCTGCTTCCAGATCGTCATCAAGCTGCCCACCGGAGACCTGGATCAGAACGGTTCGGCGTTCGGGGACGTGCTCGGCCACACCCCGCAGCTCGCGTTCGCCGGCATCGCGGGCTACTTCGTGGGTCAGTTCCTCAATTCCGTCACCCTGGTGCTCATCAAGGAGCGCACCAAGGAGAAGCACCTGTGGGCGCGGCTGCTGGGCTCCACCGTGGCGGGCGAATTCGGCGACACCTTCGTGTTCTGCTCCATCGCCGCCACCGCCATCGGCATCCACACCTGGGGCGACTACATCAACTACACCCTGGTGGGCTTCATCTGGAAGACCCTCGTCGAGATGATGGTGCTGCCGATCAGCTACCGCTGCATCGCCTTCCTGAAGAAGCGCGAGCCCTCGTACCGCCCGCGTGAACGCTCCGCCATCTACGAGTGACGCGACCGGCTTTCGGCGCGGCCGGATCGAATTCCCCTACAGGCCAGGGGCTTTGATGCGGCCGCGCCAACGGCCGAGGAACTCGTTCTTGTAGTCGTCGAAATACCCGCCGTCGATGCTCTCCCGCACCCGATCCACCAGCCGCACCGTGAACCGCTCGTTGTGGATGGTGCACAGCGTCGAGGCGAGCATCTCCTTCGCCTTGAACAGGTGGTGGATGTAGGCGCGACTGTAGTTGGCGCAGGTGTAGCAGTCGCAGGTCGCATCGACGGGCGTGAAGTCCCGCTTGAACCGGGCCGTATTGATATTGAAGCGGCCCTCGTCGGTGTACAGCGCCGCATTGCGGGCCACGCGTGAGGGATTCACGCAGTCGAAGGTGTCCGCGCCGTTCTCCACCGCGGTGAAGATGTCCTCCGGCTCGCTGATGCCGAGCAGGTGCCGCGGCTTGCCCTCGGGCAGCTCGTCACAGCACCAGCCGACAATGGTGCCCAGATTGTGCTTCTCCAGTGCGCCGCCGATGCCGTAGCCGTCGAATCCCGTTCCGGCCGCGCCGCGCAGGTCCTCCAGATCGCGACATGCCTTGCGGCGCAGGTCCTCGTACTGCGCGCCCTGGATGACGCCGAACAGCGCCTGGTACGGCCGGTGTGAGCGGGCCGCGGTGAGCCGCTCGTGCTCGTCGAGGCAGCGCTGGGCCCACAGCCGCGTGCGCTCCAGCGATTCCTCCTGGTAGCCACGGGTGTTCATGAGCGTGGTGAGCTCGTCGAAGGCCATCATGACGTCCGCGCCCAGCCGATGCTGGATGCCCATGGACACCTCGGGCGTGAAGCGGTGCCTGGAGCCGTCCAGGTGCGAGCGGAAGGTGACGCCGTCGTCGTCGACGTGCGCCAGCCGCTCCTTGCCCTTGGCGATCACATCGTCGTTCTGCACGCCGACCGACTCCATGGCCAGCACCTTCTTGAAGCCGACACCCAGCGACATGACCTGGAAGCCGCCGGAGTCGGTGAAGGTCGGGCCGTGCCAGTTCATGAACTCGGCCACACCGCCGGCCTCGTCCACGATGTCGGGGCCGGGCTGGAGGTAGAGGTGATAGGCGTTCGCCAGCAGGGCCTGCGAGCCGAGCTCCTTCATGGTCTCGGGCAGCACCGCCTTGACCGTGGCCTTGGTACCGACCGGGATGAAGGCGGGAGTCGCGATGTCACCGTGCGGAGTG
The DNA here is from genome assembly GCF_042755705.1 of Nocardia sp. NPDC059154. Lineage (NCBI taxonomy): Bacteria > Bacillati > Actinomycetota > Actinomycetes > Mycobacteriales > Nocardiaceae > Nocardia > Nocardia sp. NPDC059154. The sequence continues at coordinate 11,221 of NZ_JBHZCS010000059.1, forward strand.
CTGATCACACCGGTTCGGCCGTGCCGCCCTTCCAGGCGCGCACCGACCTTGAACGAGAACTCCGAAGCAGCAGACACGCAAGCCATCCTCTCACCCGGCGAAAAATGGCCTGGCCCGCACCATTGGGTGCGGGCCAGGCCGGGCGAGGGACCGTCCTCAGCGGACGATCGAGCCGTCAGCTCTTGCTGAGCACCACGGCATCGGGTTCCGGATCGTCCACATTGTTGCCCTCGCCATCGGTGAGGGCGGCGGCGAACTGCGCGTTGTAGAGCCGGGAGTACGCGCCCCGGGACCGCAGCAGCGTCTCGTGCGTCCCCTGCTCGACGATCCTGCCCTTCTCCATCACCACGATGGTGTCGGCATCGCGGATCGTCGAAAGCCGGTGCGCGATCACGAAACTCGTGCGATCCCGGCGCAGCGCCGCCATGGCGTGCTGCACCAGCAGCTCGGTGCGGGTGTCGACCGAGCTGGTGGCCTCGTCCAGGATCAGGATGGACGGCTTGGCCAGGAAGGCGCGGGCAATGGTGATGAGCTGCTTCTCACCGGCGCTGACGCCGGAGCCCTCCTCGTCGATGACGGTGTCGTACCCGTGCGGCAGCGCGTGCACGAACCGGTCCACGTAGGCGGCCCGGGCGGCCTCGAGGATCTCCTCCTCGGTGGCGCTGGGATTGCCGTAGGCGATGTTCTCCCGGATGGTGCCGCCGAACAGCCAGGTGTCCTGCAGCACCATGCCCATGCGCGACCGCAGATGGTCGCGGGTGATGCGGGTGATGTCGACGCCGTCGATGGTGATGGCGCCGGAATCCACCTCGTAGAACCGCATGAGCAGATTGACCAGCGTGGTCTTGCCCGCGCCGGTCGGGCCGACGATGGCCACCACGTGCCCGGGCTCGGCCACCAGCGAGAGATCCTCGATGATCGGCGTCTCCGGCTCGTAGCGGAAGGACACGTCCTCGAACGCCACCCGGCCACGATCCACCGGCCGCGAATCCTCCGGATCCGGGTCCGCCGACTGCTCCTCGGCGTCGAGGATCTCGAAGATCCGCTCCGCCGAGGCCACACCCGACTGCAGCAGGTTCATCATCGAGCCGATCTGGGTGAGCGGCTGCGTGAATCCGCGCGAGTACTGGATGAACGCCTGCACCTCACCCAGCGACAGATTGCCCGAGGCCACCCGCAGACCACCGACCACGGCGATCAGCACGTAGTTCAGATTCCCCAGGAACATGATGGCGGGCATGATCAGGCCGGAGATGAACTGCGACTTGAACGAGGAGTTGTAGAGCTTGTCGTTGGTCTCGTCGAACTTCTCGCCGACCTCCCGCACCCGGCCGAAGGCGCTGACCACCTCGTGCCCGGTGAACGCCTCCTCGACCTGAGCGTTGACCTCGCCGGTGAGCTTCCACTGATCCACGAAGTGCGGCTTGGAGCGCTTGGCGATCTGCGCGGTCACGATGACCGCCAGCGGCACCGTCAGCAGCGCGATCAGGGCCAGCAGCCACGAGATCCAGAACATCATGATCAGGATGCCGATCACCGACAGCACATTGATGATCAGCTGGGACATGGTCTGCTGCAGCGTCTGCGCCACATTGTCGACGTCATTGGTGACGCGGGAGAGCACATCGCCGCGCGGCATCGAGTCGAAGTAGCGCAGCGGCAGCCGGTGGATCTTCTCCTCGATCTGCGCGCGCAACCGCTTCACGGTCCGGTTGATCACGATGATCAGCAGTTGGGCTTCGAGCCAGCCGAACACCGAAGCGCCGATATAGAGCGCCAGCACCCCGGCCAGCACATGGCCGACCGCGGTGAAATCGATTCCCGTACCGGGAATCACGTTCATGCTGGACAGCATGTCCGCGAAGGTGTTGTTGCCGTTCGCGCGCAGCCCCTCGACCAGCTGGTCCTTGCTCTGCCCGGGGGGCAGCTGCTTGCCGACCACACCGTCGAAGATGAGGTTGGTGGCCTTGCCGAGGATCTGCGGGCCCAGGGTGTTGAGCACCACCGAACCCACGGCCAGCAGGAAGACCACGACCAGATAGATCCGGTCGGGCGCGAGCATGCGCAGCAGGCGCTTCAGCGACGGGCCGAAGGACTTCGCCTTGGCATCCGGCGCACCGGGATTGACGGCTCCGGGCCTCATCGCACCTCCTCCGCGCTGAACTGCGATTCCACGATCTCGCGGTATTCGGGACAGTCGCGCAGCAATTGCTCGTGGGTGCCGATGCCGGCCATCGCGCCGTCCTCCAGCACCACGATCTGATCGGCGTCGCGGATCGTCGAGATCCGTTGCGCCACAATGATGACCGACGCGTCCGAGGTCTCCGGCCGCAGCGCCTCGCGCACCCGCATGTCGGTGGCGACGTCGAGGGCGGAGAAGCAGTCGTCGAACAGGTAGATGCGCGGCTTGCGCACCAGCGCGCGGGCAATGGCCAGACGCTGGCGCTGACCACCGGAGACGGTCGTACCGCCCTGTGCCACAGGCGTTTCCAGGCCCTGCGGCATCTCGCGCACGAAATCGGCGGCCTGCGCGATCTCGAGCGCGTGCCAGAGCTCCGCATCGGTGGCGTCCGGCTTGCCGTAGCGCAGATTGGAGGCCACGGTGCCGGAGAACAGGTACGCCTTCTGCGGCACCAGGCCGATCTCGGAGCGCAGTGTCTCCAGGGGCAGGTGCCGGACGTCGGTGCCGCCCACGTAGACCGCGCCGTCGGTGACATCGATCAGCCGCGGAATCAGGTTGATCAGCGTGGTCTTTCCGGCACCGGTCGCGCCCACGATGGCGGTGGTGGTGCCCGGCCGGGTATCGAACCGGATGGCCCGCAGCACCGGCTTCTCGGCGCCCGGGAACTTGAACTCCGCGAAGGCCAGGTCCACCGTGCCCGGATCACCCTTGAACGGCTGCGGCAGCCGCGGTTCCGACACCGAGGACTCGGTGTCCAGCACTCCGCCGATGCGCTCGGCCGAGACGGCGGCGCGCGGGGCCATCATGGCCAGGAAGGACGCCATCATGACCGCCATCAGGATCTGCATGATGTAGGCCAGCATCGCGGTGAGCGAGCCGATCTGCATCTCCCCGTTGTCGATCGCGTGGCCGCCGAACCAGATGACGCCGACCGTGGTGATGTTCGAGATGAGCATGACGGCCGGGAACATGAGGGCCATGTACTTGCCGACATAGAGCGACTGCTCGGTCAGCTCGGTATTGGCGACCCCGAAGCGCCAGGTCTCCTGCCGCTCCCGCACGAACGCCCGCACCACGCGGATGCCCGTGATCTGTTCGCGCAGTACCCGGTTCACCGCGTCGATGCGCTCCTGCATGCGCCGGAAGCCCGGCACCATGCGGCTGATGATGAAGGCCATCGACAGGCCCAGCGCCGGCACCGCGATCAGCAGCAGCCACGACAGCTGCAAGCTCTCGCGCAGCGCCATGAAGATGCCGCCGATGCACATGATCGGCGCCATCACCAGGATGGTGGCGCTCATCAGCACGAGCAGCTGCACCTGGCCGACGTCATTGGTGTTGCGGGTGATCAGCGACGGCGCGCCGAACACGCCGACCTCCCGCGCGGAGAAGGTGCCGACCCGGTGCAGCAGCGCCGCGCGCATATCGCGGCCCGCGCCCATGGCCGCTTGCGCGCCCAGGTACACCGAGACGGCCTGAGCGACGATCTGGATGCCCGTCACCAGCAGCATCCACCCGCCGGTGGACCAGATATAGCCGATATCGCCCTTGGTGACGCCGTTGTCGATGATGTCGGCGTTCAGCGTGGGCAGGTACAGCATGGCGATGACCGAGATCAGCTGGAGCACGACGACCCCCGCCAACTGCTTGCGGTAGGGCCAGAGGAAGGTGCGTAGAAGTCGGATCAACATGATGGTGGCAGGCTACCGTCATCCTCCGGAGCTCGCCGCGACGTTTTGCGGCACTGCTGGGCAACGGCCCGGGTCACGGCGCGGATCGGCCGCTCTCGGCAGGTTCGCTCAGATGTCGGGCTGATCCAGATCTCGCCACCCGCCCGCCGCGGGCGCGCTCGGCGATCCGCCATTGGACGCCGATCCGGCCGCGACCGGTCCGCCCGCGGGACGGGGACGGCGGGTCCAGGCATCCGGATCGTGCAGTAGCTCGTCCAGGAAGGACGGCAGCAGATCGTGGGCGATATCGGCGACGGTGATCCGCTCCAGCACCGAGCGGATGTTCACCCGCAGCCCGATCCACACCCGCTGCAGCGGTTCGGCCGCACCCGGGTAGCTGACATCCTCCGGCCGCTGCCCGCGCACCGAGGCCAGCGGACCCTCCACCGCGCGAATCACATCCGCGATGCTGATCTCGGCGGCCGGGCGGGCCAGGCGATAACCGCCGTCGGGACCGCGGCGGCTGACCACCAGTTCGCCCTTGCGCAGATCCGCCACCACCGATTCCAGCACCTTGGGCGGAATGTCCTGGGCGGCCACAATGGCGTCGGCCTTCACCGAATCCGGTTGTGCCTTCGCGATTTCCACAAGGGTGCGCACCGCGTAATCGACCTTCGCGGTGATGTGCACGAGAACTCCTGAGACAGATCGGTGGTGAGCGAGAACCCTATCGCGCCGGATTCAGCACGCCGAGTGCGGCATTCAACAATGTCGTCTCGACGTGATCGGCATCGGCGTCGGGCACGATCTCCTGGGACATCATCGCGGTGCTGAGCACCTGCATGGCCGCGGCGGCGCGCAGCAGGGTGTCATCGTCGGCATCGGGCCCGGCCATCCAGCGGCACATGCGGTGATGCAGTTCGATCATGTCGGGATAGCGGTTGCCGAGGGCATTCACGATCGCGACGGTGTCCCGCATGCAGAGCACGCCGACCTGACGGTTGGCCAGCGTCGACTGCAGGCGCCGGCGGATCATCTCGCGCACGTTCTCGGGAGTGTGCGGAATGTCATCGAGCCCTTCGACCTGATCGCGCACTTCGTCGAACATCGGCTCGATGATCGCTACCAGAAGATCGACCTTCGAGGCGTAGTGATAGTAGAGCGAGGCTTTTGTGATTCCCACCGCATCGGCGACCTCGCGCAGGCTGCTGTGATCGAACCCCTTGGTCGAAAACAGCTGTAGAGCGGCGTCCCGGATCGCATCCTTGGTGCTTCTACCTGCGACAATTGTTCCGGAACCGACCTGGCCACCCATGTTCTCATCCTCTCACCCGCGCTCGGTGTGCGATCAACGCCACCTAGAGTCGAGGTTGTTCCTCCGCTTATCCGCTCGGTAGTCTACCTACCGCACGGTAGGCAGATTTTAGTTTCGTGGAGGCGGGGAGCCCGCAGAGCTCCCGGCGGCAGTGCTGTCTACGCGCTCGCACACCAGCACCCTGTTTTCGCCCGCACAAACCATCGCCCAGGAGAACCCCTCGTGTCCGTATACCTCTATCGGTGGGGAAAGTTCGCCTTCCGCCGGAAATGGATAGTCATCACGGCGTGGATCGCCGCGCTACTCGTCATCGGCGGACTCGGCGGGGCCCTCGCCAAGCCGTTCCAGGACTCCTTCACCATGCCGAACCTGCCTTCGGAGCGGGCCACGGAAATCCTCGACGCGCATTTCCCGGGGGCATCCAAGGAGTTCGACCCCAATGCCGTCAGCGCCACCTATGTGATCGCCGCGCCGGAGGGCCAGAAGCTGACCGATCCCGGGCCGCAGGCCGCGCTGTCGCAGTTCCTGACCAAGCTCGGTGACCTGCCCATCGTGGACAAGTCGTCGCCGCTGATGAACCCCATCGACACCACCGAGAAGATCGGTCAGCAGGCCGGCATCGACTGCCTCGGCAGCGACCGTTCCAACCCGAACTTCTCCGCGATCTGCTCCAGCGCGCCGCTGAACGTGCTGAACAAGACCAACCCGGATTCGGTGGCGACGGTCCAGGCCAAGTTCACCATCGCGAAGTTCTCCGACATCAAGCAGGCCGACCGCGACGCCGCCTACAAGGTGGGCGACGAGGCGCGCGCGGCCGGGCTGCAGGTCGAGCTCACCGGTTCGATCGCGCAGGATCCGGGCGGCTCGAACGGCTCCTCCGAGCTGATCGGCATCGCGGTGGCGCTGGTGGTCATGGTGATCGCGTTCGGCGCGATCGTGGCGGCCTTCGTGCCGATCCTCACCGCGCTCGTCGGTGTCGGCACCGCCATCTCCATCATCATGTTCGGCACCCACTTCCTGACCGTGCCGACCTTCACCCCGATCCTGGCCTCCATGATCGGCCTGGCGCTGTCCATCGACTACGCCATGTTCATCGTCTCGCGCTACAAACACGAACTGGCCGTGTCGAATTCGCCGGAGGAGGCCGCGGGCACCGCGGTCGGCACCGCGGGTTCGGCCGTCATCTTCGCGGGGCTGACCGTCATCATCGCGCTGGCGGGCCTGAGCTTCGTGGGTGTCAGCTTCCTCACCTACATGGGCATCTTCGGCGCGGTCTCGGCCGCGATGGCGGTGCTGGTGGCCGTCACCCTGATGCCGGCGCTGATGGGCGCGTTCGGCCGCTTCCTGTTCAAGCCGAAGCTGCCGCTGGTCGCCAAGCACGATCCCGAGGACGAGAACTCGGTCACCAACGGCATGCGCTTCGCCCGCCTCATCGGCAAGGCGCCCGCGCTGACGCTGGGCATTTCCATCGTGCTGCTGGGCCTGCTGGCCGCGCCCGCGGTGAACCTGCAGCTGGGTCTGCCCGGCGGCGACTCCATGCCCGAGCACACCACCGTCCGCAAGGCGTACGACCTGCAGACCGCGGGCTTCGGCGAGGGCGCCAACGGCACCCTGCTGGTGGCCGTCGACCTCAGCAAGACGCCGGAGAACCAGCGCACCGAGGCCCTCGACGCGCTGCGCTCCAAGCTGGCCTCCTACCCGGGCATGGACTACCTGACCCTGGCCCGGCCCAGCGAGGACAAGCAGGCCGCCATGTTCATGGGCGTGCCCAAGTCCGGGCCGAACAACCAGGAGACCAAGGACCTGGTCAAGAACGCCCGCAATGCCGAGTCCGAGTTCCATGACCGGTACGGCATGGAGTACGGCATCACCGGTACCACCGCCATCTACGCGGACGTCTCGCAGGCGCTGCTGAACAAGATCATTCCGTACCTGGCGATCGTGGCCGGCGCGGCATTCATCCTGCTGCTCCTGGTGTTCCGCTCCATCCTGGTGCCGCTGACCGCCGCGTTGGGCTTCCTGCTCTCCATGGCGGCCACCTTCGGCGCGACCGTGCTGATCTTCCAGGAGGGCCACTTCGGTCTGGTGGAGGCGCACCCGCTGGTGAGCTTCCTGCCGATCATGCTGATCGGCCTGGTCTTCGGTCTCGCCATGGACTACCAGGTCTTCCTGGTCACGCGCATGCGTGAGGAGTACGTGCACGGCAAGTCCGCCAAGGACGCCATGATCAGCGGCTACCACCACGGCGCCCGCGTCGTGACTTCCGCCGCCATCATCATGATCTCGGTGTTCAGCGCCTTCATGCTCGACGACAACGTGGTGGCCAAGTCCATGGGCTTCGCCATGGCGGCGGGTGTCTTCTTCGACGCCTTCATCGTCCGCATGGTCCTCATCCCGTCCCTGCTCGCCCTGCTGGGCAAGTGGGCCTGGTGGCTCCCGAAGTGGCTGGACCGCATCCTCCCCGACATCGACGTGGAAGGCGCCAAGCTCGCCGAGCTGAAGCAGTCCGCCACCCCCGTCGAGGACAAGCAGCCCGTCACGGTCGGCTGACCTCCGCACGAAATCCACTCGGCCCCCACCCGATTCCCCGGGTGGGGGCCGAGTTCTTTTGTGTCACCGCTCGTTTCACCGCAGCAAACGAGTGACGGCATTGCGGACCACGATGCCCGCGGAAGTAGCGGGCACCATGAGCGCCGATGCGGCGCGCATACCGCGCTGCCTGGGCTCGACCAGTTTCCGGTGCCGCTGTTCGTAGGCGGCGAAGGCGGTGTGCGGGCGACCGGGAGTGCGGGTCAATTCCTCAGCGAGGGTGTGGGCGCCCGCGATGGCGAGGGTGGAGCCGTCACCGAAGAGGGAGAGGCAGGATCCGGCGTCGCCGAGCAGGGCGACGCGACCATCGGACCAGCGCGGCAACCGGACTCGGCTCACCGAGTCGAAATAGAGGTCGTCGGCGGCCTTCAACTGGTCGAGCAGGCCGCCGAAGATGCCGATCGGCCCGGAGAAGGTGTCGGCGATGAGCCGCTTGTGCCCGTCGAGATCGCGGTGGCCGAGGCCCGGGATCGCGTCATGGCGGAACATGAAGGCCGCCATCGCCTTTCCCTTCGAAGGGTGCACGGTGATGGCCTGTCCCGGGCGGTTGAACATGACCACCTCGCGCTCGTCGCCGAAGGCCCGGTCCACCGGCAGGGTCGCCACGTACATGCCCAGGTGGCGGAGGAATTCGGCCTCCGCGCCGAAGACGAGCCGACGAACATTCGAGTGCAGGCCATCGGCCCCGATCAGGTAGTCATAGCGCCCACCTGCGCCGTTCTCGAAGACGACATCCACGCCGTCCGAATCCTGCGTGATCCCGGAAATCGAATCGGCCCAGCGGATTTCGGCATGGTCGCGAGCCGCGTCGAGGAGAATGGCAGCCAGATCGGCGCGCGCGAGCTCGATCTCGCGGTCACCCGCGCCACCCTGAAAAGCGCTGAGCCGCAACCTCGATCGCTCCCGCCCCGCCGCATCGACGAAGCTCATTCGCTCCACCCGCGACGCGGCCGCCCGCAGCCGCGGCATCACCCCCATACCCTCGGCCACATCGACAGCCGGTCCCTTCACGTCGATCGGGTTACCGCTGGACCGCTGCGCACCCGCCCGCTCCACCACGGTCACGTCGAAGCCGTCGCGCCCCAGCCAGTACGCCAGGGTCGATCCCGCGATGCCCGCCCCGGAGATCAGCACCGTCCTGCTCATCGTCATCACCCTCGATTCAAGTGGACGATTTTCGTCCACTTCCAAAAAGGTACGCTAACCGGAAGATTTTCGTCCAGTTTTATCGGAGGTGAGGACAACGGCCGAGCTCAGAGCCGACGCCCGTAGCAATCGCGACCAGATCCTGACCGCGGCCCAACAGGTCTTCCGCGAGCAGGGCGTCAGCGTCTCGATGAAAGACATCGCCGACGCCGCCGGTGTGGGTGTGGGCACCCTCTACCGCCGCTTCCCCGACCGCGGCGCCCTCATCACCGCCGCCGCCCACTCCTACCTCTCGGCCCTCGCCGACCTGGCCGCCACCGCCGACCGCGAATCCCCCACCGCCTGGCAAGCCCTCACCCACATCCTCCGCGAATGCGCCGAACTCCGCCTGGGCGCCCTGGCCGCCGCCATCGAACCCACCCTCCACGCCGACATCAAGTCCGACCCCGCCCTCACCGAAGTCCGCACCACCATCACGGACCGCATCGCGGAACTGACCGCGAGGGCCCACACCGAAGGCGCCCTCCGCCCCGACGTCACCCCCGAAGACATCGCCCGCCTGATGACCCTGCAGATCTACGCCGCCCCCACCGAGCCCTACCCCGCCGCGATCAACCGCGTCCTCGACCTTCTCCTCGACGGCCTCCGCCCCTGAAAAACCAAGCCCCGAACCGGTTTCCCGGTGCGGGGGTTTCTGCTGGATCCCCAGCGATCTGGATCAGAAGCGGCTCGCGCGGAAAGTCCCGCGCCGCAAGGAATCCGGGGCGGCCGACCTCAACCCAGCCTTGTCGTCCGAATAAAGGGTGATCGCGCGTATGGAGGACATGGAAAGAGCCCCTCGCCTGTCGGAACAGGTGAGGGGCTCCTCAGCGGTGGCGGAGGGATTTGAACCCTCGGAGGGGGGTTACCCCTCACACGCTTTCGAGGCGTGCTCCTTAGGCCGCTCGGACACGCCACCGCTGGTGACTTTACCTGAGCACCCGCCGGATCCTGAAATCGCCTGGAGAGAGGGCTAGGGGCGGTGGGAATCGAAGAAATCGGCGAGGAGAGCGGCGCATTCGGGTTCGAGGACGCCGGCGCGGACCTGGGGGCGGTGATTGAGACGTCGGTCACGGACCACGTCCCAGAGAGAGCCGACGGCACCGGTCTTGGGTTCCCAGGCGCCGAAGACCAGGCGGCCGATACGGGAGAGGACCAGGGCGCCGGCGCACATGGTGCACGGTTCGAGGGTGACGACCAGGGTCGCGCCCTCGAGGCGCCAGCCGTCGCCCAGCACCCGGGCGGCGGCGCGCAGGGCCAGGACCTCGGCGTGGGCGGTCGGATCACCCAGGGCCTCACGGGCATTGGCGGCGCGCGCCAGCTCCCGGCCCTGGGCATCGAAGACGACCGCGCCGACGGGGACATCGCGCGGGTCGGCGGCAGCTGCCGCGGCGATGGCGGCCCGCATCATCGCCTCGTCCGAGGCGAGCGAGCCGATCAACGCGGGAGCTTGTCCAGGACCGCGGAGAATTCGTTGGCGAAGCCGAGGCGCTGGGCGATCATGCCGAGCTGCTCGTCCGGGTACAGGTCGGTCTCGGCGAGGATGACCGCCAGCACCGGCTCGGGCAGGCCGAGATCGGCGAGGACGGCCAGGTCGCCCTCCTCCCAGGGCTCGACGTCGTCGATCTCGTCCGGGTCGATGTCGGGAATCTCGATATTGAGTTCCTCGAGCACGTCGGCCGCGATGTCGTAGTCGATGGCGGCCGTGGCGTCGGACAGCAGGATGCGGCTGCCGGTCGGACCCGGGCGCAGGATGATGAAGAATTCGTCGTCGACATCGAGCAGGCCGAACACCGCGCCGGAACTTCGCAATGCACGCAACTCGTGCTCGGCCGCGGACAGACTGGACAGTGAGGCGTCGCTCAGGGGCGTCACTTTCCAGTTGGCTTCCTCGCGGACAACCGCCACTGCGAACCCTTCCACGTCGTCGAACTCATCCGACGTCGCCCTGTTCGTGCTCGAGCGCTGTGCTGCCATGGCCGCAACGGTAGTCCGCTTCGGGGGAAATGTTGAAGTCGTATGCGAATCTGATCGCATGACGGGCACTCCGAAACCAGCTGTCTGCGTCCTGGGTACCGGTTTGATCGGCGGTTCGGTGCTGCGCGCCGCCGCCGTCGCCGGGTACGAGGCGTTCGGCTACAACCGGTCCGAGGTCGGCGCGAAGGCCGCCCGCTTGGACGGACACGACGTGATCAGCGATGTGGAGGCGGTGCTCACGCGGGCGGCCGATCGCGATGCGCTGGTGGTGATCGGCGTGCCCATGCCCGCCATCGACGCCGTGCTCTCGGATGTGAAGACCTTTGCTCCCGACTGCGTGCTGACCGATGTGGTGAGCGTGAAGGCGCCGGTCGCGGCGGCCGTGCAGCGTCACGAACTGGGCGCCCGCTACGTGGGCGGCCACCCCATGGCCGGGACCAGTGAATCCGGTTGGGCCGCATCCTCTCCCGACCTGTTCAAGAACGCGGCGTGGGCGGTGAGCGTCGATCCGGGCGTACACGCCGACCCCTTCCGGCGTGTCGCGCAGCTCGCGCTGGACTGCGGCGCGGTGGTGGTCCCGGTGCTGGCGGTGGAACACGATCGCGCGGTCGCGCGCATCTCGCACCTGCCCCACGTCCTCGCCGAGGCCCTCGCCATCGAGGGCTCCAACGGTGGCCCGCTGGCCCTCGGACTCGCGGCCGGTTCCTTCCGCGACGGCACCCGCGTCGCCGCCACCGCCCCCGACCTGGTCCGCGCCATCTGCGAACCGAACGCCGCCGCGCTGCTGGACGTGCTCGACGACACCCTCGAGGTCCTCACCCAGGCCCGGGACAGCCTGCGCGCGAACGGCACCATCGCCGAACTCACCGAAGCCGGGCACGACGCCCGCAACGACTACGAGGGCAACGAGCGCTGGGTCATCACCGATGTCCGCCCCGGCGACCACAACTGGCTCACCAAGCTCATCGACGCGGGCCGCTCCGGCGGTGTCCTGACCACCCTGGACTAGGCGCGCCCGGCCCCGGCTAGATCCGTTCGGCCAGGCCGGGGTAGTCGAGCAGGAAGCCGTCCTCGTCGACGGTGACGGTCGCGCTGGAGACGGGCGAGAGCACGTGGATGCCGTCGGGGCCGCTGCTGTAGACGAGGCCGGCTTCCTGCACGAGGAGATCGGGCAGGCGCACGTAGACGACGGGAACCTGCACGTCCTCACTGGCATGGGCCAGCCCGTAGCGGCGGATGGGCAGGGTGTTGAAGAACGGGCTCAGCACCACGTCCACATCCAGCGCGCCGCCGAAGGTGGAGCGCACGTGGGTGTTTCCGGCGTCGATGAGCCAGTAGTTCTCCTCGTCGCGGGCGATGGAGGCGTGGCGTTCGCCCGAAGCGAGGGTGCTGCGCAGCGACAGCCGCTTGGTGACCCCGGATTCGTCGGTGACCAGGTCGTAGGACGCGCTGAAGGCCGGGTGGTCCTCGCAGTCGCCGGCGATGATTCGGCCCGCGGCGCGAATCCGGTTGCCGCTCAGCACCACCCGCACCGACTCCATGCGCGACGCGTTGTGCGCCCGCCAGGTGAGAATGGCCGGCCACCGCGGCGCAGCCGGGTTGGCGTCCTCACTCCCGTTATCCGTCACGCCTATAACCGTAGTTCCCCGCGCCCGCGCACCCGCGATCCCCGGCCGGTATCACCGCCCCGGCGGCACATCGTGATCAACATGCAATGGTGCCGACCGGTTCTCGCTGTTGCGCACGACATCGACTACCGCCCACCCGCCCGAGTCATAGCAAGGGGCTCTGGCCCGGCGGTGGGCAGGGGTGTTGGTCACGGTGGGGGTGCGGGGACTCGAGTAACGTGCTCTGGGGCACGGGGGACTCCGGGGTGAAAGGGACTGTTGTGACGGGCGCGCGGATGGTCGGCCTGTTCGCCGGCATCGGCGGGCTGGAGCTCGGGCTCGCGGCGCACGGATGGCGCAGTGAACTGCTGTGCGAGATCGACTCCGGAGCGCAGGCGGTGCTGGCCGCGCATTTCCCGGACGTGCCACTGCATTCCGATGTGACCAGGCTGCGCGCGCTGCCGTCGGGGACGGAGCTGGTGGCGGCGGGCTTCCCCTGCCAGGATCTGTCGCAGGCCGGGCGGACGGCCGGAATCACCGGGGCCCGTTCGGGTTTGGTGGACGAGGTGTTCCGGCTGGTCAAGCGCAAGAAGGGCCCGCGCTGGCTGCTCATCGAGAATGTGCCGTTCATGCTGCAGCTCGGCGGCGGAGCGGCGATGCGGCACATCACCGCCGCGCTCACCGACCTCGGCTACACCTGGGCCTACCGGGTGGTGGACGCCCGCGCCTTCGGGCTGCCGCAGCGGCGGGAGCGGGTGCTGATGCTGGCCTCCCGCACCGAGGATCCGCGGCCGATCCTGTTCGGCACGGACGCCGGGCCCCGCGAGGTGGGCGACCCGGCGCACGATCCGTGCGGCTTCTACTGGACCGAGGGCACCCGCGGCCTGGGCTGGGCGGTGAATGCCGTGCCCACTCTGAAAGGCGGTTCGGCCCTGGGCATTGCGAGCCCGCCCGCGGTCCGGCTGCCCTCGGGTGAACTGGTCACGCCCGGCATCACCGACGCCGAGCGGCTGCAGGGCTTCGACCGGGATTGGACCACAGCCGCTCTCGCCGTGCCCGGGGTGCGGCCGGGACATCGCTGGAAACTGGTCGGCAATGCGGTGAGCGTGCGCATGGCGTCCTGGATCGCCGAGCGCGTCACCAACCCGTCCGACGACCCGATCCCGGACGGCGCACCGCTGACCCGCCGCAGCTGGCCGACGGCGGCCTGGGGGCATCGCGGCGAGGTGTATCGGGTGCCGGTGTCCACCTGGCCCGTTCACGCGCCGTACGAGGATCTGCGCTGGTTCCTCGACGACTCCCGGCTGCTGTCCGCACGGGCGACCGCGGGCTTCCTGCGTCGCACCCGAATGGGTTCGCTGCGCTTCCCCGAGGGCTTCCTCGACGATGTGGAGAACCATCTCGAGCGCATGGGGGGCGCACCGCGCGAGGCCGCATGACAGCTCCGGGGCACCTTGCCGGCGGTGCCGGGCGCGGCGAGGATGGCCCGATGGCGGATGCGCGACGACCGGGCACCGATGCGGCCACCAGCGCGCGCATGGCCAGGCAGCCGCGCGTGGGGACGAAGCCGGAGCTGGCCCTGCGGCGGGAATTGCATCGGCGCGGAAAACGCTTCTTCGTGGACCGGGCTCCGCTGCCGGGGCTGCGGCGGCGGGCCGATCTCGTGTTCCCGCGGCGGAAGGTGGCGGTCTATGTGGACGGATGCTTCTGGCACAGCTGCCCGCAGCACGCGACACGCCCGAAGAACAATGCCCAGTGGTGGGCCGACAAACTGGCGGGCAATGTGGCGCGCGATCGCGACACCGATGCCCGGCTGGCCGCGGCGGGCTGGACCGTGGTGCGGGTCTGGGAACACGAGGCCGCGGATTCGGCGGCCGACCTGGTGATGCGGGCTTTGGCGCGCGGCGTCTGACATCCGCGCCGGCGCATGGGAGACAATGGTCCTACGACCGGACCAGCCGACCAGTTCGGGCAGATCGGAAGCTGCGGGCAGGGCAGTACGAGTAAGCGAGGCCAGCGAAAGCGAGCGCGGTGATGCCAACCGAGCAGAAACTAGCCGAGGCGGCCCCCGTGGAGGACACCCTCCAGCCGCGATGGCGACGGGTGCTGCGGTGGTTCATCGCGATCTTGATCGCGGTCGCCGGACTCGGCTATTCCTCCTGGGTCCTGGAATTCATCCTCCCGATCCAGAGCAATCCCACCAACACCTTCCTGAGCCAGCTGGCCGAGAAGGGCGCACCGTTCAGCTGGGTGTTCACCACCGGCGACACCGGGTCCGGCGCGCTGCTGGTGGTGGCGGGACTGGGCGGCCTGCTGCTGTTCTCGCGGCGGCGGTACTCCACCATCGGCTGGGCGGCGCTGGCCTGCTTCGGCGCGTCCACCATCGCGGACGCGCAATGGCCCATCGTGCCGGACGATCCGAACGGGCCCAAACGGTATGTGGACACCGGCCTGTTCCCGCAGTTGCATCAGATCCATGCGCTGACCAGCACGCTGGCGGTGTTCTCCATCTACATCGCGATGATCGCGTTCACCGTGGCCGCCTTCAAATACCGGCGCTGGCCGATTCTGCGGCACACCGGACTGTGGATTCTGATCGTCGGTTCGGCGGTGACGGCGTGGATGCTGATCGCCGACAATCTGCCCGGCAACTACGGCCTGGGCATCGCACAGCGCATCCAGGTCGGGGCCATGTCGCTGTGGCTGGTGGCGCTGGCGGTGCAAATCGTTGTGGCCGAACGGGATTCCGGAATCCCGACCCGGCGGCGGCACACCACGGGCTCATCCGGTCACTGACCGCTCCGACTGGGTAGGGTCGGACTCGTGACCAGCGATGCGCAACTCGCCGACACCGCAGCCCTGCTCGACACCGTCGCCGCCGCGACCGAGCGCCTGCTCCCCGCGATCGCCGCCCTCGGCGACGCCGACCTGGTGGAACCCTCACTGCTGCCCGGCTGGACCCGCGGCCACGTGCTCGCCCACCTCTCCCGCAATGCCGACAGCCTGGTCAATCTGCTGCTGTGGGCCCGCACCGGCATCGAAACCCCGCAGTACGCAAGCCAATTCCTCCGCGAGGCCGACATCGAGGCGGGCGCCCCCCGCCCGCTGCGCGACCAGCTCGAGGACTTCACCGCCTCCGCCGAACGGTGGCTGGACCTGGCCCGGGTCATGCCCGCCGACCGCTGGCCCACCCTCGTCCGCAACCGCCAAGGCGGCGAGATCCCCGCCACCCGCATCCCGTGGATGCGCCTGCTGGAAGTCGAGATCCACCACGTGGACCTCGATATCGGCTATACCCCCGCCGACTGGCCGGCCGACTTCGCCGCCCGCCTCCTGGCCCAGTCCATCACCGAGGTCGAGCCCGCCGAAGACACCGGCTTCACGGTCACCGCCACCGATTCCGACTACACCGGCACCGTCGGCGTCCCGACCGCGACCATCACCGGGCCCACCGCCGCCCTCGCCGCCTGGCTGATCGGCCGCTCCCCCGGCACCGACCTCACCGGCGACCTCCCCGACCTCGCCGCCTGGAAGTAACCGGGCGAGTCGGGTTTCCGTGGGGGGGTCGGCGCCCTTCGGTCGCCCCGGTCGTGCCGGAGGTCTGCGAAACCGGTTCCGACAGAAGAGATCTCGACGCTCGCCGCGCCGGCATCGCTCATGCCGATATCGGTCATGTTGATGCCGGTCATCGGGCCAGAATCTCGTCGGCGGTGCGGCGGCCGGATCGGACCGCGTCCCGGCGGGGAGCTTCTGGGTCAGCTGGTCACGCCAGGCGGGCAGCACTCGCTGTGCCTCCAACTGGGGCCGACCACGCAGTGCAGACGCCGGCCTCATGAGCAATGGATGCCTCCGGTCGGCCGCGCGCGTGCGACAAAGGTTGTGATCTTGTTTCACACTGTCGGTGGGGCGTTGTAGCACTGCCCAAGAATGGCGCGGCCATGGTCCAGTGGACCCCTACGAGCACAGGAACACACCACATCACGGCAGTCGCCATGCTTGTTTCCGCACAGGGACCGATACTGGGTCCGCTGGACATCCAGGTGACCACCGCCCCTGCGGCGGGTACCGGTAGCGCCGACTCGATTCCGGTCATCGGCGGCATCCTGAAGACCCTCGGCCTCTAACCGCCGGCGTCACGCAACAAAAGCCAACGGCCTCACACCTTCTGGTGTGAGGCCGCTGACCTGAAGCGCGCCCGGAGAGACTCGAACTCCCAACCTTCTGATCCGTAGTCAGATGCTCTATCCGTTGAGCTACGGGCGCATGGCTATTCAAATGTGCACCCGGCGTACCGGGCGGTGGCGGAGGCGAGAGGATTTGAACCTCCGGTCCCCGTGAAGGGACAACTCATTAGCAGTGAGTCCCATTCGGCCGCTCTGGCACGCCTCCTGGTGCCCCTCTTCGAGGGCGCCGGTTCCTTTCGAACCGCCGGGACAGAAGATTACACAGCGGGTGACCAATAGGCCAAATCGGCTGGTCAGCGTAGGTGCGAGTCGAACCATTCGTAGATTCTGGTTTGCGCGTCGAGGACCGAGACGTCGTCGAGGGCGGCGGGGTCGAAGCCGGGGTGGTCGGGGCGGTGGTGGAGACCGGGGTAGGTGACCACGAGGGTGGCGACGTCGGCGTGGGCGGCAGCCTCGCGCAGGCGGTCGACCTGGTCGGGCGGGGTCAGCGGGTCATCCTCGCCGAAGAGGCCGAGCCAGGGGGCCTGGAAGGCGGGGGCGGCGGTGAGCAGCGCGACGGCCTGCGGGGTGAGCGGGGTTTCGATGCCGGGCGCCGCGACGCTCACGGCCGCGCCGATGCGGCGATTGGTGGCGACCAGGGCGGCGGCGGTGCCGGCCGAGTCGAAGCCGAGCACGCCGATGCAGTCCTGGAAGACGCCGTGTCCGGTGAGCCACTCGAAGCAGGCGTCGAAGGCGGCGAACAGGTCCTCGCCGAAGATCGGGTGGGTGCTGCCGTTGGCGGGGCGGTGGAAGAGGTCGGGGGCCAGGACGGTCCACCCGTCGGCGGCGAGCGCACGCATGAGTTCCAGCAATGGCTCGGTGAATTCACGTGATTCGTGCAACACCACGATGCCGCCGCGCGCATGCCCCTCGGGTTCTAGCACAGTGAGCGGAACCGTGGTCGTGTCGTGCACAGGGGCGAGATCTCGATAGATGCCCGACATAGGGCCACTGTAGTTGCGCTAGGTAAAAACGAGATAAATCTTTCCCAGGGTCCGATATCCCGGAGATATTCCGGCCGAGTCCCATTCGGTCCCACGCGACTCCCGATCGGGCAGACCAGTCGGCACCCCGGAGCGGCCGCGAGCGACCGGGACATAGGGTGGAGGGGTGAGCGCGCACATTCGCCCGGACCTTGATGCCATCCCGGCGTACGTCGCCGGCAAGACGCACCCCGGCGCGGTGAAGCTGGCCAGCAACGAGACCACCTTCCCGCCGCTGCCGTCGGTGACCAAGGCCATTGCCGAGGCGGTCGAGCTGTCGAACCGGTACCCGGACAACCACGCCATCGAATTGCGTGGCGCCCTCGCGGATTTCCTGGGTGTGGAGCTCGAGAACGTGGCGGCCGGCTGCGGCAGCGTGGCGCTGTGCCAGGAGCTGGTGCAGATCACCTGCCGCCATCCCGAGGACGAGGTGCTGTTCGCGTGGCGCTCGTTCGAGGCGTACCCGATCGTCGCCCAGGTGGCGGGCGCCAAGGCGGTGCAGGTGCCGCTGGACGGCGAATTCACCCATGATCTGGACGCTTTGGCGGCGGCCATCACCCCGAACACCCGGGTGGTCTTCGTCTGCAACCCGAACAACCCGACCGGCACCGCCCGCGGCAAGGCGGAGATCGTCGAGTTCCTCGACCGGGTGCCCGCCGACGTGCTGGTGGTGCTGGACGAGGCGTACTTCGAGTACCTGCGGATGCCCGCCGAGGACTTCCCCGATGGCGTCGAGCTGGGCCGGACCCGGCCGAATGTGCTGGTGCTGCGCACGTTTTCGAAGGCGTACGGCCTGGCGGGCCTGCGGGTCGGGTACGCGGTCGGCGCGCCCGAGGTGATCACCGCGCTCATGAAGGTGCACATCCCGTTCAGCGTGAGCCGGGTGGCGCAGGCGGCGGCCATCGCCTCGCTGGAGGCGCGGCACGAACTGCTGGAGCGCACCGATGCCGTTGTGGCCGAACGCGATCGCATGCGGGAGGCGCTGCTTACGGCGGGCTACCGGGTGCCGGTGAGCCACTCCAACTTCGTCTGGCTGCCGCTGGGCGACCGCAGTGCCGAGTACGGCGCGGCGAGCACCGAGGCGGGGGTCATCATCCGGCCCTACGGCGCCGACGGCGTCCGCATCACCGCGGGCGACCCGCACGAGAACGACGCCTTCCTGCGCTTCGCCACAGATCCGGAGATCGTCGCCCGTTTCGTCGGCTGAACGGCCCGCTACCCGATGCCCAGTCCCGCGGCCATGGTCGGCCAGGAGCGGGGCAGTTCGTCGGCCCAGTAGGGCCAGGAGTGCGTTCCGGTGGGCCGGCGGTCGACCGTGGCCGGGATCTCCAATTGCGCCAGCCGGTCGGCCAATTGGCGGGTGCACATGTCGGCGCCCGCCTCGATGGGCCCGCCGAACAGCACGGCATTGCGCAGGTCCGGATTGCCCGGGGTGTCGTGCTCCCCGGGCAGCCCGCTACCGGACGACAGGTAGATCGCCTTGCCGCGCAAGGCTTCCGCTCGGGCCAGCACGTCGTGGTCGGCCCACTGGGGATCGCCGGACGGGCCGAACATATTGTCCGGATCCCCGCCGAACGTCCCGACCACGGCCCGGGCCTGCGCCTGCCCGAAGTCGGAACTCATTGCGTAGCAACCGCTGTGCGCCGCCACCGCGCGATACAGGCCCGGGTTGCGGGTGGCCAGCATCATGGCCGCCTCCGCGCCCATGGAGACGCCCTCCAGGCCGTTCATGCCGTCCCCGCCGAAGCGGGTGTCGATGAGCGGCGGCAGCTCGCGGGTCAGGAAGGTCTCCCAGCGATTGGTGCCGAGCTTGGGATCGCTGCGCTGCCAGTCGGTGTAGTAGCTGGCGGGGCCGCCGAGGGTGAAGACCACATTCACGTTCTTGTCGGCGAAGAAGGGCAGCGCGCCGCCGCGGGCGGTCCAGTTGTTGACATCGGGTGCGGCGCTGCGTCCGTCGAGCATGTAGACGGTCGGACGGGGGCTGTCACGGTGCGCGGGGAGCAGCACCTGCACCTCGACGGTGCGGCCCATGGCCGGGGAGGCGACGAAGACGGCGAGCAGGTTCCCGGCCACGGTCTCGACCCGTTCGATGCGAGCCTGCGCGGGGTGGACCGGATCGAGGCCCGGCGCGGACTCCTCATTGGAGCCGGTCTCCACGGGTGGATCGGTCACGGCGAGTGGGGCGTCGACGGTCGCCGCGCCGGCCAGTAGGGCAGCGCTCGCGAAGGCACCGAACAAGCGACTCGCGATGCGACGGCTGGCCACCCCGCCACATTTACCAGAAACCGTCGGTCAGCGTTCAGCAGACAACGTCGGTCCACATTCGCCGGGAACCGGCACTCCGCGGCGAGCTCGCGTTCCCCACGAGGGAAACCAGATTCGGCAGTCCGCCACCAGCTTTCGCGTGGTGTTGTCGATGGCGGCGATGTGATCGGCGTCGAAGGCGTCCTGCATGCCGGGGGTGTAGGCCGTGATACCCGGGCCGACACCCACCCTCATCCGTCGACGACGTTGACCACGCAGGCGTTATCAGGCTCGAAAGACCTTATCCACCTGCGGGTTCTCAGCGGAAGCGGAGGGATTTGAACCCCCGGTCGCTTTCACGACGCTCGCTTTCAAGGCGAGTGCATTCGGCCGCTCTGCCACGCTTCCAGGCGATCGATCCTAACTGATGGCGTGTGCGGTCTGCCTCCCACTTCCGATTCGGGTGGACCGGTCAGTCGAGATCGGCTGTCGCGCGGGCGCCGGCGCGGTGGTCGGCGGCCAGGTTGACCAGGTCCAGGGCGGCGGCCACGGCGGCCAGCTGCTGCGGGGTGAGCAGGTCCACGAAGAAGCGGCGCACCGCGGCGACATGGCCGGGAGCGGCGGCCCGCAGGCGCCGCAGGCCCTCCTCGGTGAGCTGGGCCAGCACGCCGCGGCCGTCGTCCTCGCAGGCGATGCGGCGGACCATTTGCTGCGCCTCCATGCGGCGGATCTGGTGGGTGAGCCGGCTGCGGGAGGAGAGCACGCCGTCGGCGAGGTCACTCATGCGCAGCGAGCGGCCGGGCGCCTCGGACAGCTTCACCAGGATGCGGTAGTCGGCGAAGGACAGGTCGCAGTCGCGTTGCAGCTGCCGGTTGAGGTCGGCCATGAGCCGCTGGCTGCCGTCCATGTAGGCCCGCCAGGCGCGCTGCTGGTCCGGGGTGAGCCACCGCGGTTCGGCCGCGGCCCGGCCTCCGGACTCGGCCACCGGCTCGTTGTTGTGACGGCGTTTGATCGCTCCTCCTCAGCTCGCGGCCCGGACGAACGCGTTCCCACAGCAGGATGCCTTCCGCTCGGAAGGCCTAAACGCGATAGGTGGAGATCATGGTCCGGCTCAGGTCGTGCAGGCTGGTGCAGCCCGAAAGTCCCATGGCCGCATCGAAATCCGCGAGCAGGCAGCGCAGCGCGTGGCGCACGCCGTCGGCGCCGGCCAGGCCGAGGCCGTACGCCCAGGGGCGGCCGTAGAGGACGGCCTTGGCGCCCAGCGAGAGCGCGATCATGACATCGGAGCCAGTGCGAATGCCGGAGTCGAACAGCACATCCGCGCGATCGCCGACGGTGGCCACGATGGTCGGCAGCGCGTCCAGCGCACCGACCGCCCCGTCCACCTGGCGGCCGCCGTGATTGCTCACCACCACCGCGTCCGCGCCCGCGTCGACCACCTGCCGGGCGTCGTCGGGGTGCAGCACGCCCTTCACCGCGATGGGCAGTTCGGTCCAGTCCCGCAGCCGCGCGATGTCGGCCGGGCGCAGACCGTGGTTGCCGAACAGTCCGATCCAGGTGAGTACGGCGGCCCGCATCGCCTCCTCGCTCTCCTCCGGCGGGGCGCTGAGCTTGGCGCGGAAGACCGGATCGGACAGATAGTTGGCAATGCCCTTGCCCTGCAGGAACGGCAGGTGCCCGAGCTGCAGGTCGCGCGGCCGCCAGCCCAGGCTGGGAGTGTCGGCGGTGACGACGATGGCCTTGGCGCCGGACTCCTCGGCGCGCTCGACGAAGGACCGGGCCAGCTCCATGTCGTTGGGCCAGTACAGCTGATACCACCAGTTGCCCGCCCGCGCCCCGACCTCCTCGATGGTGGAGGAGGCCGCGGTGGACAGGCACATGCCGATGCCCAGTTCCCGGGTGACCTCGGCGACCAGGGTCTCGCCGCGCTCGTGCAGCAACCCCAGCACGCCGATCGGCGCGGTGAGAATCGGTGCGGCCAAATGGGTTCCGAGCACATCCACCGACAGGTCGCGCGCCCCGGGCCCGGTGGCGCCGCGCAGTACGCGCGGCAGCAGCCGGTATCGCTCGAAGGCGGAGAGATTGGCGTGCGCGGTGCGTTCGGTGGACGCACTGCCCGCCACATAAGCGAAGGCCGCCGGATCCAGCACCTCCCGAGCCTTCTCCTCCAGGCCCGCCGCCGTCATGGGTAGCGCCGGGACGATGCCCGCGAGGCCGGAGAGATAGATCTCGTTCTGGAAATCGACGAAACTGCTCATGCCCCGGAACGCTAGTACCTTCCACCCCGGCGTGGAGGGGGTCGAAGTTACTTTCCCCGGGCGTAACCTTTCCGGCCCGGACGTGCCGCGCTATCAGGGTTTACGCAGCGCCCCGGTTCAGCGCTTGCGGATACGGACCAGAGCACGCGGCGCATCGGTCGCGATGAATCCGGACATCGCCATAGCCGCCAGGATGACCATGCCGCCGAGGACGGCCAGGGTGGTGATCATGGAATCTCCTTTCGAATCCCTCCACTCCACGGTGACGGCCGATGCTGAGAAGATGCTGGGCCCACGCCGAGGACGGCCTGACAGTAATCGGTGAGCTCCGGCCGTACGCTCGTTTTCATGTATGCGGTGACGCTCGACGGTTTCGGTGGGCCCGAGGTCATGAAATGGGCGCAGGTGGACGACCTGCCCGCGCCCGGACCGGGCGAGGTTGCGATCGATGTGGTGGCCGCGGGGGTGAATCGCGCCGACCTGCTGCAGCGGCGAGGTTTCTATCCGCCGCCGCCGGGAGCCAGCGAGATTCTGGGCCTCGAAGTGTCCGGGATGGTCGCGGAAGTCGGTCCGGGCGTGCGGGATTGGCGGGCCGGCGATCCGGTGTGCGCGCTGCTGTCCGGCGGCGGCTACGCCGAGCGGGTGGTCGCGCCCGCGACCCAGCTGCTGCCCGTGCCGGAGGGACTGGATGTGGCCGCGGCGGCGGCGCTGCCGGAGGCGGCGGCCACGGTGTGGTCCAACCTGGTGATGACCGCGGGCCTGCACAGCGGGCAGTTGCTGCTGATTCACGGGGGCGGCAGCGGAATCGGCACCCACGCCATCCAGGTGGCGCGGGCGCTGGGCGCGCGGGTCGCGGTCACGGCGGGTTCGCAGTACAAGCTGGACCGGTGCGCGGAATTGGGCGCGACGCTGCTGATCAATTACCGCGAGCACGATTTCGTGACCACGCTGCACAGTGAATATCCGGGCGCGGACATCATTCTCGACAATATGGGCGCGGCGTATCTGGAGCGGAATGTCGAGGCGCTCGCCGAGGACGGGCACCTGGTGGTGATCGGCATGCAGGGCGGGGTCACCGCGGAATTGAATCTGGGCACGCTGCTGGGCAAGCGGGGATCGATTCACGCCACCAATCTGCGGCGGCGCCCCGAGACCGGGCGCGGATCGAAGTCGGAGATCATCACCGAGCTGCGCCGCCACCTGTGGCCGCTCATCTCCGACGGGACCGTCGTGCCGGTGGTGTCGGCGGAGGTGCCGGTCACCGACGCCGCCGAGGCCCACCGCCTGCTGGACTCCGCCGAGACGGTCGGCAAGGTGATCCTGCAGATTCGCGAGCTCTAGGTGTCCAGCGCCACCAGCGCGCGGCCCAGCTGGTCGATCTCGAATTTCGTTGTGTAGGGCGCGAGTCCGATGGTCACGGCGCCGCCTTCGTCATTGACGCCCAGCGCGTCGAGCAGGCGGCTGCCGCCGTGGGAGCCGCTCAGCGTGCCGATGCGGGCATCGGCCAGCTTGGCCGAGACCTTCTCCGCCTGCATGCCCGAGATGGTGAAGCTCACCGTCGGGATGCGGGTGGAGGCCCGGCCGATGACGGTCAGGTTGGGGATGGTGTCGAGCACGGACATCAGGTGCTCGAAGAGATGGTCGTGATAGTCCTGCAGGGACGTGATCGACATTTCCAGGCGCTCGCGCCGGGTGCCCTCGGCGCGCTCGTCGAGCGAGGCCAGGTAGTCGATGGAGGTGGTGAGGCCGGCCAGCAGGGCGTACTGGTGGCCGCCCACCTCGAGCCGTTCCGCGCCCTTGGCATAGGGGTTCAGCGACATGGACGGGATCCGGTCCAGGAACGCAGGATCGCGGAAGACCAGCGCGCCGATCTGCGGACCGCCCCAGGCCGGGGCGCTCAGCGCGATCACGTCGGCATTGAGTTCGTCGATGTCGAGGAGCGCGTAGGGCGCGGCGCCGAAGCAGTCGGCGACCAGCAGCCCGCCGACCTCGTGCACGCGGTCCGCGGCCACCCGCACCGAGGGCGCGGAGCCGACGATGGGTGAGGCGGCGGTCAGCGCCACCAGCCGGGCGGTGGGTCCGATGAGCTCCTCGAACTGCCAGGCCGGCATCTCGCAGGTCTCGATCTCCACTTCCGCCCAGCGCACATGCGCGCCATAGCGATTCGCTATCCGCAGCCACGGCGCCACATTCGCCTCGTCATCCAGACGCGACAGCACGATCCCGGTGCCCAGACCCAGCCGGGAGCTCAGCGATTCGGCCAGCCAGGCCAGCAGCACCGCGCGATCGGGTCCGAGCACCACGCCCGCCGGATCGCCGCCGACGAGATCGGCGACGGCCTCGCGCGCGGCCTCCAGGATCGCGGCGCTGCGCTTGGCGGCGCCGTGCCGATTGCTGTGCGAGAAGGCGGAGGTCCGGAAACCTGTTGAGACGGCCCGGGATACCGAATCCGGGACCAGCATGCCCGCTTGCGGGTCGAGGTGGATCCAGCCGTCGCCCAGGGACGGTATGAGGCCCCGCACCCTTGCGACGTCGTAAGTCATGGTGGCCACTCTAAAGGGAGAGGGCACAACAAGGTAACGGTAGGGAGGGAAGCAACCTACAAGGACCAGGACGACCAGCGCCTACCGTACAAACTGGACGGGCTGTGCTTGTTTTGCCCCTCCGCTTCGCTACGGGGCGGGTTCGCGGCCCCGAGGTCTCGATTCTTCCCTCCTCCGCTCCTCCGCTTCGCTCCCCCGCTCCAAGGCGGAGGTCTATTCCAGCCGCAGTCCAGAATCGAGACGGCCGCGAACCATCTCGACTTGTCCCTTCGTGTCGTTTATTCGGCGTGTTACGAACTTGGGGTGGCGCTTAGCGGGTTCGGGGGAAGTTGGGCAGGATGGGGGCATGACGCAATCGGATGGGGTTCCGGAATCCATCGTCGTGATCGGTCCCGAGGGAAAGCCGCTGTTCATCCCAGCGGCGGCGCAGATCGGCGGGGAGCCGCTGGAGATCACCGGACAGGTTGTCGGTGAGGATCTTTCGGACGGGTCGGGCGACGCGCACGACAAAGAGGAGTCGCTCGCCGACATGGTGGAGCAGCCCGCGAAGGTCATGCGCATCGGCACCATGATCAAGCAGCTGCTCGAGGAGGTCCGGCACGCACCGCTGGACGACGCCTCCCGCACCCGGCTGCGCGAGATCCACCGCACCTCCATCCGCGAGCTGGAAACCGGCCTGGCCCCCGAACTCCGCGAGGAGCTGGAGCGGCTGGCGCTGCCCTTCACCGACGACACCGTCCCCTCCGACGCGGAACTGCGTATTGCCCAGGCCCAGCTGGTGGGCTGGCTGGAGGGCCTGTTCCACGGCATCCAGACCGCGCTGTTCGCTCAGCAGATGGCCGCGCGCGCCCAGCTCGAGCAGATGCGCCAGGCGCTGCCCCCGGGCATGAGCCACGGCGACGCCCGCGGGCAGCAGCATCCGGGCGGCGGCCAGTACCTCTGACGGCGTGGCCGTGGGCACTCCTGCCGCCGAGATGTCCGCGTCGGCGGCAGGTTCTGCGCGCAATGCGATAGCAATTAGATAAGGTCGGGTGCTGTGCCTGCTGCTGCTCCCCCCGACTCGGCGATGACCGACGTGCGCCCGGACAATGAACCGGTGCCGCTCGTGTCGGACTCCCAGTCCTTCGGTCGCGCATTCAAGGATTTCCGCGACGGATTCTCCCAGCGTGAACTGTGGCTGGCGCTGGGCTGGCAGGACATCAAGCAGCGGTACCGGCGCTCGGTGCTGGGTCCGTTCTGGATCACCATCGCCACCGGTTTGCAGGCGGCCGCGATGGGTGTCCTCTACGCCACCCTCTTCGGGCAGTCGCTGAGTTCCTATCTGCCCTATGTGACCGTCGGCTTGATCGTCTGGAATGTGATCAATGCCAGCATTCTCGAGGGCTCGGATGTCTTCATCGCCAATGAGGGCCTGATCAAGCAGCTGCCGTCGGCACTGAGCGTGCACGTGTACCGCCTGGTGTGGCGGCAGTTCCTGTTCTTCGCCCACAACCTGATCATCTACGTGGTGATGGTGGCCGCCTTCAGCATCTGGCGGCACCTGCACTGGTCGGCCCTGCTCGCGATTCCGGGTCTGCTGCTGCTGTTCCTCAACGCCATCTGGGTGACGATCGTGTTCGGCATCTTCAGCACCCGCTACCGCGATCTGGCGCCGATCCTGGGCAGCACCACGCTCATGCTGTTCGTCCTCACCCCGGTCATGTGGAAGACCTCGGCGCTGTCGGGCGCCGCGAGCGATCGCGCCAAGCTGGCCGAGCTCGTCCCCACCTTCCACTATCTGGAGATCGTGCGCGCGCCCCTGCTGGGCGACCCGATCCACCTACGCAGCTGGGTGGTGGTGCTGTCGATCACCATCGTCGGCTGGATAGTCGCGATACTGGCTATGAAGAAGTTCCGTTCCCGAGTCCCCTACTGGGTGTGAAGGCTCAATGACCGACCATGTGAGTATCGAGACCCAGAACGCGTGGGTGGAATTCCCGATCTTCGACGCCAAATCCCGATCGCTGAAGAAGGCGGTGCTCGGTTCGGCCGGCGGCGCCATCGGGCGCAATCAATCCGATGTGGTGGTCGTCGAGGCGCTGCGGGACATCACGCTGTCGCTGAAGGAAGGCGATCGCGTGGGCCTGGTCGGCCACAATGGCGCGGGCAAATCCACACTGCTGCGGCTGCTGTCGGGCATCTACGAACCGACCCGCGGCAGCGCGCGCATCCGCGGGCGGGTGGCTCCGGTCTTCGATCTCGGCGTGGGCATGGACCCGGAGATCTCCGGCTACGACAACATCGTCATTCGCGGCCTGTTCCTCGGGCAGACCCGCAAGCAGATGCTCGCCAAGATCGACGAGATCGCCGAGTTCACCGAATTGGGTGACTATCTGGCGATGCCGCTGCGCACCTACTCGACGGGTATGCGCGTGCGCCTGGCCATGGGCGTGGTCACCTCCATCGATCCGGAGATCCTGCTGCTCGACGAGGGTATCGGCGCGGTCGACGCGGAGTTCATGAAGAAGGCCCGGATCCGGCTGCAGGAATTGGTCTCGCGCTCGGGCATTCTCGTCTTCGCCAGCCACTCCAATGAATTCCTGGCCCAGCTGTGCGATTCCGCGATGTGGATCGATCACGGGCAGATTCGCATGCAGGGCGGCATCGAGGATGTCGTGCGCGCCTACGAGGGCCCGGAGGCGGGTGATCACGTGGCGCAGGTGCTGCGGGATCTGGAACGTGAACGTGAACCGGAACGGAATCCCGCATGAGTGAACAGTCCACCCCCGTGTACGGCGATGATGCGCGCATCGTCGCCATCGTGGTCACCCATAAACGCCGGGAGCAGCTGGCCGAGTCGCTGAAGGTGCTGGGCAGCCAGACCCGGCAGATCGACCACCTGATCGTGGTGGACAACGGCAATGAGGCCGAGGTCGGCGAGCTGGTGAAGCAGCAGCCCATGGAAACCACCTACGTCGGTTCGGAACACAATCTGGGCGGCGCGGGCGGGTTCGCGCTCGGCATGCTGCACGCGCTCACCATGGGCGCGGACTGGGTGTGGCTGGCCGATGACGACGGCCGCCCCGAGGGACCGGACGTGCTCGCCAAGCTGTTCGATTGCGCCAAGCGGCACGAGCTGGTCGAGGTGTCGCCGGTGGTGGCCGATATCGACGACCCGGATCGGCTGGCCTTCCCGCTGCGCCGGGGTGTGGTGTGGCGGCGGCTGCGGTCGGAGCTGGGTGACGAGGACTTCCTACCCGGGATCGCCTCGCTGTTCAACGGTGCGCTGATCTCGGCCGAGGCCGTGGACAAGATCGGCGTGCCGGATCTGCGGCTGTTCGTGCGCGGCGACGAGGTGGAGGTGCACCGGCGGCTGGTGCGCTCGGGGCTGCCGTTCGGCACCTGCCTGCAGACCGCGTACCTGCACCCGAACGGGTCGGCCGAGTTCAAGCCGATCCTGGGCGGGCGCATGCACACCCAGTACCCGGACGATCCGATCAAGCGGCACTTCACCTACCGCAACCGCGGCTACCTGATGGCGCAGCCCGGCATGCGAAAACTGTTGCCGCAGGAGGTCGCCCGATTCGGATGGTTCTTCCTGGTCCAGCAGAAGGATCCGGCCGGGCTGATGGAGTGGCTGCGCCTGCAGCGGATGGGCCGTCGCGAGCAGTTCGACAAGCCGAAATCCTGACCGGAAAATACGTTGCGCCGACGGGGACAGCCTGACAAGGTTGTCCCCGTTCTTGTTCGGCGCGGTCACCACGGTGACGGCATGAGGAGAGATGGGAGGTGGAGTTACGTGACGACGGCAGTGCGGATTGCCGTGCCCGGGCGAGTGTTCGCCCTGCACGCATCCACCTCGAATTCCTCTCGCTGAGTCCGTGATCCGGGCTCGGCCCGTCAAAGGACTCCACACATGGCTTCGGTCGATTTCGACCTGCTCGTTCCCTATGGCTGGAACGCCGCCCTCGCCGCCGACTACCGGCCGCTGCTGGGTGACGATCTGATTCCGGCCCGCGTGATCCGCATGGATCGCAGTGAATGCGATATCGCCGCACCCCTTCCCACCGCCGACTACCGGAGCCGCCTGACGGCCGCGGTGGTGCGGGCCCGGCTCCCCCGCTCGGATTCCGAGGTCAGCGGGCTGTGCACCGGCGACTGGGTGGCCATCGACGCCGGGCGCACGGTGCGGGCCCTGCTGCCACGCCGCACCGCCATCGTCCGGGCCGCCGTGTCCGGGCAGCCCGATGCCCGCGCGAAATCGGCCGATCAGGTGCTGGCCGCGAATGTGGACACCGTGCTGGTGTGCACCGCCGGCGACGGGGATGTCGATCTCGGGCGCATCGAGCGGCTGCTCGCGCTGGCCTGGGAATCCGGTGCCCAGCCGACCGTGGTGCTCACCAAAGCCGATCTGGCGCACGATATTCCGATCGAGGACGTCCGAGCCGCCGCGCCGGGCGTCACCGTGGTGGCGGTCAGCGCCACCGGTGGTGTCGGCATCGAGGTGCTGGCCTCGCTGCTCTCCGGCACGGTCGCATTGATCGGGCCCTCGGGCGCGGGCAAATCCACCCTCGCCAACGCGCTGCTCGGCGCGGAAGTCTTCGCCACCAACGCGGTTCGCGAGGGCGACAAGCGCGGCCGCCACACCACCGTGCACCGCGAACTGCGGCCACTGCCCGGCGGCGGCACCCTCATCGATACCCCGGGGTTGCGGTCGGTCGGGCTCTGGGATGCCGCCGAGGGGCTCGGGCGGACCTTCAGCGATATCGAATCCCTGTCCGGGCAATGCCGTTTCACCGACTGCTCGCACGAGAGCGAGCCGGGGTGCGCGGTGCTGGCGGCCATCGAATCCGGCGCGCTGCCCCGGCGTCGCCTGGACAGCTACCGCAAGCTGAGCCGCGAGAACGAATGGCTGGCCGCCCGCAGCGACGCGCGCATGCGCGCCGAGCGGGCGAAGGTGTGGAAGCAGATCAACAAGGACCAGCGCCGCATGTACAAGGAGCGCGGCGGCAAGCAGCGCTGACCGGATCAGTAGGTTTGGTGGCATGAGTGCCGACCCCATCCCGGAGCGCGGTCCCGTGGCCGTGCGGCGGTGGGTCGCGGGTCGGCTGCGGGCGCTGCCGGGGACCATCGGCTATTTGCTGGTCGGCGGCGCTACCGGCGTGGCGGCCACATTCGCCACGGTCGGTTTGCTCGTGGTGGCGGCCACCAGCCTCGGCGGAGTGGGCATTCCGGCGATTCCCGAATACCTGCGGCTGATCCGCCCGCTGACCGAGTTCGAACGGCGGCGGGCGGGCAAGCGGCTGGGCGCGCCGATCGTGGTGACCTACCGGCCGATGACCGGCGGGCTGCGGCAACGGCTGGCCGGCGCCTTCCGGGATCCGGCGAACGGCCGGGATATCGCATGGCTGTGCGTGCACGGGGTACCCGGCATGGTGGTGGCGTTGTTCTCGATCGGACTGCCGTGGGGTGTGCTGAATCAGCTGGCGATTCCGGTGTATTGGCAGCTCGTGCCGCCGGGCACCGTCGACAGCTTCGGCTTCGTGGTCGATTCCTGGCCGCTGGCCGGGCTCAGCGCCCTCATCGCGATCCCCCTGGCGGCCCTGGTGCTCCGGCTGCCCACGGTGGCCCGCTGGCAGGCGCTGCTGGCACGGACGCTGCTCGGTCCGGCGCCGGGCACCGAGCTCGCGGTGCGGGTGGCGGAGCTGACCGCCACCCGGGCCGCCGCGCTCGACGCGCACGGGGCGGAACTGCGGCGCATCGAACGCGATCTGCACGATGGCGCGCAGGCGCGGATCGCGGCGGTCATCATGCAGCTCGGGCTGGCCGACCAACTGCGCGAACGGGATCCGGCCGCATCGTCCGACCTGGTACGCAAGGCGCAGGACACCGCCGAGGCCGCGTTGGCCGAACTCCGAGACGTGGTGCGGACGGTGTATCCGCCGGTGCTCGCGGATCGTGGTCTGGCGAGCGCGATTTCGGCGCTGGCCGCGCGCTCCCCGATTCCCGTCGAACTCGCTCTCGGCGGTACTGTCACGCTGCGCGCGGGTACGACCGAGGTAGCGAATTCGAGCAGATCGGGACCACGGTGGCCCGCGGCCGTCGAGGCGGCCGCGTATTTCGTCATCTCCGAGACGATCACCAATGCGACCAAACATTCCGGGGCCGAACATCTTCGGGTTACCCTCGGAGGCGATGCCGGGCTGCTGGCCGTCGAGGTCCTGGACGACGGGGTCGGTGGGGCGCGGGAGACCGAGGGCGGCGGGCTGGCCGGGATCCGGCGGCGGGCCGAGGCGCTGGACGGGCGGATGCTGCTCAGCAGTCCGGCGGGCGGTCCTACTGTGGTGCGGGTGGAGCTGCCGTGCGGGTCGTGATCGCCGAGGATGATGCCCTGCTGCGGGAGGGGCTGGCGCTGCTGTTGCAGACGGCGGGGATCGAGGTGGTCGCCGCGGTCGACAATGCGGACGATTTTCTCGCGGTGGTGACCGCCGATCGGCCCGATGCCGTGGTCGTGGATGTGCGGCTGCCGCCCACCTTCACCGATGACGGATTGCGAGCCGCGGTGCGGGCCCGCGAGATTCACCCAGGCCTGCCGGTGCTGGTGCTCTCGGCCTGGGTCGAGGACAGCTATGCCGCCGAACTGCTCGGCGATGGGGCGGGCGGGATCGGATACCTGCTCAAGGAGCGGGTCGGGAAGGTGGATCGGTTCCTGGACTCGCTGCGGCGGGTCGCCGAGGGTGGGACCGCCATGGATCCGGAAGTGATCTCGCAGCTGCTGGTGCGGCGCAAGACCGACGATCCACTGGCCGCGCTGACCCCGCGGGAACGCGAGGTGCTGGCACTCATGGCCGAGGGGCTCGACAATGCGACCATTGCCGAGCGCCTCGTGGTCACCGAAGGTGCTGTGCTCAAACACATTCGGAGCATCTTCGCCAAGCTGGGGCTGTTCGCCGACGAGGTGGGCCACCGGCGGGTGCTGGCCGTGCTCACCTACCTGAATGCCGGATGATCACTCGTCGCGACAGGTGAGGTCGGCGGCGGGCAGGGTGCCTTCGGCCAGATAGGCGTTCACGGCGTCGTACACGCAGGAATTCGGGTAGCGGCCGAGGATCGAGTGGATGGCGACGTCCTGCAACGTGACCATGCGAGAGCCGGTGAGCGCCCGGTGCATGGCGAGCGCACCGCCGTAGTTGGTGCGGGTGTCGCCGGTGGCCTGAATGATCAGATTCGGCACCGAATTGCCGAGCGCGGTGGGGGATTCGGCGGGCGGGGCCCAGAACGCGCACGGCGTGATGTTGTTCGCCATCGCGCCGAAGACCGGCTGGGTGGCGCGGGAGGCTTCGATATTGCGCCGGTACCAGTCGGGGTCGCGGGGTGCGCCGACATCTCCGCAGAGGATGGCCATCTGGGGTGACATATCGCGCGGCTGCGCGCGCAGCATCATGGCCAGCTTGCCCGCCAGATCCTCGTCCGGCCGCACCGGTTTCCCGTCGGCGGCGTCGGCCAGCTCCCGGATCTGCTGCGCGGCAAGACCGTAGTCGTGCGGTGAATTGAAGGCGATGTACAGCACCAATGGCAGGGAATGCGCGTCGACGTCGTAGTCGCCGATCCGGATCGGCTGGGCGGCAGCGTGTTCGATCAGCCGCTCGACCAGGCCACGCACGGCCGCGCCGGTGGTGCCGAGGTGATATTCGTCGTCGCGCTGCGCGGTCCAGGCCGCCCAGGCATCCAGTGCGGCCTCGTTGGGCGAGCCCATGTCCTGCACCATGCCGACCGCACCGTAGCGGTCCGGGTCCACGCTGCCGTCCAGCACCATTCGGTCGGAACGATCCGGGAACATCTGCATGTACACCGCACCCAGGTAGGTGCCGTAGGAGGTGCCCACATAGCTGATCTTGGTTTCGCCGAGCACCGTACGAATCACGTCCATGTCCCGAGCGGTATTGCGAGTCGTGAAGTGCGGCAGGCGATCTCCTTCCGCCGTGGCGCAGCGCGCCGCCAGATCGGCTTGGTCGGCGACGGATTCGGCGAACCCCTCGGCATCGATACCGGCGAACTGCAGGCCGAAACCGTGCGGCCAGTGGCAGTTCACCGCCGAGGAGCGGCCGACACCGCGCGGGTCCATCCCGATCAGGTCGTAGCGGGCGCGGACCTCGGGAGTCATGGCCTTGCTCGTCTCCACGAAGTAGTCCAGGCCCGCGCCGCCGGGACCGCCCGGGTTGGACAATATGACACCGCGCCGCTGGGCCGGATCGGTGGCGGGGATGCGCGAGATGGCGACGGTGATCGTGCGGCCTTGCGGCTCGGCATAATTCAGCGGCACGGTGACATCGGCACACTGCGCGCCCATCTCGTCCAGGCCCGGCGCATCGCAGGACTTCCAGGTGAGCGTCTGGTGGTAGTAGCTGTCCAAGGGCTCGGCCGCGGTGGCGCGATCGCAGATGGCGGCATCGAACAGCTTCGACACCGCGTCGGAGCCGGCATCATCGGCCGCGAGCTGATTGACGGTCACCACGACGGCGGTGCCGTCGGAGGCCACGCCATTGCGGGTGCCGAAGCCGGGAATGCTGCCGCCGTGACCCCACACCTGCTTGCCGCAGGAGACCGGGTGGTGGATCAGGCCGAGTCCGTAGCCGGACCCGGGTTCGCCACGGTCCCAGGGGACGGTCTGTTTCATCTCGTCCAAGAGGGCCGCGGGCAGCAGTTTCCCGGCGAGCAGGGCGGTGAAGAATCGGTTCAGGTCGGCGGGGGTGGCGACCATCGCGCCCGCGGTGTCGGCCCAGGACGGGTCCAGATCGGTGAAATCGATACGCTTGCCGTCGGTTTCCTGATACCCCCGCGAATGCGGGCCCCGGATGCCGGTCTCCCGCGCGTCCGGGAAGTAGGTGTCGCGCAGACCCAGCGGTTCCAGGATGCGGCTGCCGATCTCGGCGGCCGCCGGGCGACCGGTGACCTTTTCGATCAGCATGCCCAGCACGATGTAGTTGGTGTTGGTGTAGACCGAGCGCGCGCCGGGCTCGAAGCGCGGCGGCATCGACATGGCGATGCGCACCAGGTCCGCGGGTTCGTAATGGCCCCAGCGGATTCCCTCGGTGTCGGCCGTCAGCTGCAGGGAGCCGGGCACGGGGGTCGGGTCGGGTCGGCCACCCGCCAGGTAGTCGGGCAGGCCGCTGGTGTGCTGCAGCAGCTGACGGACCGTGACGCGGTTGCCGTCATTGCCATTGCCCCGCACCACGCCCGGCAGGTAGCGCTCGATCGGGGCGTCCAGTTCGACCTTGCCCTCGCCGGCCAGTTGCAGCACCACGGTGGCGACGAAGGTCTTGGTATTGCTGCCGATCCGGACCCGGGCATTGTCGGGGATGGGTGCGCCGGTCTCCAGGTCGCCGGCGCCGGCGGTGAGGACGTGATGGCCGTCGGGGCCGTCGATGACGACCTGGGCGCCCGGGAAGCCGCTGCGGATCACGGTGTCGAGGGCCTGCGTGACGGTGCGGTACAGCTCCTTGCGCGCCGGCTCACCACTTCCGGATTCGGTGCCGCACGCCTGGGCCGCGAGTACCGCCAGCACTCCGAAACCGGCCAGCACGACTCGGCCGCGCGGCCGCCGCAATGCGCTCATGGAAGGCATTCCTCCTGTTCAGGCCGGGTTCTCCGGCCTGTTCGAGCCTAGGAACGCGGGGGCCGGCGGCCCATGCCCCGCGCACCCCGGATCGAGGTCGCGCCCGGTACCGCGGCGGAGGTGGTGCCAGCGCTACCTATATGCACCTTGTTGCATATAGGTTATTTCTCACCTACTGTTCGAGTTGGGAGAATTTCCGCCCCACTCGGCCTCCGAGACGCGGATGATCGAACCCGGGGCGACACACAGCAGACGGGAGCGGACTATGACCGACGCATCGAAGCAGCTGGCGGGCCGGACCATGATCATGTCGGGCGGGAGTCGCGGCATCGGGCTGGAGATCGCCAAGCGGGCGGCGGCCGACGGCGCGAACATCACCATCATCGCGAAAACCGATGCGCCACATCCGAAATTGCCCGGCACCATCCATACCGCGGCGGCCGAGCTGGAGCAGGCGGGCGGCACCGTGCTGAAGTACCTCGGCGATGTGCGCGACGACGAGGCGGTGGCGGACGCGGTCCAGCAGACCGTCGAGCGCTTCGGCGGCATCGACATGGTGGTGAACAATGCCTCGGCCATCGATCTGTCCCCCACCGAGTCCCTGCCGATGAAGAAGTACGACCTCATGCAGGACATCAACTGCCGCGGCAGTTTCCTGCTGTCCAAGCTCAGCATCCCGGCGCTGCGGGAATCCGCCGAGGCCGGTCGCAATCCGCACATCCTCACCCTGTCGCCGCCGCTGAACCTGGATCCGAAGTGGGCGGGCACGGCGCTGGGCTACACCATCGCCAAGTACGGAATGTCGCTCACCACACTGGGTTTGAGCGAGGAACTGCGCAAGTACGGGATCGGCGTGAACTCGCTGTGGCCGCGCACCACCATTGCCACCGCGGCGGTGAAGAACCTGCTCGGCGGCGAGGAGATGGTCGCCACCTCCCGCACGCCGGACATCTACGCCGACGCCGCCTACCTGGTACTCACCTCGCCGGCCAAGGACACCACCGGCAACTTCTTCATCGACGACGAGGTCCTTGCCTCGCACGGGATCACGGATCTCGACAAGTACCGGGTGGTGCCCGGCGACGGCCCGCTCACCACCGACCTGTTCCTCTGACCTCGATCGGCTGCCTCGGCTGAGCTCGCTCAGCCGAGTCCGGCTGGCGCACAAGGGAATACGTGCGATCGTGCGTGGTTGACCGGACACATGAGCATTGCCCTCGTAACAGGTGCGAACCAAGGGCTGGGGCGGGCCGTCGCGGCTCTGCTGGCCGAGCGGCTCGAAGCCTGATCCACCATCTATGTCACCGGACGCAACGCCGAGCGGGTCGCGGAGGCGGCGGCAGGGATTCCCGGTGCGGCGCCGCTGGTGCTGGATGTCGGCGATGACGAGAGTGTGGCGGCCGAGGCCTCGCGGCCGTGGTTCACCGATATGTCGCAGCCGCCCGAGGCGGCGGCGGTGGATGTGGTGCCGCTGCTGGTGGATCCGGTGAATCCGGCCTTCGCGGGGCAGCTCGTCCAGCATCGGGTGGTGATCGGCTGGGCTGCCACCGAGGATGGCGGTCCGGAGCAGCCCGGTCGGCGCTGAGACGAAACATGGCCCGGGACGCGGGGTCCCGGGCCACGTTCAGGCGAATATCCTGGCCGCTAGTCGATTCCGTAGAGGCGTTCCCAGTTCTCGCGGCTGGTGAGTTCCGGCATGGCGGCTCGCCAGCGGCGCTGCAGGTCGGGGAGGTCCTTGCGGAGCTGCCGGAGCACGCGGACGGTGCGGAGCAGCAGGCGGCGGGCGGTTTCCTTGTCGCGCACGCGGACCCGGACGCCGGACTGGGAGGCGTCGGTGACGACCACGTGGTTGAACAGGCCGACGTGCCACCAGTGCGCGTCCTCGCGGGTGACCGCGACCGGGCCGGGGATGACGCGGCCGGTCCACTGGTTGAGGGCGCGCTTGTAGAGCACCAGCAGCGGGTGGCTCGGCTCGCCGCCGGCGCGGCGAACGTGCAGGTGCGCGTTCGGGACCGGGGAGGTGGCGGCCGGATGCTTGACCGTCTCCGGGTAGTCCGAGCGCGAGCCGCGGGCCTTGGCCAGCGCCTCGATACCGCCGTCGCGCAGGATCTCCGGACCCCGCAGGTAGTCCTCGATGCCCTGCAGGGTGGTGTGCGCCAGGCCGTACTGCATGCCGACCAGGTACTCACCGATCTCCCGGAGCAGCTGGCGGGTAATGAATTTCCCGTCCAGGTCGTGGTGCAGCGAGGAGACGATGAGCGAGTTGCGCGAGGAGAAGTAGCGCGCCCAGTCGTCGAAGTCCTTCCAGTAGAAGTCGGCGTGCCACACCGCGGCGTTGGGCAGGGTGACGGTGACGAAACCGTTCTCCCGCGCGCGCAGGCCGTATTCCACGTCGTCCCACTGGAAGAAGATCGGCACCGGCAGCCCGATCTTCTTGACCACCTCGGCCGGGATCAGGCAGGTCCACCAGGCCTGGTAGCCGGCGTCCACGCGGCGTTCCTGGTGCTTCTTGAGCATGCTGGTGTTGCGCAGCGCCTTGGCCACCTTCTGGCCGTGGCGCAGCTTGCCCAGATTCGTCTCCTCCGCACCGACATTCAGGTAGTCGGGGTTGAACAGGAACAGCATCTGCGCACCCACCAGGGTGGGTTCCACGGTCAGGTTGGCGAAGGCGTTGAGTCGCAGCACCGTTTCCGGCTCGCACAGGATGTCGTCGTCCATGAGGATGACGTCGGCGTGCTCGTTGGCGCCCGACACCTCGTAGAGGCCGCGTGTGAAGCCGCCCGCGCCACCGAGATTCGGCTGCCGGATGTAGCGCAGCTTGTCGCCGAACTTCGGCCGGGTCTCGGTGAACAGCGTCTGGTCCTGCACCAGGTCGGTGCCCTGGTCGACCACGTAGACGGCGTCGATGAGCGACAGCACGGTCGGGTCGGAGGCCAGGGCCGCAACGGTATCGGCGCAGTCCGCGGCGCGGTTGAAGGTGCAGATGGCGATGGCCACCGGGCGCACCTGCTCGGGCGCGGCCGCGGTCCACTCCAGATCGGTGATCACGGCCTCACTGCCGAGGGCCTCGATCTCCAGCCACAGCGCGCCGCCGTCGATGTACATGTCCAGCGGTGCGCGCAGCACCACCCGTCCGGTCTCCTTGACCACGGCGGTGTCGACCACCCGGCGGTGCCCGGCGATATCGGAGGCGGCCAGCCGGATCCGTACCTTGCCGGTCGCCTCGAGGGTCATGCCCACCTCGACCTCGGTGACCTTGGTCCAGCGCTGCCAGTAGGCGGCGGCGAAGCGCCCGAAGTAGGTGTTGGTGTTGACCGACGCACCCTTTTCCAGGCGTAGCATCTGCCGCTCGCGGGTGACCTTGCCCTTGGCCACCGCATACAGGTCGTCGCTGATCTTCGGCGCGGGTCCGCAGAAGATGCCGCGGGCCAGCACCAGTCGCTCCGGCGCGGTGTGTTCCGCGCGCAGGGTGGTGGGAGCCTCCTCAGCGTTCTCCCGGTCCTCGGTTTCGGTCACGGCCTGCCCAGCCGACGCATCCATGAATCCCTCGACATCCTTTGAATACTTAAGACACCGGCTCATCCGACGTGGTCGCACCGCCACTGTCACTGTCTTGCTCGGCGGGGCGAGAATATCAATCGCTATTCGCCGCGGCAGCGCGAACCCGCGCTAACGGGCGTCCTCGCGTGTTCCGGTGAAGACGAATTTCCCATAGGCCCAGAATCGGAAACCCATGGCCACCGCCTGGCCGATGAGTGTCCCGGAAACGTTGTCCGCCAACGGACTGTCCAGTCCGAGAACGTAGCGTGAAAATCCGAGACACCCCAGCTGCAGGCCGATGGCCAACACATTCAGCAGCGCGTAGACGAGGATGTGCCGCGCCCCGGTATCGCCCCGATGGTCGGAGTAGGTCCACCACTTGTTGCCGAAATAGGTGACCACCGTGGCCACCCCGATGGAGATGATCTTGGCGACCAGCGGGGCGTGGAACAGCGGGCCCTCGCCGCCGACGAAGACCAGCAGGTTGTAGGTGCCCGCATCGACCACGAAGCCGATCGCGCCGACCACCAGAAATGCCCCGCCCCGCTGCAGCAGGGCCCGGACCTTGCCGGTCAGAGAAGCATTCGGGGTGGGTTCATCCACCGCCGTGGACTCGTTCGCAGGCACCGGCCGACGGTACCGCAACCCGCCGCACCCCTATGCCTGTGAAGGTCGGGTACCCTCCCGGTGTTCATATTCGCCTCCGATCAGAGGATTGACCGGGTGGACTCCACCGAGCTTCGTATTGCCGCCATTGTGCCGTGCCACAACGAAGAGGCCGCCGTCGCGAAGGTCGTCACCGACCTCAAGGCCGCCGTCCCGGGCATAGTCGTCTACGTCTACGACAACCTGAGCACGGACGCCACCGCCGACAAGGCGCGCGCGGCCGGGGCGATCGTGCGGACCGAGAACCGCAAGGGCAAGGGCAATGTGGTGCGGCGGGCCTTCGCCGACATCGAGGCCGATGTGTACCTGATGGTCGACGGCGACGACACCTACGACGCCGCCGCGGCCCCCGAGATGATCCGCACCCTGCTGGCGGGCCCGTACGACCACGTGCTGGGCGTGCGCCGCGAGGTCGAGGCCGGTTCGGCGTACCGGGCCGGGCACGAGACCGGCAACAAGATCCTCAATGGCGTGGTGGGCAAGGTCTTCGGCGAGAACGTCGAGGACATGCTCAGCGGCTACCGGGTCTTCTCGCGCCGATTCGTGAAGTCGTTCCCGGCGGTGTCGCGGGAGTTCGAGATCGAGACCGAGCTGACCGTGCACTCGCAGCACCTGAGGGTCCCGCAGACGGCGGTTCCGGTCGGATTCCGTGATCGGCCGGCGGGCAGCGAGTCCAAGCTGCGCACCTACAGCGACGGCTTCAAGATCCTGCGCCTGATCATCGGCCTGGCCCGGCACGAGCGGCCGGTCGCCTTCTACGGCCTGTTCGGCACGCTGGCCTGGATCGTCTCGGTCATCCTCATCACGCCGATCGTGATCGAGTTCTATGAGATTCACCAGGTCCCGCGGTTCCCGACGCTGTTCCTGGGCTTCACGCTGCTGCTGCTCGGCAGCCTGGCCTGGACCGCCGGCCTGATCCTGGACGGCATCCGCCGCTCCCGGCACGAGGCCGCCCGCCTGATGTACCTGCGTTATTCGGCGGTCGGCGAGACCGGCCCCGATGCCCGGCCGGGCGGTTCGCTGCGATGACGGTGCGGCTTGCCGGGCAGAATCCCGACGGCAAAGCAGAATCGGACACCGTGGTAACCGAAGTGAACGACAGCACGACCATCCCAGCCCCGGCATCGGCCCCGGCCGCTCCCGCGCCGAAGACGGCCGGGCTGCGGCGTGCGGTGATCGGCATCGAGCGGCGGTTCGGTTCGGCCGCCGTGGTTTTCGTGCTGATCGCCGGCATCTTCGGTGCGGTGTGGTCGGTGCTGACGCCTCCGTTCTGGGGCCATGACGAGATCACCCAGTTCGGCCGGGCCTACCAGGTCGCGCACGGCGGCTTCCTGCCCGAGAAGATCCACGACGATCGCGGCCCGGCGTGGGGCGGCGACGTGCCGGTCAGCATCGACGCGCTGATGAGCTACGCCTTCAACGACTATCAGGACAACCCGGATGAGCCGGAGCCCATGGTCGAGGATCCGCACGTCTACGACCAGCTGGGCGGGGCCGCGGTCTCCGATCAGACCAAGCAGGTGTGGTTCACCAATACCGCGGCCTACTCCCCGGTTCCGTATCTGCCGCCCGCCGCGGGTATCCGCATCGCCGAGACCTTCGACCTCAGTGTCGGCGGCATGGTGCTGGCCACCCGCTGGGCCGGGCTGATCGCCTACCTGGTGATCGTCGGTTTCGCGCTGCGCGTGCTGCGCGGCCACCGCGTGCAGTGGCTGGCCTTCACCGTCGCGGTGCTGCCCATCGCGCTGTTCCAGGCCGGGACCGTCACCGCGGACACCGTCACCAATGCGCTGGCGCTGCTGGTGTCGGCGCTGGTGGTGAAGGGCCTGTTCCTCGGTGAGCGACTGACCCGGCCGGAGACGGTGGCCGCGCTGGCCACCACCGTGCTGCTGCCGGTGTGCAAGCCGACCTACGTCCTGATCGCCATGCTCACCGTGCTGATCCCGGTGCGCCGCTTCGGCTTCGGCGGCACCGAGCGGATCGCCGTGTGGCAGCGGGTGCTGCCGTGGGCGGCCGCGGGCGTCGGCGCGATCTCGTTCGCGGTGTGGATGAAGATCGCCGCCCCGACCGGTGACGGCATGAGCCTGATGCGGCCCGAGAAGCAGTGGGGCACCGTGCGTCCGGGCGACCAGCTGCACGGCATCCTCACCGACCCGTTGCACTTCCTGCGGATATTCGGCGACAGCATCGCCCGCCGCGACCAGCACTGGTTCACCCAGTTCTTCGGCGAGCTCGGCTTCTCCTACGTCGAGGTACCCGCGCTCACCATCCTGGCGAGCCTGCTGGCCTTCACCATGAGCATCGGTGCGGCCGAGCGCTTCCCGGCGCGCGGCGCGGACCGCACGCGCACCTGGCTGGTGCTGCTGACCATCGCGGCCAGCGTGGCCATGATCTACGTGACGCTGTACATGTCCTTCACGCCGGTCGGCTACTTCATCATCGACGGAGTGCAGGGCCGCTACTTCGTGCCACTCGCGGTACTGGGCCTGGCGGTGGTGCTGCGCTGGATGCCGCTGCGGCTCACCGGCGCCGCGGGCCGGGTCCCGGTGCGCGGCGCGGCGATCACGGTGGTGGCGGCCACCTCGGTGGCGCTCATCGCTGCGGTGATCAAGTATTCGACTATCGTCTGGGGATGACCCGCTGGGGAGTCCGATGGCGTCGATGGTCACGGGCGCGGCGAATTGCCATGGTGTTGCTAATCATTGTCGCCATCCTGCTGACTCCCGTTGCGGCGGCCGCAGTGTTCCTGCGCCTGCAGGACGCCGGCACCCTGCGGGGCGATGCCCGCACCCGCGGCCACGACGCCGTCTGGCTGGGGCACGCCTGGGTCGACGGCCGTAAATCCGACGCCGATATCGCCCAGCTGGGAATGCTGCTGGCCGGGACCGGAATCAAGGATCTCTACGTGCACACCGGGCCGCTCGACAATGACGGCACGCTGTCTCCCCAGCTCTATCCACAGGCCCGCTGGTTCCTCGAGGCCGTGCATCGGACGCTGCCCGGAATTCGTGTACAAGCGTGGCTCGGAGATGTGCTCACTCCCGAATTCGACGGTCTGAATACCGATGATCCGGGGACTCGCGATCATGTCGTCACGACATCGTCGCAGGTACTCGATCTCGGATTCGACGGTATTCACTTCGATTTCGAACCGGTGCGCTCGGGATCGGGCGGCTACATCACCATCCTGGATCGGGTCCACGCCGTCACTTCGGCCCGGCACGCGCTGCTGTCGGTCTCCGCTCCGGTTATCGATCCGCTACCCGGATTGCATTCGCTCGGCGTGGCCTTGTTCGATCACGGGAAATGGTGGTCGCAAGCCTATTTCGCGGAGGTGGCCCGGCGCGTGGATCAAATCGCCGTGATGTCCTATGACACCGCCATGCCGACCCGCGCACTGTACGGCGGATATGTCGCGCAGCAGACCGGTCTGGCCCTGCAGGTCACGCCGCCCGGCACGGATCTGCTCATGGGACTGCCCGCTTTCCGGGCCGAGAACGCGGCCCATCACGGTGCGGCCGAAACCGTCGCCGCCGCGCTGCGCGGCGTGCGCCTGGGGCTGGGCCGCACCGCGCGCGACCGCCGGACGTTCGGGGTCGCGCTCTACGTGGATTTCGCGGCCACTCAACAGGATTGGGCCGACTATCGGCAGGACTGGGCCCAGTCCGACGTCCTCAGCGGCTAGATGACCTTTTCACCCGCGGCGACGTAGGCGGATTCGGTCCCGGCCTTCTGTGGGCGCCACCAGGATTCGTTGTCGCGGTACCAGTCGATGGTGGCCGCCAGGCCCTGGCGGAAATCGTGGTACCGCGGCTCCCAGCCGAGTTCGGTGCGCAGCAGGGAGGCGTCGATGGCATAGCGCAGATCGTGGCCGGGACGGTCGGTGACGTGATCGAAATCGTCTGGGGCACGGCCGAATGCCTCCAGAATCAGCTCCACCACGGACTTGTTGTCCCGCTCGCCGTCCGCGCCGATCAGATAGGTCTGGCCGATACGCCCGCGCTCCAGGATTTCCCAGACCGCGCTGTTGTGATCGTCCACGTGGATCCAGTCGCGCACCTGGTGACCCGCGCCGTAGAGGCGGGGGCGGATACCGTCGATGAGATTGGTGATCTGCCGCGGGATGAACTTCTCCACATGCTGGTAGGGCCCATAGTTGTTGGAGCAGTTGGAGATTGTGGCCCGCACCCCGAACGACCGCACCCAGGCGCGGACCAGCATGTCGCTGGAGGCCTTGCTGGCCGAGTACGGACTCGACGGGTTGTAGGGGGTGTTCTCGCCGAATGCCGAGGGGTCGTCGAGTTCCAGATCGCCGTACACCTCGTCGGTGGAGATGTGGTGATAGCGCACCTGATGGCGGCGCACCGCCTGGAGCAGCGAATAGGTGCCGACGATATTGGTCTGGACAAACGGCCACGGGTCGGCCAGCGAATTGTCGTTGTGCGATTCGGCGGCGAAATGCACCACCGCGTCCACGCCGCCCACCAGGCGATCCACCAGCGCGGTGTCGGCGATGTCGCCGTGCACGAACTCGATTCGGTCCGCGACCGGGTCGAGTGAGGCGCGGTTGCCCGCATAGGTGAGTTTGTCCAGCACGGTGACTTGCACACCGGGACGCGCAGTCACGGTCTGGTGAACGAAGTTCGCGCCGATGAACCCGGCGCCGCCGGTTACGAGCAGTCGCACAGGGAAACACTACGTCGGCCGGGGCGAAGGCCCGCGATGGGTACGGGAAGTTGCGTCCTTTACACCAGCCGGGCGGTCGTTGTGCGCGGAATCGGACATCCGGTTGAAACAAACGCACGTAATTGAAACGCGGCCACTCGGTCGAAATGTCGGAATTCCACGGTCCTGCCGCGATATTCATGCGACCAGCATCACGACTTTCCACACGACGCGTGTGAGCTTCATCACACGGACTGCTCCGGGTAACGATCAGGCGGATCGTATATCTGCGCTAAAACCTTTCCCTTGCAGCGTGTTTCCACTACCTTGCAGACCGCGCGATCGTCTTGGTGAACAAAATTTGAACGGACGGACACGATGGGTTCACCGCTCGTTAGCTGTTCTCCATTTCGATTCGACGTGTCCCCCCGAGCTCTCCGATGAGGTTTCTACAAATGCTGATGAGGAAATTCGCCGCCACCGCGGCGCTGGCCGTAGCGGCCGTGGCCATCACCGCCGGCACCGTGAACGCCGCGCCCGCCGAGCAGGCCGACAACGGCGTGATCAACTACTCGGCCACCAACACCCCCGACAACGGTGCGATCATCCACACCGACGCCGGCTCCATGGTCATCGAGAACAACACCTTCGAGATCAAGGCCGCCAACGGCACCGTCGTGGCCGGCATGCCGCTGAGCTTCCGGGTCGACGACTTCGAGTTCCCGGTCGCCGCGCAGATCAGCGACGACCACACCGCCAGCATCACCCCGCAGTACGACGTGAACCACGCCGTCTACAAGCCGGTCGCCCTGCCCTTCGAGGACCAGGCTCCGTGGAAGTCGGACTACGACCGTGAGCAGGCCGCCTGGAACCGCCTGAAGGACACCATCGCCACCGGTGCCACCATCGGCACCCTGGTCGGCGGTCTCGGCGGCGCGGCCATCGGCTGTGTCGCCGGCATCGGCGTGGGTCTGGTGGCCACCGGCGCGCTGTTGACGCTGTTCGGCGCGGGTCCGCTCGCGGGCTGCGTGGTGGGTGCGGCCACCGTCGGCTTCCTGGGCACCCTGGCGGGTCAGCTGTTCGTGACCGCGCCGGTCGCCATCGGCGCCGCGATCCAGTACTTCTCCACCATCAACGAGCCGCACATCCAGTCCAAGTAAGCGGTCCGCTGCATCACGAAACCCCCGCCCGGAGCATCCGGGCGGGGGTTTCGCCGTATCCGGGAACAGCGGCGGCGGAACAGATGTGGGGCCCGAGATCGGCGCCCCGAGCCCCACATCATCAATCAGGCTGCACCCCACCCGAATCGATCGGGCCGCACCCACCCGATCACGCCGTGCGGGCGACCTGCCCGGCCTCGACGCGGTCGCGGACGAAGCGGGCCACGTGGGCAAGGGCGGCCCGGCTCTCCGGCATGGCGGGGAAGATGGCCATGAAGGCGTGCACCTGGCCGCGCCAGATCTCGAGCGTGGCGGGCACGCCGGACTGGGCCAGGCGCTGGGCCATGATCTCGCTGTCGCGACGCAGCACCTCGTCCTCGGCGACGATGAGCAGCGCGGGCGGCAGGCCGGCCAGCACATTGTTGACCGGCGACAGCCGCGGATCCAGGCGGCCGTTCACCTCGGCGCCCAGCTTGATCACGGACTCCAGCGTGGACAGCGGGATCAGCGCGTCGCGGCGGTAGTTGGGGTGGGCGCGCTTCTCGGTGCAGTCCAGGTCCAGTGCGGGGCACAGCCCGACCAGTCCG
Organism: Nocardia sp. NPDC059154; assembly: GCF_042755705.1. Lineage (NCBI taxonomy): Bacteria > Bacillati > Actinomycetota > Actinomycetes > Mycobacteriales > Nocardiaceae > Nocardia > Nocardia sp. NPDC059154. Next base: position 56,210 of record NZ_JBHZCS010000059.1, read on the forward strand.
GCGGGGACCGGCAGTCCGGCGTCGCGGGCGCGCAGGGCGGTGGCGAAGGTCATGTAGCCGCCGGCGGAGTCACCGGCGAACACCACCTTCGAGGCCGGGACGCCGTGCGCCAGCAACCATTTGTAGGCGGTCAGGCAGTCGGTGACGGATCCGGCGATATCGGTCTCGGGCAGCTGCCGGTACTCCACGCTCACCACCGGCAGCCCGGTGCGCCGGGCGATGGCCGCGACCACGGGGCGGTGGGTGTCGAGCCCGCACAGGAAGAAGCCACCGCCGTGCATGTACAGGACCGCGCCGTCGCGCAACGCCTTGCGGGCCCCGGCGGGCCGCACGATCTCCATGCGGAAGCCATTGAGCCGTACCTGTTCCCGCTCCACTCCCCGCGGAGCCGGGCGCAGCTTGGCCAGGCTGTTGATCACGGTGCTGGCCACCGGCATGGATGCGACGGTGACGGGCACCAGCTCGCCGGCCGGACGGATCATGGTGCGAGCCACCACTGTCAGCGCACGGGCGGCGGCACTGGTCCGGTTCGGGTTCTGGACGCGGACGTCCTCGTGGGCCGTTTCGCTGACAGGCCGTTCGTGAGCCATCGCGCACCTACCTCGTTGTTGGCGCGCCGAGCCGTTCGTCCGGAGCGACCGATACGTTGGCTCGGCACCCGGCGCGCGAGAGTCGGCGCTGACATCTCACATAGCGTCATTTCAGAACACCATGAGAACGTGACCTACGCAACAGATATCGCCGTATCCGCGCGTACGTAAACGGCCGTGATCGATTCGAAGTCCAGTCGGAACCTGACCGCCGCGCTCCGCCATCGAGCTGGCAGACTGTCGTGACATGCGCGGAATCATCCTGGCCGGGGGCACCGGATCGCGGTTGCACCCGATCACGCGCGGGGTGAGCAAACAGCTGGTCCCGGTGTACGACAAACCGATGGTGTACTACCCCCTGTCCACCCTCATGCTGGCGGGGATCCGGGACATCCTGGTGATCACCACTCCCGAGGACGCCGACGCCTTCGCCCGGCTGCTCGGCGACGGCAGCCGGTTCGGCGTGTCCATCTCCTATGTGGTGCAGCCGAAACCGGACGGGCTGGCCCGCGCCTTCGTGCTGGGCGCCGACCACATCGGCACCGAGAAAGCCGCGCTGGTGCTGGGCGACAACATCTTCCACGGCCCGGGCCTGGGCACCCAGCTGCAGACCTTCCACGACCTGGACGGCGGCGCGGTCTTCGCCTACCGGGTCTCCGACCCCACCGCCTACGGCGTGGTCGAATTCGCCGAGGGCCGGGCCATTTCCATCGAGGAGAAGCCCAAGGCGCCGCGCTCCAACTACGCGATTCCGGGGCTCTACTTCTACGACAACGATGTGCTCGCCATCGCGCGCGATCTGAAGCCGTCGGACCGCGGCGAATACGAGATCACCGATATCAACCGCACCTATCTGGAGCAGGGCCGGCTGCACGTGCAGGTGCTGGCCCGCGGCACCGCCTGGCTCGACACCGGTACCTTCGACTCCCTGCTGGACGCCGCCAATTACGTGCGCACCATCGAGGAGCGGCAGGGCCTCAAGATCGGCGTGCCGGAGGAGGTGGCCTGGCGGCTCGGCTTCATCGGCGACGATGAACTCACCCGGCTGGCCGAACCCCTGGTGCGCTCGGGCTATGGAAAGTACCTGCTGGGCCTGCTGGACCACGGGCGAAGCTGGGAGTAGGCATGCGGATTCGGGAACTGTCGGTGCCGGGCGCGTGGGAGTTCACGCCCCGGCTGCACGGAGATGAGCGCGGCGTCTTCTACGAGTCGTTCAAGGCCTCGGAATTCGAGAAGGCGGTGGGACGGCCCTTCGACCTGCTGCAGGTCAATATCTCCACCTCCGCGGCGGGTGTGCTGCGCGGCATCCACTACACCGAGAATCCGCCCGGGCAGGCCAAATACGTGACCTGTGTGCGCGGGGCGTTCCTGGACGTGGTGGTGGACCTGCGCCGCGACTCCCCCACCTTCGGCCGCTGGGACGCGGTCGTCATCGACGATGTGGAGCGCAAGTCGGTGTTCCTGGCCGAGGGCCTGGGGCACGCGCTGCTGTCGCTGGAGGACGACTCCACCGTCAACTACCTGTGCTCGCTGGAGTACTCCCCCGAATTCGACCGGGACCTGGACGCTTTCGACCCGGACCTGGCCATCGAGTGGCCGGCCGTCGGCCGCAACGGCGAACCGCTCACCTTCGCCCGCTCGGACAAGGACGCCGCGGCCCCGCGACTCGCGGATCTGAAGCTGCTGTCCCGCCTCCCCGGAACTTCAGCGGACGGCTGAGAGCCGTCACCCGTCCCGCACCCGTGCCGGCGGTCGGGTGCCGACCCGGCTCCGGACGTCCCCGACGAGTTACCCGGATCCTTACGAAATCAGTTGTTACGTCACCGGGGCGCACCGCGTAATGCGGTGCGCCCCGGTAATTTTCGAAGGCGACGCCCGTGTGAGCTGCGAGCGGCACCCTCTCGTATCAACCAACCAGTTCGACCTCCAGGTCACGGTCCTCCTGGCGGCGGGCCCGCAGCCTCGGGAGGAAGACCGTGAGGGCGACCAGGGCGCCGACGATGGAGACGCCGGCGGCGAATTCCAGGCCGGGACGGTAGGTGTCGAGCATGGCCGCGGGGGTCGGGTTGCTCGGCACGCTCGAGGTGACGATGGCGGTGGTCACTGCGAGCACGATGGCCGCGCCGACCTGCATGGCGGTCTGCAGCACACCGGCCGCCAGGCCCTGCTCGTCATCGTCGATGCCGCTGGTGGCCTGGATATTGATGGCCGGGAACCCGACCCAGCCGATGCCGACCAGCAGCACCGCGGGCAGCAGCACGGTCAGGTAGGACGGTGCGGTGTCGATGCGCAGGTACAGCAGGTAGCCGACGGCCATGATCACCATGGTGATCGCGATGATCGGGCCGGTGCCGAAGCGGTCGACCAGCTTGTCGGAGACGAAGGCCGAGGCGACCACCAGCAGGCCGACCGGCAGCAGCGCCATCGAGAGCTTCAGCGGCGACCAGCCCAGGGCGTCCTGCAGGTACAGCGTGGTGATGAACTGCCAGCTGAAGTACGAACCGGCGACCGCGATGATGGCCAGGCTGGCCCGGACCAGGGTGGGCTTGCGCAGGATGCCGAGGCGCACCAGCGGGTAACGCACCTTGCTCTCGGCGTAGACGAACGCCGCACCCAGCACGGCCACCGCGACGAACGATCCGATGGTGCGGGCCGAGCCCCAGCCCGCCTGCGGCGCGGAGACCACGGTGTAGACGAGCAGCAGCATGGTGGCGGTGGACAGCAGCGCGCCGATCAGGTCGTGTCCGCCCTCCTCGGCGGGCTTGTCCTTGGGGACGAGGAAATAAGCGGAGGCCAGCGCGGCGAGGGCCACCGGAACCGGGAGCAGGAAGGTCCAGCGCCAGCCGAGGCCGGTCATCAGGCCGCCGAACAGCAGGCCCATGGAGTAGCCACCGGCGCCGAAGACGGTGTAGATGGACAGCGCCTTGTTACGGGCCGGTCCCTCTTGGAAATTCGTGGTGATGATGGACAGACCGGTCGGCGCGGTGAACGCGGCGGCCAGGCCCTTCACGAAGCGGGTCAGGATGAGCAGCGCCGGCGAGCTCACCAGAGCGCCCGCGAGCGAGGCCAGGGCGAAGACGGCCAGGGCGATCAGGAAGACTTTGCGGCGGCCCAGCAGGTCGGCGGTGCGGCCGCCCAGCAGCAGCAGGCCGCCGTAGCCCAGCACGTAACCGCTGACCAGCCACTGCAGGGTGGAGGTCTGAATGTCGAGTTCGGTGCCGATCGACGGCAGCGCGACGCCGATCATCGAAACGTCGAGGCCGTCCAGGAACAGCACGATGCACAGGGTGATGAGCATGCCCCAGAGCCGGGCGGTCCACTGCGTGGTGTCGGCCGCGGTGCTCACTGCGGGGCGGGTCTCGGTGGAAGTCACGAGAAGCGACAGTACATGCGTGTGCATCAAATGCACAAGCATTTAATGCGATTGCATGCTTTCGATGGACAGACTAGGATGACCGCATGCCGAAGCCGACAGCGCCCGTCGACCGGCCCGTCATCACGCCGGTGGAGGCGTCAGGGCTGGTGGGTGAGTGGCGCGATCTGCTGGCCCGGCACGCGACGACCTCGTGCGCTCTGGAAAAGGAACTGCAAGGCCGCCACCACATCGGGCTCAGCGAATTCGAAACCCTGGACCGCCTCGTCGAATCCGGCAGCGACAGCTGCAAGATGAGCGATCTGGCCAATGACATCTATCTCAGTCAGAGCGCGCTCTCCCGCACGGTGGCGAGACTCGAGCGCGACGGACTGGTCGACCGCACGCTGTGTACCGAGGATCGCCGCGCGATCTTCGTCTGCGTCACGGAAAAAGGGCGCGAACTGCATCGACAGGCCGCGCCCACGCACCGCGAGGTGCTGGCCCAGAATCTGGGCTAGACCGCCGCGCGCAACGTCTCGATGACCGGAAGCGCGTCCACCGCAATGGAACTCACCGCCGCGAAGGCTTCGCGGTAGCGCTCGACCTCGTGCTCCTTGTCCAGATACGAGGAGCCGGTGAGGGCTTCCACGTACACCACCGGCGGCTCGGTGGGTTCGCCCGCAGCGGTGGGGAACTCGAGCAGCACGAAGCGGCCCGCGTCCATGCCGTGGTGATAGCCGCACTCGGCGGGCAGCAGCCGCAGCCGGACATTGGGCAGTTCGGCGAGTGTGCGCAGCCGGTCCAACTGGCCGCGGGTCACGTCGTCGCCGCCGATGCGATGCCAGAGCACCGCCTCGGCGATCACCACATCCAGTTGCAGCGGCGATTCCGCGCGGGTGAGCAGCGACTGGCGCGCGGTGCGCACCCGGACCCGGCGGTCCAGCTGTTCGGCGGAGATGCCCGGGTAGGCTCCGGCCAGCACCGCCCGGTAGTACTGCTCGGTCTGCAAAAGCCCTGGTACCAGCTCGTTCTCATAGCTGGTGAGCCGGCTCGCCGCCTCCTCGAGCCCGATGTAGACCTCGTAGCCCTCGTCGATCACGTCACTGAACTCGGTCCACCAGCCGCGGGCCTTGGTCTCCCGGGCCAGCGTGGTGAGCGGTTCGATGGCGTCCTCCGGAGCGCCGTAGATGCGGCACATGGCCTCGACATCCAGACTGCGCAACGACGTCTGTCCGGTTTCGATTCGCCAGATCTTGGCCTCGGACCATTCCAAGCGCTGCGCGGCCACCCGGGTCGTCATGCGCGCGCGATTGCGCAGGTCGCGCAGGTGCCGGCCGAGCTGGCGGCGCGGCACGGTCGATCCGGTAATCCCCTGCGGTAGAGCCATTCGTCCCCCTAAACCAGTGTTGCGATCGCATTGTTGCACAGGAAAACTCAGCGATCCATGGACGCGGGACGCGGCCTGGGGCGCAGATTTCGCACCGCCCCGTGGCCAGGATAGCGGCCGCCGACCGGCCTACTTCCGGGACGAGCGCCGGCGGAAGCGCCAGAACTGAACTGCCTGAACATCTTTGGACAGCTGATTGACCGGTTCGGCCACATCCGAGAGGGCTTGGAACAGATCGTCGGCCATATCGGAGATGTGCGCGACCCGGGCCGCCAGCCGGGAGGCATTGAGTACGAACTCCAGCAGCAGGCGCACCACCGCGGCGATCACCAGGCCCAGCGGGACCGCGAACACCACCGCGAACACGATGCCCAGCCAGGCCGAGATTCGCCACAGCCCTATGGTTCCCACGATCGGGATGGCGACGGCGCTCGCCAGGCCGAGCAGATACGCCAGGGGCAGCAGCGTGCGGGTGGCGGCGCGCTGGAACTGCAGGTCCAGCAGGGCGCGGGCGGCGTCCACGCTCCAGGAGCCGAAAGCGCCTGGGCTGGCGAAGGGTTCGACCGGCTCCTCGGCCTCCTCGTCCGCGGCCAGCCGCCGGGACATGCGCCGGGTGGCGGACTCCTTGAAGGCGGCCCAGCGCCCCTCGGTGATGATCTCGTCGAACTCGTCGTATTCCTCGAGTTCGGCCGTGTTCCCGCCCGATTGATCGGTCATGCCGACGATCTCCTCTCCCGCAGACCTTTTCGGCCGACTCAGTGTCTCCGGTAACGCCGGGGTGCCGCAGGACGAGCCAGTGTGGTGTAGAACACGTCACGCTCACGGGCGGGTGCTGGGCGCCGGATCCGACGACAGCCACCTCGAGGGTGTTGCCGCAGGCAGGGCCGCTACCTCGAGGTCGTGTCGCAGCTGGGCCATGGTCACCATCGGGTCGGAGCAAACCGGACGAATGCCCCTGCGGGACACAACCGGACCCGAGTTGAAAAAGAAGGTGTAACACCACGAACCCCCCGCTCCGATACGAGGCACAGAGCAGGAATCAGAACTACCGGGGAATGGAGAAACCAGTGCGTACGACGTTTTCGTCAGCCGTTGCGGAATCCACGCAGGACTACATCCAGCGCGGCTGGACGGTCGCCGAAACCGCCAATGGCGTGTGCCTGGTCACCGACGAGAACATCGCGGGCATCGAGGTCACCGGCGACACCGCCGCCTTCGTGCGCCGCTACCTGCGGGCCAATGACCTGACCGGCCCGGTCATCGAGATCCCGGGCGCCGAGCGCCGCGAGATCCACCTCGTCACCGGCCTGCGCAAGGCCGAACGCGCCATCGAGGCCCTGCGCGAGTCCGGCGTGGTCGTCTACGCCGACGGCGCGGGCATCCCGTTGC
>NZ_JBHZCS010000060.1:0-62778 GCF_042755705.1 Nocardia sp. NPDC059154
ACAACAAGATGGGCTATCTGCCGCCTCGGCCCGATGCGGTGCCGTTCGTGCTGCTGCGCGCCCTCGGCCGCCCGGAGAACACCGGCGATCTGCCGCTGGTGCCGGTGGCGGTGCGCGAGATCCGCGCCGCCCTCGACGTGATCGCTCAGCTGTCGGCGTCCGCGCCGGTCGTGGTCGGGTAGGCCCGCGGTGCTCGCGATACTCGGCGGCACGCCGGTGCGCTCGGCGCGTGCGTGGCCATGCTGGCCCCAGTACGACAATCGCACCGCCGCGGAACTGCTTGCGGCGCTGCACTCCTCGCGCTGGTCGGTCACCTGGTACAGCCCGAACGGCGGCAAGTCCCGGGAGCGGATGTTCGGGGAGGCGTTCGCCCGCTACAACGGCGCGGACTACGGGGTCAGCGTCGACCACGGCTCGAGCGCCCTGGTCATCGCGCTCGAAGCGCTCGGCATCGGCCCCGGCGACGAGGTGATCGTGCCCGCCATGACCTGGGTCGCCCCGGCCACCGCGGTGCTGCGGGTGGGCGCGGTCCCGGTGCTCGTCGACGTCGATCCCGCCACCGGCTGCCTCACCGCCGACCACCTCGGCGCCGCGGTCTCACCATGTACCAGAGCGGTCATCGTGGTGCACCTGGCCTGTACCGCAGCCGAACTCGACCGGATCACCGCGGTCACCGACGCCGCGGGGCTCGAGCTGATCGAGGACTGCTCGCAGGCCCACGGCACCCGATGGGCCGGACGCGCGGTCGGCACCTTCGGCCAGATCGGCGTCTTCAGCCTCGGGGCCGCCAAATCCCTCGCCGCCGGGGAGGCGGGGGCCGCGATCACAGGCAGCCACGAGCTCTACCGGCGAATGCTGATGCTGCGCGCCGACTCCCGCGGATACACCGACGATGGTCCCGCGCCCGGGGAGTACGAGCTCGTCGAGGACGGCACGGTCATGGGCGCGAACTATTGCATGTCCGAACTGACCGCGGCGCTGCTGCTCGACCAGCTGCCGCGCCTGGACGACCAGCACACGATCCGCGAGACGCGCGCCAAGGAACTCGAAACGGGGCTACCCGGAATCCCCGGCCTGGCGCCCATTCCGGTGCCCGCCCCGGTGGATCGCCGCGCGGTCTACGAATACGGAATCCGTTTCGAGCCAGGCACTTTCGGTGAAGCCGCCGTCGACCAGGTGGCCGCGGCCCTCACCGCCGAACTGGGCACCAAGGTGTACCCGCCGCGCGCGCCCCTGCACCGCAGCGCCCTGCTGCGCCCGCACACCAAACCCCGCTTCGCGCGCTGGTGGGTCGACGCCGTCGAACGCGCCGCCGGTCGTCCCTTCCCCGGAGCCGACCACTACCGCGACCACACCCTGCTGCTGCACCACAGCGTGCTGCTGGGCCGGCGCGGCGACGTCGACGACATCCTGACCGCGCTCGACAAGGTGCGCACCCACGCCGCCGACCTGCCCGCGCACCCCGCCCCCGACCCGAAAGGCATGGCATGACATCGGAACTCATGGCGGACTGGGAGAGCCGCATCATCGACGGCATCATCACCCGCCGGGCCGTCGAATCGGACTGGGACGAGCTGCGCGGGCGGTATGCCCGCGCATTCGGCGGGGTGAAGACCCACGACTTCGAGGCGTGGAAGCGGCAGTTCCGGCTCGAGGACATCGCGGTGGTCGAGGACGTCTCGATCGCGCGGCAACCGCGCATCGTGGGGACCGCCGCGATCATCCGCACCACGGTGACCGTGCCCGGCGGCGCACAATTGTCGGTCGCGGCGTGCGCGCAGGGGATGGTCGCCACCACCCACCAGAAACGCGGCATCTACGCCAAGGTCCAGGCCGAGCTCATGACCATCGCCATGGAGACCGAGGCGGACGTGCTGGCCGCCATGCCCGGCCCGGGCGGCAGCTACGCCTATGTCGGGGTCACGACGCACACCCGGCACCTGCGCATCGACCGGGGGCACGCGAAACTGCGGGTCTCCGAGCGGGATTCGGCGTCGGTGCGGGAGGCCGGGCTGGCGGAATCGGTGGGGGAGCTGCGGCAGATCTACGCGCTGTGGCAGCAGGCCACCCCGGGCGCACTGGATCGCGGCGAATCCTGGTGGGCGAGTGCCATCAGCCCGCAGTCCTTCATCATCGTGCACCCGGACGGCTACGTGATCTACGACCTGGCCGGGAATACGGTGCTGGTCAAGGACTTCTGTGCGCTCACCGTGGCCGCGCACCGGGAACTGCTGCGGTGCCTGCTCGGGCAGGGCGAGTACACGGAGATCCGGATGGACACCGCGCTCGACGACCCCACCCCGCTGCTGCTCGAGGACTCCCGTGCGGCCGCGGTGACCGGAATCGACGCGGGCATGTGGATGTGGATCCTGAACCTGCCCAAGGCCATCGCGTCGCGGGAGTTCCGCGGCGACTTCCACGGGGTGGTCGAGGTCGCCGATCCGTGGGGCCTCAGTTCCGGCGCCTACCTGCTCGATATCGCGGGTGGTCGCGGCAGCTGGTCGCCCGTCGAGGAGGCCGTGGCCGATGTCCGCATCGGCCCGCTGGAACTCACCACCGCCTACTTCGGCGCCCATACCCTCGGCGAGCTCGCGCGCGCCGGCCGCGCGGAGGAGATCACCACCGGTGCCCTCGAGGCGCTGGACCGCGCCTTCACCCCCGCGCGGAAACCGTTCAACACCACGCCGTTCTGATCGAACTCCCCTGAGGACAGCACCGCCATGACAATGCCGCTCCCTCCGTCCATCTGCCCGGTGACCGGGGTCGTCGGATCCGGGGTCACCCGGGTCACCACGCCCACGGGCGATCCGGCCTGGCTGGCCACCGGTTACGAGCTGGTGCGCGACCTGTTCACCGATCCGCGGCTGGGCCGCGCGCATCGCACGCCGGAAACCGCGGCGCGGCTGGGGGAGTCGGCCTTCTCGGGCGGGCCGATCGGCAATTTCGACACCGAGCTCGAGGATCACGCGCGCATGCGCACCCTGCTGCAGCCGCACTTTTCGCCCAGGCGGATGCGGGAGTTGCGGCCGCGGGTCGAGCAACTCACCTCGGAGCTGCTCGACGCGATGACCGATCAGGGCTCGCCCGCCGATCTGCAGGCCGCGCTCGCCCTGCCGCTGCCGCTGCTGGTGATCTGCGAGCTGCTCGGGGTGCCGTACACCGACCGGAACCTGTTCCGGGACTGGGTCGACGCGGTCGGCAATGTCGCCGACCGTGCCAAGGTCGAGCAAGGTGTGGCCGAGCTGTTCGCCTACTGCCTGGAGCTGGTCGGGGAGAAGCGACGCGATCCCGGCGACGACGTCGTGTCCCGGCTGTGCGCGATCGACGGCGTCGCCGACACCGAAATCGCCACGCACGCCATGGTTCTGCTGTTCGCCGGGCACGAGACCTCGGCGGTGCAGATCGGGGTCGGGGTGCGCATGCTGCTGGAGAATCCCGGCCAGTGGCGGCTGCTGCACGAACGGCCCGAACTGGTGGCCTCGGCCGCCGAGGAACTGCTGCGTGCCTGCGACGCCAGCAGCCTGCCCCGGTACGCGCGCAGTGCGCTCGAGGTCGCCGATGTGGAGATCGCGGCCGGTGATCTGGTGCTGCTGGGCATCGCCTCCGCCAATCACGACCGGGCGCTGTTCACCGATCCGGAGCGCGTGGACATCACCCGGCAGGAGGCCGCGCATTTCCTGTTCGGCTACGGCCCCCGCTACTGCCTCGGTGCGCCGCTGGCCCGGCTCGAATTGCAGGTCGCCTTCGGGCAACTCGTGCGCCGATTCCCCACCCTGACCCTCGCCGTCGACCCGGCCACCCTCGCCGAGCGGGACGAGGTCTTCACCGGCGGACTGACCGCGCTGCCTGTGCGCTGGTGACCACCCTTCAGCACCGAGGACTCACGAAATGGCTCTCGCCACCACCGATTCCGCGCCCCTCGTCATGACACAGCGGCGCATCTGGCTCATCTTCGCGGCCCTGTCCGCCGGACTGCTGCTCGCCAGCCTCGATCAGATGATCACCGGCGCGGCCATGCCCACCATCGTCGGTCAGCTCGGCGGCGTCCCGCACATGGCCTGGACCACCACCGCCTACCTGCTGGCCACCACCCTCATCATGCCGCTGTACGGCAAGTTCGGCGACCTGTTCGGGCGGCACCGGCTTTTCCTGTTCGCCATCACCCTGTTCACGGCGGCCTCGTTCGGGGCGGCGGTGTCGACCGGGTTCTGGGAGTTCATCGTCTTCCGGGCGCTGCAGGGCGTGGGCGGCGGTGGGCTGATGATTCTCGCCCAGGCCACCATGGCCGATGTGGTGCCCGCCCGGGAACTCGGCAAGTACGGTGCGCCGATGGGCGCGATCTACGGGCTCACGGCGGTCGGCGGACCCATCCTCGGGGGCGAGTTCGCCGATCACCTCGGGTGGCGGTGGTGCTTCTGGATCAATGTGCCGATCGGGTTGGCGGCCTTGATCATTGCCGCACGGTATCTGACCCTGCCCAGCAAGCAGCCGGCCGTGCGGCCGGACTATCTCGGGGCGGCGCTGATGAGCGCGGGCACCACCCTGCTCATCCTGATCAGCGACTGGGGTGGCAAACGCTACGGGTGGGGCTCGCCGACGATACTCGCCATGATGTTGACCGTGACGGTGGTGATCTCGGTGTTCATCGGCGTGGAATCGCGAGCCGCCGAACCGATGCTGCCGCTGCGACTGTTCCGCAACCGCACCTTCGCGACCACCTCGCTGCTCGGGTTCACCATGGGGCTGATCATGTTCGCGTCGGTGGCGTTCGTGCCGACGTTTCTCCAAATGGCCACGGGCGTCTCGGCGTCGGCGTCCGGGCTGCTGTCGATCCCCATGACCATCGGCATGTTCCTGACCGTGTCCGTCACCCTGGGCGCGGTGACCCGCACCGGCCGCTACCGGGTCTACCCGCCACTGGGCGTGGTCATCATCGCCGCCGGCATGATCTGGATGACGCGCCTGGACGCACACACCCCGGCGTGGGTGGTGTCGGCGATGTTGTTCGTCATCGGACTGGGACTCGGCATGGTCATGCAGCTGCTGGTGCTGCTGGTCCAGAATGCCGTTCCCGCAACGGATGTCGGGACCGCGACGAGTGCGAACAACTACTTCCGTGAGATGGGCGGCGCGCTGGGCGTCGCCATCTTCGGTTCCATCTTCACCCACCGCCTCACCGGCAATCTCGACGCCGCCTTCCGGGCGCACCCCGGCGAGGTGCTGTCCACCGGGGCCACCCCGGAGGCCCTGCCGCCGGCGGTCGTCAACCACCTTCCGGTGGCCCTGCGCGATGCCATCGTCGGGTCCTACGCCCATGCCCTGGTTCCGGTATTCGCATACCTGCTCCCCGGCCTGGCGATCGCCTTCGTTGTGGCCCTGCTGATTCCACACATCCCGCTGGCGGACGTATCCGGTCTGGTGGCCCGCAAGGAGGCGATCCATGACGCCGACCGCGATCCGCGCGACGAGAAGGAACCCACGACGATCCTCGGCACCCCGCCCGCCTGACCCTCTCCCGCACCGCCGAATTCACCCGCGGCCCGTTCACGCTGCACCAGCTGCGGCATTCGAAGCTGACCCACTCCGCCGAGGACGGGGCGTCCACGCCGATGCTGATGCGCATGAGCGGGCATTCCTCGGTGCGATCGCTGGCCAAATACGCCATGCCCTCGGCGGAATCGCTGATGGCATGGCTGCGACACCACTGACCGACAGCTGGACGGTCCTGTCGAGGGGACTCGTGCCTCACGGCTGGAAGATCGTGCGATCCGACTCCGGAATCCAGCAGTCGGCCAGGATGTCGGCGCTGTAGTTCTGCCGGACGTGATCGATCAGGTCCGGCAGCGCAGGGTGGGGATCGGCGGTCGACCAGAGCAGAGCGTAGGGATAAGCGGGGGTGGGGTCCAGGACCGGCAGGCGGCGGATGTGCGGATGCCATGGGAGATGCAGACCTGCAGCGGCGAACATCGACAGCGAATCCGAGGCAGCGATGCGGTCCAGCACACCCGACTTACCGAACAATCCGCGAGCTCGATCGTCCTCCCGTTCGGGCTCGCCGCCTGGTTCGCGACCGGTGAGTATCGTGATTCCGCTGAAGTCTGCCCAATCCCGGTAGTAGTCCGCCCATTCCGAGGGCACCGACGCACCGGGCGCCCAACTCGGGTAGGGCACGATGTCGGCGGGGGTGACCGCGGCGCGCCCGGCGAGCGGATGCTTCTTACCGACCAGCAGATGCCACGGGTCCACGAGCGCCGCGACGATGCCGATCCCCGACGGTAGCCGGTGCGGACCGCCGTGCGGGCGGGCGAAGGTCGCATCCACGCGGCCGTTCAGCAGGGCATCGCGGCCGGATCGGAAGGCGGTGCCGATCACGAGCTCGATGTCCGCCTCCGGGTGCCGATCCACGTAATACCGGACCAAATCCGCCGCCGCCTCTCGCTCGCTCTGCACGGCGATCCGCAGCGGACGGGCCTCCGGCCGGGCGGCGACGACCGTATCGGCCGCGATCTCCAGCAGCGACCGCGCATGCGGCAGCACCCGCTTCCCGGCGGCGCTGACCACGCTGCCCGAGGATGCCCGGTCGAACAGGCTCACCCCGAGCTGGCCCTCCAGCTTCGCAATGCGCTTGGACACGGCCTGCTGCGTGAGCCCCAGCACCGCCGCCGCATATCCGAACTGAACCTCGTCGACCGCCGTCACGAAGGCCCGTACGGCCGCCAGGTCCAGGTTTGTCACTCCACCTCCCTACACCGCATCCGTGCACAGTTGGTTGTGGAGGGTATCGCACCCAAAGCTCCGGCACAGGATCGGGAGCCCCTGCGCATCGAAAGGTTGCGGGCCAGATTTCGCACCGAACACCATTGGCTCTCAGGGAATTTCGACCCGGACCGCGACACGCCCGGACGCATCACCCGCTCCGGCCACGCTGCCCCGTACCTCGGCCTCGCCGGACAACTATTGGTTGTGCAACCGAGACGGCCGGTTGTTTGTCCGACGGTCCGGCATCCGCTTTGATCACCTCCCGTGGCATGGGGAACGAATACGCTGCGGGCGGCCGCGCGAGGACCAGCGTTGGGCCGGGAGTTCTGGTGGCTGTGGGTTGCGTATGCGGCCAGCGCTTACGGATCCGGGTTCGGGCTCGGGGCATTTTCGATCGTCGCCGTACTCGCGCTGCACGCGGGACCCTCAGCGGTGTCGGCCCTGTCGGCGGCGGGGCTGGCCGTGGGTGCGGTGCTGGCGGTGCCGCTGGCCCCCTGGGTGGAGGCGCGTCCCAAGCGTCCGGTGATGATCGCGATGGACGTGGGCCGCTTCGCCGCGCTGCTGAGCATCCCGGCCGCCTACCTCCTGGGCATCCTGACCTATACCCACCTGCTGCTCGTGGTGGTGCTGGTGGCCACCGCCAAGATCGCCTTCAACGCGGCCAGCGGCGCCTATCTGAAAACGCTTGTGCCCAAACAGAATCTGATCGTCGCCACCGGACGATTCGAAGCAACGACCTGGACCTCGGTGATCATCGGTCCGTCGCTCGGCGGCGCGGCGATCGGGATCTTCGGCCCGGTCGTCACCATGGCGGTCGACGCGATCAGCTATCTGCTCTCTGCACTGGGCATCTCCGCGATCGGCAGAGGTGAACCGCACCCCGGCCATCCGACCACGCCGGGCATGCGCGTCGCTGATCTGCTCGACGGCTGGCGGCACATCCTGTCTCATCCGTCGCTGCGACCGCTGCTGTTCAACACGAATCTGTGCAACGGGCTCATCATGGCCGGCGAACCGCTGATAGCCGTGCTCATGCTCCGCCAGTTCGGCTTCGCGCCGTGGCAGTTCAGCCTGGCCTTCGCCGCACCGTGCGTCGGCGGACTGATCGGTGCCCGCAGCGCGGCACCGCTCGCGCAGCGGTTCGGGCGGCATAGGGTCATGATCGCCTCCGGCATGCTGCGCGCGTTCTGGATAATCGGCCTGGCCTTCGTACCTCGTGGCGTGCCCGGCCTCGCGCTCGTCATCGCCGTGCAGTTCGGACTGGTCACCAGCTGCGGTGTCTTCAATCCGATCTTCGCCGCCTACCGCCTCGAACAGACCCCGAAGGCACTCACGGCGCGCACCCTGTCCTCGTGGTCGGTGACCAGCAACCTGTCCATAGCGGCCCTGACGATGGTGTTCGGCGTGCTCGCCTCCTCGGCCAGCGTGCGCACGGCGCTGGCGGTTGCCGGGGTCGCCATGCTGGCCACTCCTCTGCTGCTGCGCGGTGTGCGAGCGACCCCGACGCCGCAGCCGGTGAGCGCGTGAGGCGAGCGACATCGACGCAGTCGGGATCGATTTGCCCGATCGTCCGGACCCGTGACCAGAGACGAGCGGTGAACAGCAACGGGATTCAATCGTCTGCGGTGTCCGGATCGCGCAGCGGCCGGTGACCGCCGCCGAAGTCTGGCAGATGGAAGGCGTAATGCCCGTCCAGGCCGATGTGCTCACGCACGAACGGTGAGAGCCGCGCTGCGTCCTCGTCGCGGACGGGGTAGTCCTGGGCGCGCACCGCATCCAGGGCACGATGGCCTCCACGCGCGTCCGCAGATCGGTCAGACTCGGTGGGTCCGGGACCGCGGTCAGGGCGGCCACGTGCAGTTTCCGTCGGCGTCCACACTGGCCGGGGCGTCGTCGCCCAGGCGTGCGATCAGCTCCCGGTAGGCGGTGTCCAGGGCGGTGGCGTGCTCGGTGAGCATCGGATGCGGATTATCTGGCAGCCCAAGGGCATTCATGCCCGCCCCGCGCGCGAATTCCCGCACCAGCCCTGACAAAAGGTGCGCCCGCGGATCGCGCCACTTCGAGGAGTCCTCCACGAAGGTGTTGCGGTGCTCGAGGTTCCGGTGGAACTGCACCAGCACGCACAGCGTGTAGGCTGCCCGGTCCACGGTCTCCTCCGGGCGTCCCGTCGGAAACACCAGGCGCTGCCACCCACCGGCGACCAGGTCGTGATCGACCCGGCGCGCGTCCAGCCAGCACCCCGGTACCCCACGCGGCCGCTGTTCGGTCAGCAGATCCGCCAGTCCGACCATGGCCGCCGGCGCGGGCTTCGACTCTCCGGTGGCTCCGAAGTCGACGGTGCGCACGAGCGCGGGCAGAAACCTGCGCACCGTGTTCAGTCGTCCAGCGAGTTCCTCGAAGCGCTGGGAGTCCAGGTCGGTGTCCGAAGCCGGGACCGTTCCAGCTCCACCCGCGACGACACACCGAAACAGCCATACCCGGCAACGCCCTCATCACGCACAGCCGCACATGAAACCACCAGCACCACAACGATGCCCGCGATTCGCCATACAGGTCGGGCGGCCTGAACCCCAGGTCGCGGGCTTAGCGCCGGATTCCGGCCGGATGCGCCACTACCCCCGGACCGCTCTGCGCACTGGGCGAAGAATCTCGGCCGCCGGGCCGCTGGAGAGCTACGGATCCAGGCATCGTAGGGTTGGGTTGAGCGGCGAAAAGTCGTGTGGGGCAATCGTGCAGGGGCGGGCGTGGCGTTGATGCTGTCGGGGAAGATCGTCGAGTTGACCGAGCTGACAGTGGCCGATGTCGCGCCGCTGACAGCGGCGGCCTGCGAATCGCGCACCTCCTACACCCACGCCCATGTCCCCGCCGACAGCGCGGGCATGCGGCGCTGGGTGGACCAGGCTCTGGCCGCCCGCGCGGCCGATCGGCAACTGCCGCTGGTGATCCGCCGGGCAGGCTCCGGTGACGTCCTCGGCACCAGCAGCTTCCACCTCGAACAGTGGCCCTGGCCCGCCCACGCCACCGCGCGACCCGCCACCCCCGACGCCGTCGAGATCGGCTCCACCTGGCTGGCGCAGTCCGCCCAGCGCACCGGCGCCAACCGCGAAGCCAAACTCCTGATGCTCGACCACGCCTTCACCAGCTGGCAGGTCCACCGGGTCCGCTTCCGCACCGACGTCCGGAACGCCCGCTCCCGCCAGGCCATCGAACGCCTCGGCGCCACCCTGGACGGCATCCTCCGCGCCGACTTCGCCGGCTCCGACGCCACCATCCGCGACTCCGCGTACTACTCCATCCTCGCCACCGAATGGCCCGCCCTCCGCCCGCAACTTCTGGCCGCAACCCGGACACGAGAATTCGCCGATCCGGACCTCGGCCTCCACCCCCACAGCGGCAGTGCGTAGTACAACTACAACATGGGAAGAGCGCCAACAGTCGTTCTCTACGTCCTCGCACTGATTGTCGTAGTCGTCGGCGTGGACATCCTCTTCTTCCGAAACCATTTCTGGGAACGCCTGATGGTGAACATCGGCATCGTCCTGATCTTCGCAGCCTTCTACCTGAGGTTCCTGAAGAGCTAGCGCCGGTGAGACGCTTGGTCATCCAGTCGTAGACCTCGTACGCGGTCCGCAGTCGCCGGACACAGGCGGTGTCGGTCCCCGCCAATTCCATTCCGGCGGCGGTGACATCGCGGAATGCGGCCAGGCTGGCCACGCGCCGCCGAACCACGGTCTCCCACGCGTCGTTCGCACCGGAGGCCGTTGAGCCGATCGCCGGCAATCGAACCGACGAAACTCGGTCAGTCCGCCTGCGGGCCGAGTTCCTTGTCGAAGCCTTCCTCGACGCGGGTCAGGAAGCCGGTGATCAGAGTGAGTTCCTCGACCGTGTAGGCGGACAGGGCGCGCCGCCAGGTGCCGAGGAGGGGACCGTAGAGGGGGGCGATGTCGGCCCGAGCGCGGGCATCGTTCAAGTGGATCAGGACACGCCGCCGGTCGGCGGCATGCCGGACGCGAGTGACGAATCCGGCTTTCTCGAGCCGGTCCACCAGACCGGTCATGGAGGCGGTGGTGAGACCGGTGAGTTTCGCCAGTTCACTGGATGTGCGCGGGCCCGACTGCAGCAGTTGCAGTACCTGCATGTCGGTGGCGTTGATACCCAGGCGCGCAGCGGCGCTCTGATTCATTCGCATGCCGCGTTCGGCCGTGCGGCCGATTCCGGCCAGGGCGGCGTCGATCAAATCCGTTTTCCTCGTTGACATCTCGCAAGCCTCTCGCCATCCTTATTACTAGGTAACCTAGCAATCAAGTTTCCGTGTATTCAGGATAGTCAATCGAAGGACCGTGCGAGTCATGTCCCGATCACCGTTCCCTGCCCTTGCCCTCCTGGGCGTCACATTCGTCGTCGTCACCGCACCCGCGGCGGTGGCCGAGCCCGACTCCGGCGCGGCCTATCTCGGGCGCTGGAACTACGACTTCCCCGACCACTCGACCATGGTCAACTACGCGACCGAGAACGTCCCCGGCGTCCCGGACGGACCGCAGATCGGCGACATCATCTTCACCTCGTCCGCCCCCGGGCGGGTCACGGGGCGCACCGACGTGGGCTGTACCTGGGAATTCAAGTCCGTAGCCGACGGACTGACCCTCGACCCGCCCAACCAGACCTGCCACAACCCCACCTTCGGCTACTCCTACACCACCACCGCCTGGACCGTACGGGTACACGGCGACAAGGAAACCGAATCCATTACCGCCCTCAGTCATCACCAGGACGCCGACTACACCTTCACCCTGCAACACGGGGCGCGTACCAGGGTCCGCGAGGACGACCCGGACGCTGCGAAAGCCTTCGAGGGAAACTGGTCGGCCGACAACGCACCACAGGGAAACGTCACGCTCGCAAGGAATTACGGCGACCGGCTGGTCGCCCGCACCGGCGATGGCTGTACCTGGACGCTCGTCTCCCGCGGCGACACCGCCAAACTCGATCCCCCCGCCCAAACCTGCACTCAGGGCGATTCCGCTGTGACACTACGTTTCTGGACCATTGCCGACTCAGGCGATCACCAGATCTCGACCATGACCGGCACCGACGCCAAGGGCGACCCCATCATGATCAACAGCGAACTCACCCGGCACTGAGGGATGTTTCCACCCTCCCACGGCCCGACCGACCGGCGGCCACCCACAGGTCAGACGAGTTCAACCTCGTCGAACCGGACGGTGAAGCTGTGGCGGCGTTCGCTCAGGACGCCGCCCTCCCGGTGGACCAGGCCCTCGCTGAAGTCGATGCGTAGTTCTTCCCGGTGCTTGTCGACGGTGCGCACGACGCCGCAGATTCCGATGAACGGCCCCTCCGGGAAGTACACGACGTCGCCCGGACCATATTCGGTAAAGCCCACGCGGTCACAGTAATCCACGCTGCTGTTCTTTGCCTGCGGGCGCGCTGGCGTGGTCGCCACCGGTCCGGCCGATCGATATGACATGGTGGACCGATGGCCACCTGGAGAGAGTTCGAGCATGCCGCGCCCGAACTGGCCGCCGCCGTGCGGGCCAGGTTCGAGGCGACCAAACACCACGTGCTGGCGACCATCCGCCGCGACGGCGCACCCCGGGTCAGCGGCACCGAGGTCGAGTTCACCGAGAAGGATCTGAAATTCGGATCGATGGCCGATGCCGTGAAGGTCCGCGACCTGCAACGTGACGGCCGCTGCGCCCTGCACGCCAACCCCGGCGACGGTTCCATGGACGGCGGCGACGGCAAAGTTTCGGGCGTCGCGGTCGAAATCCCGGTGCGGGACGGCAATTCGTTCCGGCTCGATATCCGAGAAGCCGTGCACACCACGGTCGACGGCGACGAACTGGTCATTCGATGGTGGACACCGAACAACGGATTGCGCGAGATCCGCCGGAAATAGCCGGTCGGGCCCGCGCCGACTCACCCTCGGTGCGGGCTCGACACTCGGTCACGCCGTATGAGAACGGTCTTCGTGCCACTGCTCGACAGCAGTTTGCACAGCCAACTCATCTTCCTTGGCATGTGCACCCGAGGCCCCCGCCGCGCCGAGAATCACTCCGTTCTCGGTAACGAGAACACCGCCGGCGTACGGCACGAAATCACCGCCATACAGATGCTGGATACTGCCGGTGATCGCCCCTGGCAATTCGACGCCCCCGGATGCCTGCAGCGTCAGCAACGCCGTGCGGGCCTTGGCCACCGCAATCCGGCTCGTCATCGGCATCCCGCCATCCGCACGCCGCAACACGATCACCGATCCGGTGACATCGACAACGGCCACCGCAAGTGGTGGAAACCCATGCTCGGCCCCAACCCGCAGTGCGGCCGCCACCAACCAATCAGCATCAACCAAAGCGAAACCCGGCAACCGGGCAGTCTCACCCATCCACACACCCTAACCCCGCGCGCGTGGACAGCCGTCCGCCCGGTGGCTCGAATTCGCCTCGTAGTCAGTATCTTCGACGAAAGTCGAGGGGGTAGTGGCGCAACCGGCCGAACTCCGGCGCTCGGCCCGACCAGGTCTTGAAACCGGTTGACCTGTGCGCTACCTGGGGATGTTCCTGCCCGACCCGCTCGACGTCCCCGCGGAACTGGTCGACTACCTCGCCGAACAGCTCGATATCGCGGATCCGGCGTGCGTGAAGTCCTACACCGACCGGGAGAAAACCAAGCTCGAGCATGCGTGGGAGATCCAGCGCGAGTATGGGTTACGCCCGTTCGCGGAGGTCGAGGCCGAGTTGGTGGCGTGGATCGGTGACCAGAGGTGGATGACAGGCTACGGCCCGAAAGCGATCTTCGAGAGGCGGTGGCGTAGCTGCGGAACCGTCGCGTGCTGCTGCCCCAGGGTGTGACGACGCTGGAACGTCTTGTCACGCAAGGCCGTCAAGCGGCTGACCAGCGGTTGTGGGCGCGGCTGGCGGGACCGCTGACGCTGGTCGATACCGGCTGCTGCTCGGGATGCTGGAGCCACGCCTGGAGGATCGTCGGAAGGTGAGACAGGACGGAGACCCTGATCTTGGAGTGGCGAGTAGCGAAGGAGGTAGCGCGATGTCGAAGTCCGGAAGCAAAGGCGGTAGCCACAGCGGCGGCAAGATGACCGCCGGCAGAGCCTCCGCGATCCAGAGCGCCAGAGCCCGCAACCCGGGCAGCCGCACGGCCGCAACCTGGTTGGCCAGCCGAGCCCAGTCCGCGGGCGCGACCAACGCCAACAGTGGCAGCGGATCCGGCAAGAAATAGCAACAGCTACAACCGATTTCGTGATGCCTTGAACTTTGCCCGGGGCAGCACTGCGTTAGCGGCGGATTCCGGCCGGTTGCGCCACTACCGCCGTCGACCCCACATCCGAGCAACGGTGGAGTGAGGGCCGGTTGGCCTGTATATCCACGGGCCAACCGGCGAGTCCTCCAGGGAACTGCCGGATCCGGGCCGGATGCCTCAGCGGACGACGTCGAAGATGTTCTTCTGGATTCCGTTGGAGTAGGTGGCGGCCTCGACCAGCTTCAGCTTCTGGGCGTCCTTGTCGGACTCGGAGAACAGGCGCTTGCCCGCGCCGAGCAGGACCGGGAAGACCAGCAGGTGGTAGCGGTCGATCAGGCCCGCGTCGGAGAGGGCGCGGTTGAGCGAGGCGCTGCCGTGGATGATGATCGGGCCGCCGTCGGTGTCCTTCAGGGCGGCCACCTCGTCGACGGAGCGCAGGATGGCGGTCTCGCCCCAGTTCGTCACCAGGTCGGCATCGGTGAGGGTGGTGGAGACGACGTATTTCGGCATGCCCTTGTACCCGGCGAAATCCGCCATGTCCGGCCACACCGGGCTGAACGCCTCATAGCTGACGCGGCCCATCAGCATCGCGGTGGCTTCCTCCTGCTCCCGTCCCTTGATCTCGTAGGCCTCGGGAACGAATTCGACATCCTTGAAGGTCCAGCCGGAGTTCCGGTAGCCGGGTTCGCCACCCGGGCCCTCCACGACGCCGTCGAGGGAAATGAAGGCGGTGCTGATGAGAGTGCGCATGCTCTGCTCCTTGATATGTGGTGTCGGTTGGTGATTCGAATGGTTCGGCGGGGGCTGCTTCAGCCCAGCAGGCTGGTGAGCCACTGTTGCCAGGCGGCCTCGGCCCCGGCGGTGTCGGGACCGAAGAGGTGATGGAACATCAGCGCGAGTCCGGTGGGGGCGTGGTGGAAGGTGTAGAGCCCGTCGGCCGTACGGATCTCGAAACGCTCGTCGTCGGCCCACACCACCTCACCGTCCAGCGACGGCAGGCCCGCCGGTTCGGCCTGCACCCGCGCGCCCACCGCCACCGGGTCCGGTAGCGCCAGCGCCCGGATGAGCGCCGACCGCACCGCCTGCCCGGAAGAGCCCATGGCGACGGCGAATACGGGAGCCGCGATCCGGCCCGGGAAGTGCGTCAGGTATTCGCGCAGCGTGTTCAGGTGGAACGGCCAGCCGCGGCGCAGGGCGTCGTATTCGTCCTGCCAGTCGTCGCCCAGCATGCCGCTGTGGACGACCCGCAGCACGGTGCTGCCGCCCTCGCGCCCTTCGAGCAGATACTCGAAGGCCATGAACCGGCCGTCCTCGTCGGTCCCGGTGCGGGTGGCGAAGTGCTTGCCCGGCTCGTACGCGGTGATCACCGACTCTTCCCGCCGGCCGCCGGTATCCATGGCGGCGATCCCGCCCGTCCGTGCCTCGACCTCGTTGCGCCCCATGAACCAGGAGTCGATTCCCGGCCCGGTCGCGATCGCCTCCCAGACCTGGTCCGGACTCGCGGGCAGGGTCGCCTCCAGCTCGATCTCGAACGGATGCCCCATCGTCAGTTCTCCTGTTCTGCTTCGGATTCGGTGTTCTTCCGCGCGGCGGGTATCTGGTGCATGCCGACGACCACTCGATAGTCGCGCCCGCCCGGTGCGGACTCGTCGTGGTAGCGGCTGACCAGTGTCGTCACCGCCTGTGCCAGCTCCTCGGCGAACGCCGCCCGGTCGGCCGCGGAGGCGAACCGCACCTGCGCATCGATCCCGAAGGTCGCGACCCGCCGCTGCGCCCGGGCCGCGCCGGTCAGCAGCGCCCCGACCTCCTGCACCAGCCGCGCGCCCAGCGCCACCAGCCACCGCGCCGACAACTGGTCGGGCGAGCGCGCCGGATCCGGACTGACCGCACCCAGCGCGCTGGGGGAGATCACGTAAGAGGCTGCCGTGGCCCGGAATACACGCTCGGTGACATTGCCCTTACGCCGCTCCTCGACCAGCTCCACCAGCCCGTGCCGCTCCAGCTCCTTGAGGTGGTAGTTCACCTTCTGCCGCGGTAGCCCGAGCCGGCCGGCGAGCATCGCGGCCGAGCCCGGCTCGGCGAGAGCGGCGAGGATCCGGGACCGGATCGGGTCCAGGGAAGCCTCGGCCGCAGCGGGTTCTTCGATCACAGCGACGTCCAGCACCACCCCAGAGTCTCACCGACAAAAATATTTGTCAAGGAAGACGAAGTTGTCGGTTGCCGAGTGCCGCGGGCCCAGTCCGCGGTCGACCGGGTTTCCGGCATTGACACCGGCCGGGTCGCGCCGCACGCTGCGCCGGTGACGATTTTCTTCATCGTGGCCATCCCGACAGCGGCGGCTCCATCGACTGACGCGCGATGACCGTTCCTGCCGACTTCGGTCCGGACGCCTACGTCGTACGCACGGGACTGTGGCGGTGGCGCCGCGCGTCACACGGCCGAGTGGTCTTCGCCGTCCACGGTGCGGGTGTCTATTTCGCTGCCGACGCGTTCGGCCCTGACCAGACTGTGCCCTGGTCGCGAATCTGCGCGATCGAACTGTTCACCGAAACCACCTCGACACCGCGAAATCAGTTCCGCCACCGCTGCATCGGCGTGCGGGCCCGCGGCACCACCCAACCCTCCCGAGGCGGTCCGGCCGCCCGCCCGATACCCGAGTCGTCGGCCCGGCTCCTGCGCGACGCCGGTCGCGCCGACCTGATCCCGGGCGCCGACGGCACCATCCGCTGGGCATACCGCCGCATGACGGGCTGGCGCGTATCGCGTGAGAGCCTGACCGCGGCAGTCACCTGCCACGCTCCGCACATTCCGGTCATCGACGGTCCGTCCTGGCCGCCTGCCCTGACCTGGTCCGAGGCGCTCACGGCCCGCAAGCGACGGCCTCGGTGACGTCGGCGCCGCGGTGAGCCGCGTCACCCGACACGCGCCGCGATGTCACACATCGGGCTCGAATGGTGTCTTCATGTCCGATACCACCAACGGTGAAGGAGGGCGGACATGGAACGGGTCGTCAGGGTCGTCGTGGTCGGCGGCGGATATGCGGGGATCATCGCGGCCAACCGGCTGCGGACTCGGGAGGACGTGCAGATCACGGTGATCAACCCGCGGCCGCAGTTCGTGGAGCGAATTCGGTTGCACCAGTTGGTCGCCGGCTCCGGTTCCGCCGCGGTCGAGTACGACGCGCTGCTCGGCGCGGGGATCCGGCTGATCGTCGATGAGGCGACGGTGATCGATGGGGTGCGGCGCAGCGTGGCGCTGAAGAGCGGAGGCAACGTGGCCTACGACTACCTCATCTACGCCGTCGGCAGCCACGGGGCGGCCCCGGCCGTCCCGGGCGCAGCCGAATACGCCTACGACATCGCGGAATTCGAGCACGCCGAGCAACTGCGCGACGCGCTGGCCGGTGCGGACGCGGCCGCACCGGTGACCGTGGTCGGCGCCGGGCCCACCGGCATCGAAACCGCCGCCGAGCTCGCCGAGCAGGGCCGCCCGGTCACCCTGGTGTGCGGGGGCCTGCTCGGCCCGTACCTGACAACGACCGCCCGCCGCTCGGTCGCCCGGCAACTGACCACACTCGGCGTGACCATCGTCGACGGTCCGGATGCCAAGGTCATCGCCGTTCACCCGCACAGCGTCGTGCTGGCCGACGGTCGCGAACTGCCCAGCCCGATAACAGTGTGGACGGCCGGTTTCGGCGTCCCGGACCTGGCTGCCCGCAGCGGCCTGAGCACCGACGCCGTCGGCCGCCTGCTCACCGACGAAACCCTCACCAGCATCGACGATCCGCGCATCCTGGCCGCCGGTGACGCCGCCGCCCCCTCCGGCCAACCCCTGCGCATGAGCTGCCAGGCCGCCATCCCGCTCGGTGCCCACGCTGCCGGAACCATCCTGAGCCGCCTCGCCGAATCCGAGCCCGCCGCAATCGATATCGCGTTCATCGGCCAGTGCATCAGCCTGGGCCGCAAACGCGCGACCATGCAGCTGGCCCACTTCGACGACACCGCCCGTCGGGCCTACCTCGCCGGCCGCGTTGCCGCCACCGTCAAGGAGGCGATCTGCAAATCCACCGTGTGGGGCCTCGCCCGCGAAGCCCGCAAACCCGGCTCCTACGCCGCCATCAAGGGCGGCAAGCGTCAGCAGCGCATCGCGGCCGCCACAGCGATGGCCGATCATAGGTAGGGGTGAAAGTAAGAATCGCGTCAGGTGGTACATGAAGCCGCTGAAATGCCTTGCGGCAAAGCGCCGCCGCGCTTTCATTGCGTTGGGCGACCAGCGGTTTCAGTAGGTCCGGGTTTGCTGGCCGGGCAAATCGGGCGTCCTCGTCGCGCCTCGTCCGCGGAGGGCGTGGGTGGCGCTACGGTTCCGCCATGATGCTGCTGCAGCCGCCCACTATCGCGTCAGCGCAGGAGAAGGGGATGATCCTCGATGTGGCCGCTCTCGGCCGCCACGATCCCCTCGGTGCCGACATCCCGTACGTGCGCGCCACCGACGGCTGGATGTTCGAGCTGCCCGAAGAGTTGCGGGAGTGGGCGACGTTCGTCATCGGAGGCAATCTGCACAACCTCCATGCCGGATACCCGTCGGAGTTCCCGTGTCGGATCGAATTCGGGGTGCGCGACGGCCGCATGTACGCCGAGATGCTGTAGCTCGCATAGGGGCCGAAGACCGGGAGACACGCTCATGTACCAGGCGACACGATTCTTACCGGCACCCCTACCAGGGCACATCCCGAACTTCGTTGGATTTTCGGCGATTACTACTTTCGCCGCCAATTGCATTGGATGCGAACTCGCGATGGTATGCACATCGACCGGTTCGGGGTAGCAATTGCGGCTCCTGGCAGTGGATTTCGGATGCCGCGGCACTGGTGATGGTAGCGATCCCCGGCGCGTCGGAGGCCGAGTGTGGCTCAACTGCCTGCGGATTCATCCATCACTCGCATACGATGCGACTTTCTCGCATCAGATGCGAGTGATGGAGGGTCGGTATCACCGGCATCGGTCTGATGATCGCGTGGGAACGATCCGCCGAACGGCTCCAGGCCTACCTGCAGGACATCAGAGACGCACTAAAGGCTGCCTACGCACCGTACGGGCAGCCCGTGACAGGCCGTTCCGCTGGCACCCGCACCGCGTGCCAGCGGAACGGCCACCGAGTGGCATGTCGTTTTGGGGTACACCGCGGCACCACACTCCGACCTGCGGCGAAAAGTGTTGATCTAGGGCCGATTACCGATATTTCCTGACAGGCACCGTATTCGGCACTGTGCCCGTGGGCTCTACGAGTCGGTGCCGGCCACCGGCCGAGGGTGCCGCCGCGGGGTGCGCGACTGTGGGCATGTCCAGCAGAGCGTACAGACGGGCGATGAAGACGGGCGATGAAGACGTCGATGCTGCCGTAGCGCGCGAGGATCTGCGCGAGCAGTTCGTGCACGGTCGATCCCATCAGATCGGTCATTTCACCCCATTAAGGTTCACCGACCGGGCGGGCCCGGTTCTGTCCGGCATTCTGCACGACAATCTCGATCACTTAGCTAATTCGGAGATATCTGCGACCTTCCGTGCCTGGGCACTCTCGATTTGTGCCACCAGTGCGGTATTCGGGCAGCTCCGACACAGGATCTCAGTACGGTGCAGAGCGGGTGAGCTGATCGTGGAGCGCGGCAGGAATCAGGGTGCGGTTATCGCGCCGCATTCTCACGTCGGACCATCCGACCGGGGTCACAAGTGGACGACTCCGGAACTGATGCCCCGCTTCGGCAACTCCGAGCGGCGCATCATGCTCGGCAGCCGGGTGGATCGGCCCACAGACTCTTCCTATCCACCCGGCCCGAGCAGCAATCGGACCGTCACGGTGGAAATGGTCGTGTGCTATGAGCAGTACGGATGCGCGTCGCCGCCGGTCGAGGGCGCCGGGCTCTGATGGTGGTGAAGGCATGTGCCGCCTCGCAGACCTGCACGTGCTGTGTGCCCAGATCCACCGGTGGCAGTCGATGATCGCCATCGGTAATGAGCTGCACGACCGCTACCCGGAACTGTTGCCGGTGCTGACCGGTCTGGACGGTGGCGCCGGTCTCGTCCAGGCCGACATCCGGATCCGCCGTCAACTCCTCGACGCGGACATCTACAGTCGCACTGCCGATTTCACCACCATCCCCGACCGGATCCGCCGGCGCTGGCGCGCCACCACCGACGACCTGCTCCCGGCCGCCTATCTGCGCTATCAATGCGCCGCGATCGACACGGCCTGCAACGCGCCCTCGACGTCGGCCCAGCCCTGCGAGATCCGGCGCCCGGCCGCGCAACGATATAGCCCGCCATCGCCGGTGTGGCCGGACTGCTGCGTCGGGTCGATGGATGCCATTGCAGGAGAAAGACGCTGAGCCGGGTGCGGCGCTCGAACTGACATGGGTGAGGCGGGCACCTGCCCGCCTCACCCACTTTCAAGATGAGGGCTGGTTGCGACACAAAGTCTATCTAGATAGAGTTAGCGTGTGGTTGATCGCCGTCCCTCAGCGCAGACGAGACTTGTTTTGGACACCTTGATGGTCCCCGGTGATGAGTGGCGGCACGGGTACGACCTGGCGCGGGCGAGCGGGCTCGCGGCAGGCACGTTGTACCCGATCCTCGGTCGGCTCACCGATCGCGGAATCCTCGAAAGCCGATGGGAAGAGGATCCGCCGGTCGGCAGGCCACGGCGGCATCTGTACCGGCTCACGCGGGATGGTCGGGCATTCGCCGAGCAGGTGGCCGTTGCCGCGCAATCGACGCGACCACGCCCTACGAGCGGCTCGCCGCGACTGGCGGGTGGTCTGGCATGAATTACCCCGACCGGATAACTCGCGCACTGTCGTTCGGCGTGCGGCTACTGCCGTCGGGGCGTCGCGACCTGGGAGCGGCCATGCTCGCCGAGGCCGCGTTGATCACTGCCGGTCCCCTCCGCCGCCGATGGTTGCTCGGCGCGGGTTGGTTCATCGCGAAGGAAGGCATCATGACCTGGCTTAAATTCATCTCCATCGCGGGCAGCGCGCTGTTCATCCTGTGGATCCTCTACAACGGCATGGATTCCGGATGGACCGGTACCGGACCCGAGATTGTCTCCTATGTCGCCATCATGGCGCTGTTGGCTTTGAACATTGCGCTGATGAGCCGCGGCCTGCTGGCCCAACGACGCTGCGCCGGAGGTAGCGGTGGTTTCGACCGCCCCGTGATCGATCAGGCCCGTGAGGGCCAGTGACGCGAAAAGTCACGCTAGGCACCCGCGGGCGAACCTTGGATTTCGAAATACGCTGTCTGGCAGAATGTTCCGGGTCCTTGCTGATGTCGGCGGCCCACTTCCACGAAAAGTCACGCTAAGGAGTTACCGCAGACAATGACGCACTATGTGCGCTCTGTCGCGTATTTCATCTGATGAATGATTCTGGTAGCCAAGGGATTTGGGTGATGAGCTGCTGGTATTCGCCGTTTGTTGACTTGCGGCGATAGCTCGGGAGAGCTGGTCGCCAATTCTGTGATCAGGGACTTTCCAGCTGCCTTATCATCTAATGAACGAATCCTTCGACAGATGTTGGGGTGATGGGTGGCGGGATCACGGAAGTTCGAGGTCGCCGGGGCGGCTCATCGGGTCGTGGCGGCCGGAGTGCCGTTGCTGCGTCCGGACGCGCAGGTGTTCGACGCGATGCTGGAAGGATGGCGACAGCAGCAGCTGAGCCGGAACCTCGCCTTCGGCACCGTCGATTCACGATTGGAGCTGCTACGACGCTTCCAGGACCACTCCGGCGAGTTCCCGTGGCAATGGACGCCACAGCATCTCGAGGAATGGTCGACCGATCTTCGGGCGGTGCGTGGGGTCGCGTTGTCGACCGTGCGGTCCTACCAATTGGCGATTCGCGCGTTCCTCGCCTACGTCTGCGAACCGCTCTACGGCTGGGATATGGAGTGCGAGAAGCGATTTGGGACTCATCCAGTTCAGATCAGTCACGACTGGAACAGCGCCAAACATGTCCTGGACGTTGAGGGACGCCCGCAACGGCGGGCGTTGACACGGCCCGAGTTACAGCAGCTGTTCGACGCGGCCGACGAGATGGTGGAGGAGATTCGACGGCACGGCCGCAAGGGCGCGGTCGCGGCGTTCCGCGACGCGGCAATGTTGAAGACCGCCTACGCTTTCGGGCTTCGCCGGCGTGAGCTGATGCGGCTGGAGGCGCACGATTTCGGCCGCAACCCCAAAGCGGCGGAGTTCGGAGACTTCGGCGTCTGCTACGTCCGTTTCGGCAAGGGAAGCCAGGGCAGCGGTCCGAAGCGACGCAGCGTGCTGACCGTGATGCCTTGGTCGGTCGACGTCCTCACCGAATGGGTGCACGACATCTGGCCGCACTGCCGACGCGACGGCAGCGCAGCATTATGGCCGTCCGAACGATCGGAGCGGATGAGCGAAACCCGGTTCAACGCGGTATTCGTCAAGCTTCGGGAGCGCGTGGGCCTGCCCGAGGAACTGGGACCACACTGTCTACGCCATTCCTACATCACGCATCTGATCGAGGACGGCTTCGACCCGCTGTTCGTCCAACAGCAGGTCGGACACGAGCACGGCAGCACGCTGTCGGTCTACACCTCGGTCTCCTCCGACTACAAGACGACGGTGTTGCGGGCCGCCCTCGACAAGGTGATCGAGCAGGCCCGCAACGAAAAGGAGCGACGATGACGAAGAAGATGGGCTACCGCTGGCTGTTGCGCGAACGGATGGCAGAGCAAGGCATGTGGAAGACCACCGAACTCGTTCCTCTGCTGGCCGACCGCGGCATTCATCTGTCGAACGTGCAGATATACCGGCTGGTGTCGGGCACCCCCGAACGCCTGTCCTTGCCGATCCTGGTCGCGCTCTGCGACATCCTGTCCTGCACACCCAACGACCTGATCGCCCCGCAGGTCGAAACCATCAAGGCGCGCAAGGCGGTTGGGGAGAACCTCGCCGACGACGTGGTGGACCTCAACCGGATCGGCCGACCGCGTCGGGCCCGCATCACCCCAGATTCCCAATGAGCCCCGAACCTGGCCCATGCGCGCGCTGCGACCGGCCGCGCCGGCGCTCGGTCCTCTGGCCCGACGGCATCATCTGTCCCGGCTGCCATAGAGCGGCCTACCGCCGCATCGGCGTCTGCGCCGACTGCGGACACCGCCGTGTCCTTTGGATTTCCTCGACTGGTTGAGAGCACGGGGAACAACTCTGGCCGAATGCGCACAGCGCGACATCGACGACTGGTTCGCCGACGGCCCGAAAACCCGCCTGACGGCCCGCATTTTCATGACATTCGCCATCCGGCGGCGGCTCTGCCCGAAGCTGCAGATCCCCAACCCGCCCAGAGTCACACCCGAGGCACAGCCCCAGGCCGAAAGAATCGCGCTGGTCCGTCGTCTGTTCGCCGACGACTCGCTGGCGCCCATCGATCGCGTCGCTGGCTTGTTGGTCCTGCTCTACGCCCAGCCAGCCACTCGCATCACCCAGATCAAGGTCGACGACTTGACCGCACGCAATGGTCAAGTGCTCCTGCGGATCGCTGAGGAAGACCTGCTGATGCCAGAGCCGTTGGACCGCCTCATCACCGGCCTGATCACCCAGCGCCGCAACATGGGAACCGCCGCCAACCCCACCTCGCCCTGGCTGCTCCCAGGGCAGCGGCCGAACCGACCGATCACGACGAGCCGACTCCGAGTCCGGCTTCGCAGCTTGGGCATCACCGGCACCAGCCGGGTCGCAGCCTTCAACGAGCTTCTACGCGAAATCCCCGCACCAGTCCTGGCCGACCTGGTCGGCTGCCACCCTCGATTCGCCGCGGAACGCACTTCCGCCCTCGCGACCGACTGGGCCAACTACGCGGCCATCCGGGCACGCCCGTCACCCACGAATGCGTGAGATCCGAGGGCATACGAGCACGCCGAATATGGGATGGCACCGGTCGTAACTCCCGCGCCAACCCGAGGAGACGGCCCGGCCTGACAGCCATGACTCCGCAAGCTATCTGCGATAGCGGGCTACCGCCGGATCCGGAGGATTTGGCCCTCACATGTCTAGCTGGACCGAAACCGGCTGGCCGGCACTGAGATACTGAATCCTGCGATACCACTGGCCTTCTCGATGCAAGGACCCTGAGGTGAGTGCTGCCACTGTCGTGCCGCTGCACGCACACGTCGCTAGCGCTGTGTCGGAGGCGATCGTGCGAGCCCGCCCGCAATCGGCGGGAGCGGACCCAGTGGTGTGCTGATCGGACCGGGCCGACTTCTAATCCAATGCCGCCCTGCCTGTGACTCGCAGCGCCACCTGGCGGTGTCCTCGCACCGTCAGGTGGCGCCGATGACGCCGATTATTCGGCCCCGATGCCCGGGCAGGACGACAGGCATCCATGGTGGAGGAGGTTGTCAAGCAAGGCCGACCCGGTCGACGTCGTTGCTGCCGACCCCGTCGCGGGCGAGTTCGAAGACCCAATCGGTGCGGCGGGCTGAAGGGTGATCGGTGTAGCGACGGCTGCACCTTTGGCTGCAGCCAGTCCGGCGAAAAGCACAGCGGCAGCGAGTGATCCACGAAGCGTCGTTCGAGCGTCAAATTTGGACACTGTAAGTCCCCCGAATAGGTAGGTGCAGAGGGCCTCGAAGCTACCTTCTGTGAAGTATCTGTATTTCATATCGCGTGCCCTATTTTTCGGCGCACTGTTCCGACTGAAGGTCCCCCAAGACCTGAACGACCAGCGCATGGACACGCACATTCGGCGAACGCACCGTTCGGCCGCGTGGCACGCAGCATCGTGGTTCGGGAATGATCATCTCCCCGAACATTCGGGTGTCGTTTTGGGGTAGACCCTCACCCGACACCACGCAGCGCCGACCGACCGTGCGAGGACAGTCACCGTGGCGCTCCCCGCCTCGGACGGTGAAACAGCCGGGTCTAGCCGTTCGCGAGCGGACTAACCGGCGTAGGCAGAGAGCTACCGGTAGCGCCGGCAATCGGTGCGGCCATCGGGGAATCAGCGGCTACCGAAGCATCTGCGGCTGCCGGAGTAGCAGGCGTGAGCGAGAGCGGCTCGGCCGCCGCCTGGCTGGCCCCGACGGTCAGCGCCGCCGCGATACCCGCCGCGACAATGAATATGCGCATGAGAGAAACCCTTCGATGGAGTGCGCGACCGGACCTCCTGGCCACCCGAACCAAAGTTAATCATGCACATTTCAAAACATGCCCGGAATCCGCCGCCCCGGTCGCCCCCAATTACATGGGCCCCAGACGAAACCAATGCCCCTCGGCGGCAGTGGTTGGGGTGCCGCCGGTAAGAGTCGCGCCACACGAGGCAATCGGGGGCAGCGATAACGAACGACCGCGAGACGCCGGCCGGGGCCCGAGTCTTCATCCGCCCGCCGCAGCAATGGGAAGCCGATCCCGCCGTATGGCAGCCGTTCTCCGACGCGATCGACGCCTGGAAACAAACAGGCACCGGCGCAGCAATCTGCCCCTCCTGCACCACACCGAGCCCCATCACCTCCTGGCAATGGCCAGACAACTTCGCTCTGGGCACCCTCGCCTTCGACTTCTGGAGTTGGCCGCCCCTCACCGAGGACTTCATCACCGAATTCTCCGCCCGAATCGGGCACCGAATCGAACACCACACCGGAAAGTTCTGAACCGAGGCTTCTCACAACCCCGTGCGGATCGAAACCCGAAATACGCAGGGCCAGAAGCAGAAGAGACCGGCTGTCGGCCCCGCGTCTTATGGTGGCGGCGAACCAAGGACTGAGGGAGTGCGTGTCGTGCTGTATGTCGTAGTTAACGGATTCTGGGGTCTACGCGGGGAATCCGTGCCGGGCATCGCCGAACGCTGGTACGCCACGCTGCGCGCACTCGCGGACATCGACGGCTCGATGTTCGAGCGATGGCACGAGGCCGGCGCCGACCTCCCGACCGATCCCGTGGTGGAGCCCTCGGTGCCCGCACTGGCGGAGTACATCGAGCGCACGAACACCGGTCCCGATCTCGACGTCATCGGATACACGACGTCGCTGTGGGCGCAGAACCCCGGTACAGCGCACGTGTCCTTGGCGATTCACGCGGGCAGTACCTCGCGCTACGCGGTGAACTCCGTTGCACTCGCCTTCCGCTCGCGCGAGATCGACGAAACCGCGCAGGTGATCCGGCGCGCTCCGCAGATCCTGCGCTTGCTCGCGGAAAACTGGGAGATCGACGCCGGACAGGTCTACGACAGGCACCAGTACCGGGCGGTGGCCGAACGGTTCGACCTGGCCAACAGCGACCCGCGCTGCGGCCGTGCGGTTTTCCTCTCCGCCGGCCGTGCCGCCCTCGCACCCGAGGGGCTGCCCGCAACCTACGTCCGCACCGCGCACGGTGGACTGGTCATCGACCTCACCTGTGGTGGTGCGGACGCCCCGGCCATCGAGACGATACTCGAGGTGAACACACGACTGCGGGCTGCCGGGGCTCTGGACAAACTCCCGATTCCGTTCGACCGGGCCACGTTCTGACACCTGCGTGCCGCTGAGCGAGCGTGCCCCCTCAGAGCCAGCCCCGCTCCGCCGCGAACCCCGCCAGCGACCCCACCGCGAACATCCCGAGCACGAGCGCGAACACCGCGGGCATCACCACCGGCCCCCACGCCCCAGGCCCGGCCACCGTGGCGTTCGCCGCCGGGTCCGCCGGGTCGTAACTGACCCGGACCCGCGCCCCGACCGCCATGCCGAACGGGCCCGGGGCATGGTCGGTGAACTCGATGCCGCGGCCGTCACGGGTGTGGAACGCGAAGACGTACTCGGTGGCGTAGCTGCGCTCCATGTCCGGCCGCTCGACTATCCGGCGCTCCACGCACCGCCCCTCGGCGTGTTCGCCGTGTCGCACCAGCCGCAGCACCCGGAACAGGCGCAGCGCCGAACGGATCGCGAACGCGCCGAGGAACAGGCTGAACAGCAGCAGGAACGTGGACACACCGCCGAGCAGGAACTGCATGGAGCGCTCCCAATCCTCTACTCGGCCATGATCGAGTCAAC
Organism: Nocardia sp. NPDC059154; assembly: GCF_042755705.1. Taxonomy (NCBI): domain Bacteria; kingdom Bacillati; phylum Actinomycetota; class Actinomycetes; order Mycobacteriales; family Nocardiaceae; genus Nocardia; species Nocardia sp. NPDC059154. Next base: position 27,075 of record NZ_JBHZCS010000060.1, read on the forward strand.
GAACCCGATCCGGGCGTGCGTTACAGGCGCTGTCAGCACCCCACTGCTGTGGCGGGCCGAGTTCGAGCAACTGGCCGCGCTCGGTGACCGGGCCGGCGCACCCGGCTCTCGCGCCACCGCCCGCCGGTCCCGCAGTGTCAGCAAGTCAGACTCCAATTCGCTCATACCCCAACCACTTTCGACACGATCCGAGCCTAGCCGCGCCCACTCGGCAATCGGTAATGCTCCTACACACGACACCACCCGACCCCCATCCTCGATTCGCGTACCGTGCCCGAGCATTCGTGTTCGGAAAACCATCGTCTGACGAACCCGAACACGACCGACCAGCCGCGCGCGTTGTGACTCGCGCCGATAGATGGCGGTCTTTCGCGTTGTCAGGTGGCGCCGATGACGAGGGTGCTGCGGGCGGTTTCGACGACGCCATGGGAACGATTTCTGGGCTACGCGCGTGCCCGATGCGCAGACGCGGGACGGCCGAACCCGGATGTTCACCGATGCGGGAGGGTGACGGTATGGGTGGCAGGTGGCGGGTCGTGCCGGGAGGCACACGGAATCCGCACATTTCTCACGCGGATTCTGCACATCGTCCGGATAGGTTTCCAGGATGCCGTCTGAAAAACGCAGTTCGGTTCTGGGGCTGGGAGTGGCCGCCGCGCCGGTCGTGGTTTCGATTGTCGTGACACTGCACGCCGAGCTCTTCTTGTACTGGATCGGGGTGCTGTACCTGCCGTTGTTCGCCTTCGGTTATCTGATCCTGGCCATCGTGTTCGTGGTGTTGCAGCGGCGTGTTACTCGCAGTGGTTCCCAGGGGCTGGCGGTGGCCACCGCGGCACTGGCGGTCGTGGGTGTCAGCGGGTCGTTGTTCCTGTTCGTCGATACCAAGGCCAGCGGGTGGGCGCGGTTCTGGCTCGAGTATCCTGCGTTCGCCGCGGCGGCCACGGTGGAGGTGCCCAAGCACGGCGAAGGTGATCTCTACGGTGTCGAGCTACCGAGTCATTTGTGCGTCGTGGCGCCGAACTGCCGGATCGCGAACCTCGGTTACAGCAATGGAGCACCGGTCCGGTACGCCGCCGACTACGTCGACGTCTTCGAGGACACCTACGGTTACGGGCACTTCGTCGGCACGCCGGAGCCGAGGCCGTACAACGGATTCGGAATTCCCTTGTGCCCCACCGTGGAGTTGGCGGGCGGATGGTGGTGGCTCGAACGTTGCGACGGCCCGGAGTACGAGCGAGCCCGGTGAACTCGACGATCAGCCTGCTAGTCAGGAACTAAGGTCTGATCGGGAAGCTTCTGCCACATGCTATTCGGCACTACATGACGTTCGCCTGATCTGGAAAGGCGAGCGCGACGGCATGGGCAGCTGGTAGCAGCGTCCGCGAACGAACGTTCACGAGACACTTTGGGGTGCTGAAGATTCCCGCAGGTCGTATCCCGTCAAATCTGTAAAGGTTGCCGTGTACGCTCCAGTGTCAACCTGTCGGGGGTTCGCAATACACTGCGCCGCATGCGAATCGGCTATGGGCACCGCGGCCGGCTGCGAGCAGATCTTCATCGACAAGGCCTCGGGGAAGCTCGCCTCCCGCCCGGAGTTGAGTAAGGCGCTGCTGGTGGCCAACCGGCGCAAAGATCAACTGGTGGTGACCAAGCTCGATCGGCTCGGCCGTTCCCTCGAGCACCTCATCGAACTGTCCAAGACATTGCAGGACCGCGGCGTGGATCTGGTGGTGCTGGATCAGGGCATCGACACCTCCACCGCTGTCGGGCGGATGTTCTTCCAGATCCTCGGCGCCATCGCCGAATTCGAGCACGCCCTGATGTCCGAACGCACCCTCGACGGCCTGGCCGCGGCCCGCGCCCGCGGCCGCACCGGCGGCCAGAAACCCAAACTCGGCCCCCGGCAGGTGGATCTGGCGCGCCAGATGTACGACGAACTCGACGAGCGTGGCAAGCGCCGCTACACCGTCGAGCAGATCGCCGCCGAGTTCGGGGTCACCCGCCCCACCATTTACCGCCATTTGTCAGCTGCCGCACCGAAAATGGAGGCGTGACCGCAGTCGGATTGACCGAACTGACCGACGCGGACCGCCGCCAGGCGATGCGTCGTTACGAGATCCTGCGCCCGCACCTCGACGATGGTGTGCCCCTGACCCGCTCCGCAGCACATGCGGGCGTGCCACTGCGGACCGCACAGCGATGGCTGCACCGCTACCGGGACGCGGGCCTGGCCGGATTGGCGCCGTCGCGACGCCGATCGACCCGCCGGCGCACCAACCCGGAGCTGGTGAGACTGATCGAGGGCATGGCGCTGCGCCGGCCGCGACCGTCACTGGCCACCATCACCCGCCGCGCCACGCGGGCGGCCACCGGTCGGGGATGGACCCCGGTGTCCTACAACACCGTTCGCGCGATGGTGGGCGACGTCGAACCAGCGATGCTCACCTTGGCCCACGACGGCGCCGTCGCCTTCCGCGACACCTAAGAGCTGGTCTACCGCCGCCGTGCCGAATACCCCAACGCGATGTGGCAGGTCGACCACATCCAGCTCGACATCCTCATCGACGACGCCGGCACCCTGCGCCGGCCGTGGCTGACGGTGGTGCTCGACGACTGCTCGCGCGCGATACCCGGCTATGCCGTCGCTTCGGGCGCGCCCTCAGCCCTGAACACCTCGCTCGCTCTGCGACAGGCGATCTGGTCGAAAGCCGATCCGGGCTGGCCGATGTGCGGGATCCCCGAGATCGTCTACGTCGACCACGGCAGCGACTTCACCAGCGACCACCTCGCCCAGGTCGCCGCCGACCTGAAGTTCCAGGTCGTGCACTCCACCGTGGCACGGCCACAAGGTCGCGGCAAGATCGAACGCTTCTTCGGCAGCATCAACACCGAACTACTCACCGAGCTGCCCGGCCACCTCGTCCGCGGTACCCCGGCCACACCGCCGACGCTGTCGCTACGCACGCCACGGAACTGGCCGTTCATCGCCACCAAGGAACACCGCCGGTTCGTCGAGTTCGCCGACGTCGTCAAACGCGAGCAGACCATCGGAATCTGTTACGGCCCAGCAGGAATCGGCAAAGCCCTCTCCGCCACGCACTATGCGCGATGGGACACCGCCGAACCCCTGCTGCGGACCTGGGGCCCGCGCGCCGAATCCGACCACGACGTCTATGCCGCACTCGACGACGCCCGCACCGTGCTCTACACCCCGATTGTTGCCGCGCCCGTGCGGCAACTACGCGACGACCTCAAGCTCCTGCAGAGCCGAGTCAGCATCTGCATCGACCAGCACGACCACAGCCGACGCGACAGCAGGATCGGTGACAACGTCGAACTGGTCGTCATCGACGAATCCGAACGCCTGTCGGCCACCGCCATCGAACTGCTGCGCGACCAGTACGACCGCGGCCACCACGGCCTGCTGTTCATCGGGATACCCGGCATCGAGAAGACCTTCTCCCGCTACCCGCAGCTCTATAGCCGCGTCGGCTTCGCCCACCACTACCGGCCCCTGACCGGCGAAGAACTCACCTTCGTCCTGACCCGCCACTGGCACAAACTCGGCCTCGAACTCGACGCCGACGACTTCGCCGACGCCCAAGCCGTCGCCGCAGTTGCCCGCATCACCGGCGGCAACTTCCGCCTCCTGCAACGACTCTTCGCCCAGATCCAGCGCATCCTGCAGATCAACGAACTCCACACCATCACCGCCGACGTCGTCGAAACCGCCCACAGCACCCTCGTCATCGGCGCCACCTGACCCTACGAAAACACCGCCACCATCGCTGCGAGTCACACGCTCGCAGTCCGCAGGTCGTGTTCGGGTTCGGCGAACGATCGTTTTCCGAACGCCTCGGCTTGGGTCGCCGCGTCCGCACCTCGGGCAAAGAACCTATGTCGAGCGCGGTTCGAGCACCCCCCAATTCCTTTGCCTTGACACCCCTTCCACCCCACCCCAATATGAAACAACTGCATTTCATATGGGGTCCGGCGAAATCCGGGCCCCGCTCGGGGAGGAAACCTTGATCAACCGACTGGCACCCCTGACCGCGATCGCCGCAGGCGCACTGTTCTTCCCCACACTCCTTGCGCCCCCGGCATCGGCGGCAATCGGCGATTTCACCGCCGAGACCCAGGTTGGCGCCCCCGAGATAGGCAACCTCGTCCCCTGCACCACCACGGGGAAAGATTGCCTGGTCGGCGCCTGGTTGGTAGGTGAGGACCAGCACACCCCCGCATCACTGACCCTCAACGGCCGCCTGGTCGCGAGGACCGACAACGGCAGCATCTGGCTGACATACAACTGGACGCCCACCGCCACGGGCACCTACACCTTCACCGCAACCCAGGGCGCATCGACCAAAACCATCACCGTCGACATCACGAAGGTCGGCGACACCGGATCCTCGAATCTGTTCCCCACAGGCTCGGCCAGCTGACAAAACGCGGCCCGCGCCTCCATCGACCGGACCACATGGGCCGTATCGGCCTCATCATCAATAGGCCACGATCGGGCACCGACCGGTTGAGAAGGCCGACCTGTTGGTATGCGCTGTGTGTCAGCGCAGTGCACGCGAAATCCGCCAGATGTTTTGAAATGGAAATGATTAACTCTCCGGCGGTGGGCCGAGATGTTCGGCCGCACGCTCGATCGAAGGGTTTCCCGCATGCGCACTCTCATTGCGGCAGTTGGCATTGCCATGGCATTGACCATCGGAGCCGGACAGGCGGTGGCCGCGCCGCTCCCCGTCCACGACGCTCCAGCCGCCCCGGTCGCAGAGACCGGCTCTTCCAGCGGGTCGGCCGGGGCCCTGAACTTCATCGCAGCTCTCCTGCTGTGCCTCCTCCCACCGTCTCCCGGTTGCACCACAGGAGGAGGTGATATCTCGTAGCGCCGCTGCGCTAGGCCATCGTTTTCCGAACGCGATCGAAGGCCTGGATCACTGCGGCGGAACGAATCCGTCCGGCCATTGTGTGGTTTTGGTACATCGTGCTTTGGTCAGGTTTGCGCCGATCAGGTACGCGTTGGGCTGCTGGTTGTCGATGCGCTGCTGGGGATGTCGCGGTTGCGGTGGTTGTCGACTGGCCCGGTGGAGGCCTCGGCGAGCGCGGTGGAGGTGGAGAAGCAGGGGTTCCTGCGCGGTCTCGGTGCCGACCGCCTCGGCATGTCGGTGCTGCCCCGGGACCTGGTTACCTATCCGCCGAGCGCGAGCCGGGGCCGTGACTGGGACCGCCTCACCTCTGTCGCTGCCACAGCGCCAACGTCGCGCCGCCGGGTTCGTCGATCACGACCACCGACCCTGGCGGAAGGTCGATGCGGGGCTTGACGATTCGGGCGCCAACATATGACGACGGCCTGGACGGGTAGCACGCGGTCAGCGCGGGCCCGGCTGGTCGGGCTCGGTTACATCGATGAACAGGGGGCGTAGGGAGTGGATCACGTCGTCGACCGGGTCGATCGAACCATCGACGCGACTGAGCACCACTGCGCCTTCGATCGCTGCCACCGCTAGGTTCGACAAGCGTCGGGCTGTGGCCGGTGCCGCGCCGTGGTCGCGCAGCACCGACTCCAAGGCGGTGCGCCAGGCTGTGAAGGCCCGGCCGGCTGCGTCGACCACACCCGGTGTGCGGTCGGCGGATTCGATGGCGGCCGCCAATATGGGGCAGCCCGAACGGAATTCGCCGGAGATCAGGGTTTCGCGCCAGGCACCGGCGAAAGAATCGAAGACCTCGACCAGGCTGCGTTCGCCGGCATCGCCGAGGATTCGGTCGATACCGCCTCCGGCGATATCGACCGCCTCCTGGATGAGTTGGTCACGTCCGCCAGGGAAGTGGTGGTACAGCGAGCCGCGTGGTGCGCCGCTGTGGGCGAGGATCTCATCGAGACTGGTGCCCGACGCACCGGCGCGGCGGATCAGGGCGATGGCGCTGGTCAGCATGCGTTCGCGCGCATCGGAACGGCGTGGGCTCATCGCTGCCGTCCGGTCAGGGTCCGGCGGGGATCGAGCTGTGCGGAGATGCCGCGCGCGGGAAAGCCGAGCCCCGACCTCCACCAGCGGCCCCAACCCCGGGGTCGCAACGCGATCGCGGCGAAGAGAGGCAGAGGATCCAGGTAGGTCACCCGGCCGCGCACCAGACCGTCCTCGAACCAGAAGCGGTCGCAGGCATCCCACGTCAACGGCCTGCCACCGACGGTCCCGGTGAGCCGCACCTCGATGTACACGCCACCGTCGAACACATTGGCCGCGAGGACCTCTCCCCGCATGTCCGGAGCCAACGCGTAGACCCGCGCGAAGAAGTCGAGCAGCCCCGCCGGCCCCACCGCCGGTGGAGTTCCCGGCTGCACCGCAACGTAATCCGGATGCGTCACCAGGGCCAGGTCGGCCACCGCATCGAAACGACCGGTGGCGAAGGCCGCGGTGAACAGCTCTACCCAGTGCCCCGGGTCGCGCACCCGTTCAGGAAAGGGACGATGGTCGACAGGTGTGTATTTCACGAGAACCCCTCCAGCCCAACGTATTATGTTATATGGCATAATATATAGTCCACGGGCTGAAGAGGTCAACCGTCCACCCCACGCCGAGCGGTGACCGCAACAACCGGAACGTCGTTGTTCGGTTGTCTCTCTAAGTGAGGTTTCGTCGACGAACCAGGTGGCCCATGGCGATCTCGGTCCGTTCCATATCCACCTGGCGCGCGATGTAATCGACTGCGGCATAAGGGATTTCAGGACGCCTGCGTGAAAACCGGCCCCGCTCGGTATAGGCTCATGAGGTCCAAACGGCCGAAATCCGGCGGTAAGCCGTGTCCGCAGATGGTTTCGGGAGTCGGCATCCCCTGCACGGTGGAAGAAGTCGAACGGCCGGACAGCGAAGTCGCCGGATGGCAGCCGGTCTGCGAATGCGGCTGGCGCGGGTCGCTGTGGCGGCGCGTGGCCACCGAAGCCGAGCAGGACCTCACCGCATACCGCGCCTACAGCCCAGATTCGCTCAGCGACGACTTCGACGACGTGCTGATGGTCGAGTGGGAACAGCACATCGCCCCGTCACCGCGGTTCACGAGGTCGCGCTCATCACCGCAGAGATCAGGGACGCCGAGCAGCGGCGCATCGAGGCCGTGACCCGCGCCCGCGTCGCCGGCGCCTCCTGGGAAGCAATCGCCCAGGCTGCGAACATCACTCGCCAGTCCGCTCACGAACGCTGGTCGAAGATCACCTGCTGATCGATTCCCGACACATGGGTCAACTAGTCAGCGACGTCTGTACCAGGCGGGCGAGATGGATCGCCCGCTCGGCTCCGAGCCAGCCTTTGTTGTATAGATGCTGCTCCCAATCGATTTCGTCGAGGCGGGCGTACAGGATTTCGTACGACGTATCGTGTGGCACACTTCTATGCCGACGGCAAGCCCCTGCGCGCTGCCGATATGACCGACCGATTCCGCAAGGGCATGCTCACCCTCGCTGCGGCAACCAGCCGCGCGGACCGCGCCCGGTTGGAGTCCACGATCGCAGACCTCGTACCCGATCGGGGCTCTACAGGCCCAGCTTGGTGACGGCGTTGTCTTCCAAAGGATTTGCCGTGCGGATGTAGCCGTGGACGGTGCGGGGGTTGGACCAGCGGCCCTGGCGCATGATCTCGCGGTCGCTGGCGCCGCCGAGGGCGGCCTGGGTGGCGAAGCCGGCGCGCAGGGAGTGCCCAGAGAAGAGGGTGGGGTCGAGGCCGGCGCGGGCGGCGTAGCGCTTGACGAGTTCGGCGACCGCGCGGCCGGACATGGCGGTGGCGGCGATGCCGCCGTGGCGTGAAATGGCCGGGAACAGCGGCAGATTCGGGTCGGTGAGGGTGGTGCCGGTGAAGCCGTGGCAGCGGTGGATGCGGGGGTCGGGCGGTGGGGTGGCGTCGAGCCAGGCGCGGAGGTCGGTGGCGGCGTGCGCCTCGCGCAGGCGGGTCCAGTCGGCGAAGGCGCAGACGGGGCAGGTGTGCGGGCGCCGGCCGCGGGGCAGGGCGACGCGTTGTTCGTTGACACCGGTGGCGTCGGTCTTGGTGGCGGGCAGCTGGATCAGCAGCAGCGGCTCGCCGGTGGTGTGGTCGGTGGTAACAGCGACATCGGCGACCCGCAGCGCGGCGATCTCACTGCGGCGCAGCGCCCCCGCGAATCCGACCAGCAACAGCAGGGTGTCGCGACGGCGGGCCGGTTCGGTGGGCCACTGCGCGGTCGGCAACTCGTTCAGCAGCTGATCGAGGGTGTGCAGCAGCACCGGCCGCTTCCGCTTGGGACGGGTGCGCCGGGTACGGCGGATGCCGCGCAGGGTCAGCCGCACCACGTCGGCGCGGGTGGGGGAGGGCAATCCGTTGGCGGCGTGCACGGCGGCCAGCGCCGCGGCCTTGCGCTCCAAAGTGGCGGCGCTGAAGGCCCATTCGCCGTTCTCGCGCCGTGCGTCCGCCGCCGCGGCCAGATACACCGCCACATCCAGGGCGTCCGCCGGTAGTGCCTGCCGCGTTTCCGCCGCGCACCAGGCCGCCCACGCGATCCAGTCGGTCCGGTACGCGCGCAAGGTATTCGCCGACTGCGACGCCTCGAGATACCGCCGCAGCGATCCGGCCTGTACCTCGTCGAAGCGATCGCGCACCAGCCGCAGCGCCGCCGCGTCCACCAGCACACTGCGCACCCCGCGCCGCAATTCGCCGCGCACCTCGTCGGGCACCGCGATCACCGCGGCCTGTTCCACCGGCTCGGTGACCTCCGTCGGATCTGGCATGTCCCCGACCCTAGATTGAATATGTGCTCCCGTTGCAGCAGACCCCGATTCACGTGTCCGACGACATCCTCGACGACCTCCGGCAGCGCCTGACCCGGACCCGCTGGTTCGACGACGACGGCAATGCCGACGGCCACTACGGCGTGCCCACCGCCTACCTGCGCGACCTGGTCGACCACTGGCGTACCGACTTCGATTGGCGTGCACAGGAAAAGGCCATGAACGCCTACGAGCACTACCGCGTCGAGGTGGACGGCGTCCCGATCCACTTCCTGCGTAAACCCGGCGTCGGCGACAACCCGATCCCGCTCATCCTCACCCACGGCTGGCCCTGGACCTTCTGGCACTGGTCCAAAGTGATCGACCCGCTGGCGATCCGGCGGCGCACGGCGGTGATCCCGCCGACGGGTTCGAGGTCATCGTTCCCTCACTGCCCGGTTTCGGCTTCTCCACCCCGGTCCCGTCGCGCCCGGATCTGAACTTCTGGAAGATCGCCGACCTCTGGCACACCCTCATGACCGATGCGCTGGGCCATCGCACCTACGCCGCCGCCGGATGCGATGTCGGCGCGCTGGTCACCGGCCAGCTCGGCCACAAATACGCCGACGCCCTCTCCGGGATCCATATCGGCTCCGGTCAGCGCCTGGACATGTTCAACGGCGAACGTGCCTGGGACGTCACCGGCGGCCGCCCGATTCCCGAGGGCCTGCCCGGCGACGTGCACGCGCGAATCATCGAGCTGGAGAAGCGATTCGCGGTCCACCTGTCCGCCCAGATGCTCGCCCCCGCCACCCTGGCGCACGGCCTGTCGGATTCACCCGCGGGCATGCTGGCCTGGATCCTGGAGCGCTGGAGCGACCACCGCGGCGGCGACTTCGAATCCGTGTTCAGCAAAGACGAGGTGTTGACCCACGCGACCATCTACTGGGCCACCAACTGCATCGGCAGCTCGATGCGCCTCTACGCCAACCATAATCGCTACCCCTGGACCCCGTCCCACGACCGCTGGCCCGTGATCGAGGCCCCCACCGGGCCTCACCTTCGTCGCCCACGAGAACCCGCCCGGCGTCACCACTGCCCAACGCGCCCAGCAGTTCCGCGACAGCGACCGCGGCGCCTGGTACCACCTCGTGAATGTGACCGCCCACGATCACGGTGGCCACTTCATCCCCTGGGAGGTCCCGTCCGAATGGACCGACGACCTCCGCCGCACCTTCCGCGACCTCCGTTAGGCTTCCGCCACCGCTGTGATGGGGCTTGCGGGGAGGTCGCTCGCAAGCCCCACGGAACTCCGGCGGAAATCGTGTCAGGGGTCTTGCCGCGATCGGGCGAAACGCGACACACTCACGCTGCGGCCGTGCGGGTCAGCACGACGACGGGAATCTCCCACTCCACCTTTGCTTGGAAATCGGCCATGAACGGCGTCATCTCGAGCTGACGGTCCCACAGCCGCGCCCGCTCGTCCCCACTCGCGACGACGGCGGTGACCGGCCAGGTCTCGGTGCCCACCTCGACCGTCCCGGCCGGGTTTGCCACCAGGTTGTGATACCAGCCCGGCCGGTGCGGCCGGCCACCATTGGCGGCGAAGACCACCAGGCGGTCGCCGTCGCGCTGATAGGCCAGCGGCCAGGTGCGGTCCTGCCCGGTGCGGGCCCCGGTAGTGGTCAGCAACAGGAGATCACGCTCGGCGAACTGCCCGCCGACCTGTCCGCCCCCGGCCCGGAATTGCTCGATCACTTCTTCGTGCAGTCGCTGACGCGCAATGTCGGTCATGGTCGGCATCAACTGTGTTGCCGCCGTGGGTATTCCGCTCCCGGCGGCGAATCCGCCTCAGTGCTGCAACCGCCATTCCGCATCCGGTTTCGGAAGCGGCCAGGTCCACCCGCTCTTCATCCGCAGCTCCAGTAGCTGCTGTCGGCGACCACACGACTGCTCGGTGTCACCGGCGCCCTCGACGCAGTTGCGGTGGATCCACATCATGGCTTCCACCGTGCCCGAGAGGCGCATGGCGTCATGCTCGGGCATACGATGATGCTCGAGTACCGACGGCGTGTCCGACATGGCCCAATCATCCCTCAGCCCGGCCGTGCTGTCGTCCAGTCCACGCGTCTTCGCCTCTCGTGAGAGGAGTTGGTCATGTGTCGTCTGTTCGGACTCTCGGCCGCGCCGCAGCGGGTGCACGCCACCTTCTGGTTGCTGGAGGCGCCCGACAGCCTGTCCCAGCAAAGTCACCGCGAACCCGACGGCGTCGGCCTGGGCACCTTCACCGCCGCGGGTGCGCCGCTGGTGGAGAAGCAGCCGATCGCCGCCTACGAGGATCGGCTCTTCGCGCAGGAGGCCCGCGAATGCGAATCCGAAACCTTCGTCGCGCATGTCCGCTTCGCGTCCACGGGCGGGCTGAACACGCGCAATACCCATCCGTTCGAGCAGCACGGGCGCCTGTTCGCGCACAACGGGGTGCTGCAGGGACTCGACGAGCTGGATCACGAACTCGGTGACTATCGCCGACTCGTCCACGGCGACACCGACTCCGAGCGCTTCTTCGCCCTGATCACCGCCCGGATCGACCATCATGCGGGCGATGTCACCGCGGGCATCACCGACGCGGTCGGCTGGATCGCCGACCGGCTGCCGCTCTACGCGCTCAACCTGATTCTCACCACCGCGACCGAGCTGTGGGCCCTGCGCTATCCCGACACCCACGACCTGTATGTCCTCGAGCGCGCCGCCGGTGGCGCACAGGGCGATCGGCGGCTCGACCACGCGAGTCACCGTCATAAGGGCATTCGCACCAGCAGTGGCGCGCTGACCGACTATCCTGCTGTCGTCATCGCCAGCGAACGCATGGACGACGACCCCGGATGGAGGCTCCTCGCCTCCGGCGAACTGCTCCACGTCAACGGGCGTCTGGACGTGCGGTCCAGCATCATTCGGGATTCCCCACCCCGCCACCTGCTTTCGCTCGCCGACCTCGACGAGACCGCCGCCGCCTCCCAGACCGCGCACTGACGATCACCGTTGCGGCATGGTCCGCTCGGTCACTCGGGTCGCGAGGCCCGGGCGAGATCGACAGTGGCCGCACGCAAGTCGGCGATGCTGTCGATCGGCGCGAGATAGCCGATGCGGGTGACCGCGATGCCACGCGGGGTGGTGACCCGCAGGTCGAGGCCGAAGCGGTCGGCGCGTTCGCAGACCGCGGCGGTCGCGTCCGGATAGCCGCCGCGGGCGTGGGCCATGTCCAGCAACGCGTCCGCGTGATCGCCATTGAGGTGTGCGATGGCGCGGGCCGCGCCCGGGATGATCGGATCGGCCTGGGCGGCCGCGTATTCGTCGGCGGTCGCGGAATCCATGCGGCCGTACCCGCCGACCCAGCGGGCCCGCTGCACACGCAGCACCCACACCGTGAAATCGCTGAAGTCGATGTAGGTCTTGGCCGCCGGGACCGCGGCCAGGTGGGCCTCGCGGGCCGCTACCGCCTCCTCGCCCTGCGGGCGTTCCGCGACACCGGCGAGCGTCAATCGCGTTCCGGCCAGCGGGTCCTCCGGCAAATCCGGGGTCACGATGGACAGGCTGGCGCGCGGATCGGCGGCCAGGTTGCGGCCGTGCTCGGCCATCCGGGACACGCACAGGACCGGTTGTCCCGCAAGCAGTCCATACGTGACGAAACTGGCCCAGGGTCCGCCGTCGGCCGACAAGGTCGCCAGGGTGGCCGTATTCGTCGCCGCGGCAACGGTTCTGGCCTCATCCGCCGCGGACGGCCGGGTGGTGATCGCGATGGGGGTCAGCGGCGGGGGAGTCGAGGGCGCGTCGCCCGGGTCGCCGTGGTCGAGAGCCATGTGTCACAGGCTACCCGCGCGGCCGAACAGGACCGATCAGTCGGGAAGGATTGGCACCGACAGCCCTTCGCCCTTCCGCAGCAGGGCCGCACGCGTGACGGTGCCCGCGCCGAAGCGATCGCGCAGTGCGTCCAGGGTCGAATCGAGGGTGGATTCCGCACGCGGCTCGAACGGCAGCGACAGCTGCATGGTGTCGGCGTCGTCCAGATTGGTGAGGGACAGGCCGATGAGAGTGAGGCCGCCGCGCTCCCGGATCAGCGGCATGGTCGCGGCCAGCAGAGTGCGGGCCGCCCGCAGAACGGTCTCGCCGCTGTCGGTCGCCTCGGCCAGCGTGTGCGAGCGGGTGGCGCGCGTGAAATCGTCGAAACGCATGCGCAGCACCACCGTTCGGCACACCCGCCGGGCTTTGCGCAGCCGGTGCCCGAGCCGGTCGGCCAGTCCGTGCAGATACGCCTCGAGCTCCTCGTCGCTGCGATGGCGGCGGCCCAGTGCCCGCTGCGCGCCGATGGAGCGCCGGCGCCGCCCGGTGTCCACCCGGCGCGGGTCCCGCGCCCACGACAGGGCGTGCAGATGCCTGCCCGTGGCCGGTCCGAGCACCGCCGCGAGCGGCCCCTCGCCCAGGTCCGCGAGTTGCCCGACCTTGGTGATGCCGCGTTCGCGCAGCTCTCGCGCGGTCACCTCGCCGACACCCCACAGGCGTTCCACCGGCAGTGGATGCAGGAATTCCAGCTCCCGGTCGGGCGGAACCTCCAGCAGCCCATCGGGTTTGGATACCGCGCTGGCCACCTTGGCCAGGAACTTCGTGCGCGCCACCCCGACCGAGATGGGCAGTCCGACCTCCGCGCGCACCCGCGCCCGCAGCCCGCGCGCGATATCGACCGGAGTGCCGGCGATCCGCCACAGTCCGGCCACATCGAGAAACGCCTCGTCGATGGAGATGCCCTCCACCTCGGGCGTGGTATCGCGAAAGATCTCGAAGACCGCCTTGCTGGCCTCCGAATACGCCGACATCCGCGGCGGCACCACGATCGCAGTGGGGCACAAGCTCAGTGCCTGACGCACATTCATGGGCGTCCGCACCCCGAACGCCTTCGCCTCGTAACTGGCGGCCAGTACGACCCCGCCGCCGACCAGCACCGGCCGCCCCCGCAGCCGCGGACTGTCGCGCTGCTCCACCGACGCATAGAAGGAGTCCAGGTCGGCATGCAGAATCGCCGCCCGCTCGGGGCGCGCGCTCATCCTCGTGATCGAACCGGACACGAACATATGTTCGCATACCCGATGGTCTGTTGTCCGCGTGTCCCGCTCACCCGACCGATTCGCGCCGAACGGCTGAGGCGTAGCTTCAAGGCGCGGCAACACTTCGGGCAACACGGATCGAAGAATGGAGTCGACATGTGCACCCAGCCGAAACCTGCGACCCCGGACACCGCCCGCGTGCATCGTGAAGCGGCCGCGCGCTACGACCTGGCGAACGTGCAGGACTACTCGGATGTGCGACGCGGCCTGATCGCCGAACTGCCGGGCAATGTCGTCGCCGGTGACGGTTCGGTCATCTTCGACCCGCACGCCCTGGACTGGATCGAAGAGGGTGCGCCTGCGCCCGACACGGTCGATCCGAGCCTGTGGCGGCAGAGTCAGCTCATCAAACTGGGCGGCCTGTATCAAGTGTCCGATCGGATCTACCAGGTCCGCAACAACGACATGGCCAACCTGACCGTCATCGAGGGCGACGACGGATTGATCGTGGTCGACTGCATGTTCGGGGTGGAGTCGGCGAAGCAGGGCATGGACCTGATCCGCGCGCACATCTCCGACAAACCGGTCGCGGCCGTCATCTACACCCACACGCACGTCGACCACTACGGCGGCGTGAAAGGCGTGATCGATCCCGCGGACGTGGCATCGGGGAAGGTTCCGATCATCGCCCCGGGCACGATCAAGTCGTTCGACAAGTTCGCCATCGGTGAGAACGTCATCGCCGGAAATGCCATGTCGCGCCGCAGTTTCTACGCCTTCGGCGGTCTGCTGGACCTGGACGCCACTGGACACATCACCTGCGGCATCGGCATCGTCTCCACCAAAGGCGCGACCGTCTCCTACATTTCGCCCACCGACTCGATCACCGAGACCGGCACGCGGCGCGAGATCGCCGGACTGGAATTCGAATTCCTCTACGCCCCCGACACCGAGGCGCCCGAGGAACTGCACATCTGGATTCCGGAGCTGAAGGCGCTGACCTGCGCGGAGAACGCGAACCATGCGCTGCACAACATTCAGACCCTGCGCGGCGCACGCACCCGCGACGCCCGCAATTTCGCCCGCTACCTCGACGAGTCACTGGAACGGTGGGGCGACGATGCCGTGGTGCACTACGGCCCGCACACCTGGCCGGTGTGGGGCAACGACCAGGTGTGTGCCCTGTTGGAATCACAGCGCGACACCTACAAGTACATCCACGACCAAGCGCTGCGGCTGGCCAACAAGGGATACACGCCATTGGAGGCGGCCGAGATCATCGAACTGCCCGACGAATTGGGCCGCACCTGGGCCAATCGCGGCTACCACGGCACCGTCCATCACAATGTGCGCGCGGTGTTCACCAAGGAACTCGGCATGTGGGACGGCGATCCGGTGTCGCTGCACCCGCACACGCCGGTCGACTCCGCCACCCGCTTCGTCGAATTCGCCGGAGCCGACGCGATTCTCGCCGAGGGCCGGCGCGCTTTCGACGCCGGCGACTATCGGTGGGCGACCGAGATCCTGCACAAACTGGTCTTCGCCGATCCGGGCAATACCGCGGCGCGGGAATTGCAGGCCGACGCCTACGAGCAGATGGGGTATCAGGCCGAGGGGCCGCAGTGGCGGGGCGTCTTCCTCAGCGCGGCAAAGGAATTACGTGCGGGTGTGCAGCCGCCGCCCTATGTGACGGCCAGCCCGGACTCGATTCTGGCCATGCCGATCGACATCCTCTTCGACTTCGTCGCGGTCCACGTCATCGGCGAGCAGGCCGCCGGCGCGAACATCAGCATCAATCTCGATTTCACCGATTCGGGACAGCAGTGGACGATGTGGGTGCGCCGCGGCGTTCTCAACGCCCGCCAGGGGCGCGCCGACGATGCCCGGGTGACGGTGTCGGGTCCGAAGGCGGCGCTCGTCGGGGTGCTGCTGACCCCGGGAGGCGCCGGGGAACTCGCCCGCTCGGGCGCCATCACCCTCGACGGCGATGTCACCGCACTCGGCGAACTCGCCACACTGCTGGACGATTTCGAGCCGACATTCCCGATCGTCACCCCCTGATCGGGCGGTACTCGGCTACCGGCGATCCTCGCGGACCGTGCCCGCGAGGATGGCGGTGAGGCCGGCGGTGAATCTGCGGTCGCGTTCGCCGGTCATGATGGAGATGGTGTCGCCGGTGGGGTTCGGGCGGGGGGCGTCGGCGGTGAGGGCCGAGACCAGTGGCTGCCATTCGCCGGACCGCTCGAGTTCCAGGTAGGCCTGTTCCTCGATGACGAAACCGGTTGTGTAGGAACGCAGGACCGATTGCAGGTCGCCGGGTTCGAAGGGCGGTACGACGATGCCCTGTAGAAGTGTCATGAGGTTGCCCGACAGTTTCATCGTGGCCGCGAAGGGGGAGTAGGAGCCCGCGACGATGCGGCCGCCGTCACGGAATCGGAGCATCGCGGCGCGCATGCGCTCGCAGCAGGCGATGACCTGGGCGCGGGTCGGGGCGCCGAGGTCGATATCGGAGAGGTCGATGGTGGCGTAGACGGCATCGGACATGGCGCGCTGGAGGTCTCGGCGATCCTTCAGATGCTTGTACAGCGCGCCGGGAGTCACCTCGGCGGCCGCTGCCAGTCGCCGCATGGTGAGCGCGTCCAATCCGTTCGCCGACACGTACTCGTGGGCGATTTCTACCAGCCGATCCCGGCTCAATCCACGTTTGACCATCGGCCCAGAGCCTAGCGGCGGCCTGGGCGGCCGGGTTTGCGTGGTTGACGACACGGATCACCTCCCCTAGCCTTCGTGTGGTGAACAATGTTTACCACACTGGTGTCGTCATCGCCGGAGCCGGTCCGACCGGGCTGATGCTCGCCTGCGAATTGCGGCTCGCGGGAATCGAAGTGGTCCTGCTCGACGCCCTCACCGCGCGCACCGGGCAGTCGCGGGCGGGCGGCATCAATGCCCGGACCATGGAGATCCTCGATCAGCGCGGGCTGATGGAGCGAGTGCGGCCGCACAGCTATGTGTTCCGGGGCCGGGGTCCGGGGCACTTCGCCGGGCTGCCCATCGAGTTCGGCGATCTGGCCACCCGGTATCCGACCGGGCTGGTCATCACCCAGGCCGACCTCGAGACCCAACTCGACAGGTACGCAACCGAATTGGGTGCACCCGTGCAGTGGGACTCACCGGTTGTCAACCTCGAACAGGACTCCGATGGTGTCGAGATCCGGGTCGGTGGTGCGCACGGCCGCCGCATCCGGGCCGCATATCTGGTCGGCTGCGATGGTGGCCGCAGTGCGGTCCGCAAACTGGCCGGGATCGAGTTCGCCGGGACCGACGCGACCATGGTCGGCATGATCGCCGACGCCGAACTGGCGGACCCGTCGCCCGGCTGGATCCTGACCGAGCGTCGCGGACCGGGTGATTTCTCGGTACTTCCGTTGCAGCCCGGCTGGTTCCGGCTCATGGTCAACCGGCACGACCGCGTCATCGACCACGCGGCCCAACCCTCCTTCGAGGACTTCCGGGCATCCTTCCGCGAGGTGGCCGGCACCGACTACGGAATGCACAGTCCCCGCTGGGTGTCGCAGTTCGGCGACGCGGCCCGCCTGGCCGAACGCTACCGTTCGAACCGCGTACTGCTGGCGGGCGATGCCGCGCACATCCATTTCCCCGCCGGCGGCCAGGGATTGAACACCGGGGTGCAGGATGCCGCCAATCTGGGTTGGAAGCTGGCCGCCGTTCTGCACGGCCGCGCGCCCGAGGCCTTGCTCGACACCTACGAATCCGAACGCCGACCCGTCGCCGCGCGCGTCCTGCAGAACACCCGCGCCCAGACCGCGCTCATGCGCCCCGGGCCGCACACCGAGGCGCTGCGCGAAACGCTCGCCGGAGTCTTCGATATCGACGAGGTCCGAAACCGCCTCGGCGGCATGCTCTTCGCCCTGGACATCCGCTACGACGTCGGCGACGGCCACCCGCTGTCCGGCTATCGCGTCCCCGACGTCGGCCTCACGCTGCCCACCGGCGGTACGCGCGTCCACGAACTGCTCCGCGGCGGCCGCCCGGTCCTGCTGTCCCTGAACGGAACCCGCCCGCGGATCGGCGACTGGCAGGGTCACATCGACGTCGTCCACGCCCAATGCGATGCAGGCCGGTGGTCGGTACCCGGCCTCGGCGACATCCCCGCGCCGACAGCAGTGCTGGTCCGGCCGGACGGCTATGTGGCATGGGCCGCGGATGAACCCTGCGACACAGGTCTTTTCGAAGCGCTCAGCGCCTGGGTCGGTCCGAGTGCTGCTGCGCACCGGGCCTGACAGGCGCGGCGCGCGTTCACGAGGTTCTCCACAGCCGGCCCGGAAAGACCTCGGCGGCGTCCCAGGATCTTCGGGACTCGGTGGGCCGAGCCGGAATCCGGGGACGCCGCCGTATGGATCAGTGCGGCTGGACCGTCAGGTCGTAGGCCGCCATGTAACCGAAGTGCTGGGTCGCCGTGTAGTGGGCGGTCACCCAGTCGAGGATCTCCTTGTTGCCCGTCGGACGCCAGACGCCTTGCTTCGCACCCGATTGCGCAGGCGCGGCGGTGTCAGCGGGCTTCGGATCCACTCGCCAGGAGTCGGGCAGCGGAACCTCGGGAGCCAGGTAGTAGGTGATCTCGTGGTTGCGGACCATCTCCTCGAACTGGGGCAGCGTCGGCACCGGGTCCTCGGAGGTGAAGCCGCCGATGGCGAGGACCGATGTGCGGCTGGCCAATTCGAGCCCGGCCGCGGGCGACGAACGGTCGATGGCGGCCGACCACTTGGTATTGGTCTGCTGCAGCAGCGTGACCAGCTGCGGATCGGACTGACCACCGAACAGCGTCTCGAGCTGCTTGCGGAACTGGTCGGCCGGTCCGGCCTTCTTGGGCTGGGGCGGGCCCACGGTCGGGCCGCCGCCGGTGTGCGACTGCGGCAGGGTCGCGGCCGCATACGCCGAGGAGCCGGTCAGGCCCGCGATCACACCGACTACGAGCAGCACCGTGGTACCGCGGCCGCGCAGCCGGTCCCAGCGGGCCGCAACCGGCAGCGCCAGCACGAGCAATCCCAGCGCCGTGACCACCGTGACCGCCAGCACCGTCCAGCGCAGCCACGGCTGCCAGTCGGAATTGCGTTGCAGCAGCACGAAACCCCAGATCCCCGCCGAGAGGATCAGCCCGGCGCCACCCACGCGGCCGAACGCCTCGGCCCGTCGCCGCCACATCTCGTGCGCGCCGATGGCGAAGCAGCCCGCGATCGCCGGGGCCACGGCGAGAGTGTAGTAGGCATGCATGCCCGACTTCATCGCCGAGAACAGCACCCCGTCGATGACCAGCCACAGACCGAACACCAGCCCCGCGCCGCGGATCAGATCGGTGCGCGGCCGGCGGCCCCGCGACACCAGCACCAGCACGAACGCGAGCAGCGCGGCCGGCAGCAGCCACGAGATCTCGAATCCGATCTCACCGGTGAACATCCGGTCCGGCCCGTTGCCGAACCCGCCACCGAATCCGCCACCCTCGAGCGCCTTCGGAATCTGGTAGCCCTCGGGCAGTTCGAAGGGATTCTTGGCGTTGCCGCCCATGTGGTTCTTGCCCAGGTAGCGGGCGAAACCGTTGTAGCCCAGCACCAGATCCATGAAGGTGTTGTCCTTCGATCCCGCCAGGTAGGGGCGCGAATCGGCGGGCCAGAGAATGGTGAGCAGCACGTACCAGCCGGAAGAGACGATCAGCGCGCCCAGCGCGGCCATCGAGTGCAAGAGCCGGTTGCGCAGGGTGGTCGGCGCGACGATCACATAGGCCAGCCCGAGCGCGGGCAGCACCATGAGGCCCTCGAGCATCTTGGCCAGGAACGCGAATCCCAGTGCGACACCGGTCAGCACGATCCACTTCAGGCTCGCCCGCGGCAGCGCGCGCACGGTGCAGTAGGCCGCGGCGGTCATGAGCAGCACCATGGCGGCGTCCGGATTGTTGAACCGGAACATCAACGCCACCACGGGCGTCACCGCGAGCACCAGACCTGCCAGCAGGCCCGCGCCGCGGCTGCGGGTGACCCGGGTGACCGCGCCGTACATGAGCGCGACCGCGCCCACCGCCATGATTGCCTGCGGTGCAAGCATGCTCGCGCTGCTGAACCCGAACAGCTGCCCGGACAGGCCCATGACCCACTGCGAGACCGGCGGCTTGTCGACGGTGATGAAGTTGCCCGGATCCAGCGACCCGAACAGCAGCGCCTTCCAGTTCTGCGATCCGGACCAGGCGGCCGCCGCGTAGAAGCCGTTGCCCATCTGGTTGACCGTGATGTTCCACAGGTATGCGACGGCGGTGCCGATGAGCAGCAGCGCCAGCGCCGGCCGTTCCCAGCGGCGGGCGGGGGAGAGGCCTTCCGATGATGTCTCGGATGGCGGGGCGGTCGGTTCGGACGGGGCCAGCTCGGCAGTGGTCACGCTCACCGCGGGAGTGTGTCGCGCCAGCCGGTGAAGACCCTGACTCCTTGCTGGGAGCTTCCTGTGAACCGGGATCTCCCTATGCTGGTCGGATGAGCCCAGGTATGACAGCGCTGGTGCGGATCGACCCGGACCTCGACGCGGTGACCACCCTCGGACCCGAAGCCGACCCCGCCGACGCCGGACTCGCGCCCGGCGATATCGAGGCGATCTGGCGGTCCGTGCAGGACTGGTACCGCATGGGGACCACACCCGCCATCCAGGTGTGCCTGCGCCGCCACGGCCACATCGTGCTGAACCGGGCCATCGGCCACGGCTGGGGCAATGCGCCCAAGGATTCCCCCGACGCCGACAAGCGCCCGGTGACCCCCGACTCGCCCTTCTGCGGATTCTCCACGGCCAAGGGCGTATCCGCCGCCCTGATGTTCATGCTCATCGAACAGGGCACCTTCGCGCTCACCGACCCCGTCCGCGACTACATCCCCGAATTCGCCGGCCACGGCAAGGACCACATCACCATCGGCGACGTCCTCTCCCATTCCGCGGGCGTCCCGTTCGTCACCCCGCCCCACCGCGGCTCCGACCTGGTCCTCGACGAGGAACTCGCCGTCCAGGGCCTGGCCGACCTGGTTCCGAGCTGGCCGCCCAACCGGTTTCGCGTCTATCACGCGCTGACCGGCGGACTGATCCAGCGCCTGCTGGTCCAGCGCGCCACCGGCAAAGCGATGCGCGACCATCTGCGCGAACAGGTCCTCGAACCACTCGGCTTCCGCTGGACCAATTTCGGTGTCCGCCCCGAGGACGTCGACCAGGTGGTGCCCAGTGTCAAGGTCGGCCCCGGGCCCTCCAAACTCTGGCGCCATCTGGCAGGCCGTGCCCTCGGCGGCGGCCTCTCGGGCCCGACCGACCCGGCCGCCGCCCGCGCCTTCCTCACCGCCGAACTCCCTTCGGGCAACCTCGTCACCACCGCCGCCGAACTCTCCCGTTTCTATGAAATCCTCACCCGCGGCGGAGAACTCGACGGAATCCGCATCATGCGCCCCGAAACCCTGGCCGCCGCAATCCATCCCGCCCCATGGCTGCCCGGCATGGCGGGCCGCGTCTCCGTGGCGGGCTTCGAACTGGGCGCCCGCCGCTCGAAGTTCGGCCGCAACACCGAATCCCACTTCGGCCGCAGCGGCCTCACCACCCAATACGGCTGGTCCGATCGTGCCCGCAACCTCTCGGGCGCCATCCTCACCAGCGGTAAGGCCCAGGCCGACGCCGACCGCCCCTGGCGCCTGGTCCACCAGATATCCGCGACCATGAATCCCCGCACCGATCGCGGATGAGGATTCAGCCACCCTGACAAAACCGGACTTCGCAAGACGATCGCCGGTGTTTGCGTGCTATCGCCCGTGCGGATCGAGCATGGGGACCAGGAATTGGCGGGCGATGGCGGCGAGTTGTTCGTCGTCGTCGAGGTCGACCACCTGGCTCGGAATTGCCAGGAACGAGGCGCAGATTCGAACCATCAACTCGGCGACCAGCTCGACCTGCAGGTCCGGGGGGATGGTGCCGGCCCGCTGTTCCTGGCGGAGTTGACGGGCTACGAATTCTCGGACCATGGCGACCGCTCGTCCGCCGTCGCCGACCAGCGAGCTGACGAAGTGGTCGGGTTCGGTGGTGATCAGTCCACCGATGAGGGGGTTGCCGCGCAGCGCGCGCAGGGAGCTCACGAATCCGAGGACGACGCGGTCGCCGACATTCGCCGCCGCCGCGATGTCGACGAGGAATGTGTCAAAGTACCGGCGGAATTCACGCAGGATGACGCGTTCGACCAGTTCTTCTTTGGTGGCGAAGCGGCGATAGACGGTGATCCGTGAGATCCCCGCGGTGCGCGCGACATCCTCCATGGTCGAGCGCTGGATACCCCACCGCCGGAATTGTTCCTCGGCCGCGTCGAGGATGCGGGTGCGCATCAGGTCGGTGTCGTCGACCTGTTCGACGGCCTGCAGGTAGGCGCGTTCGAGCAAGGATTTCCCGGCGGGGAGCTCATTCGCGGGCGGCGCAGATTCCACGGTGTCCTCCTGAAACATTTTGTCCTGCGTCAGTTCTCGGGCTGCGCCGCGATCGCGCTTCGCCTGATGGTCGCGTTGCACACACTCCACATCGTTGTTGATACGCGGGTACGTTAGCTGTTTCATCGGATCCAGCGGGGTACCCCGTACCGGCCGAGTGTCGTCCGTACCTTATGTCCCTGGACGAGGGCGGCGAATCACCGGTTGGTCAGCGGGATTTCGATACTCAGGGGCATCCGCAGCTCGGCCACGTACCACAGGGCGAACTGGCGCAGGAACTCGTCGAACATCCAATACGGTGCGTCCACCACCGGCGCCACCGACAACACTCCTTCCCGAACTGCCACGAACGGGCCCCACGCCACCTCGAGCAGCGGGCTCCAGACCGGTTCCCGAGGAATGTTGAGCCAGTCGGCGACCTTGTCTCCCATGATGAATCGGGTGAACGCGCCCAGAATGCCGCGGCTGAGCAGCGTCAGGTCGAGATCGGCGCCGAGGTTGAGCAACTGGTTGGCCAGGTCGTTGCCCTCCGCGGTCGGTGCCAGGATCGGGTCGAGCTGCTGGCTTGCCTGCGCGTTGGCCTGCTCCCAGGTCGCAGGTATGTACTCGTCGCGAATGCCGAGCAGATGTGCGGCCAGCTGCCAACTGTGCAGGTAGCCATCGGATTCGGCGGCCGGGATGGGTATCTTCCACGCGGTGAGGGTCCGCATGATGGTCGTGGCCAAGCTGTGCCAGGTGACCATCATGTCGTCCTGGCTGATCGGCGTGACGCCTGCGGGCCAGTGCGGCGACTGCGGCAGCAGATGCCGGACGGACGCGTGGATGATCCTGGTTTTCACACAGGTCACGATCATCTCGCCGCCGTCCCCGTAGGCATTGACGGTGCCGATGTCGTACCCGAATTTCGCGGTCTTGGCGATGCGCTCCTTCAGGTGCGATCCGCCGCGTGAGTAGTACACCGCGAGGGCCTCGTGCGGGATGACCGTGGACATCATGCCGCTGGCGAACGCGTACAGCACGCCGAGATACAGACCGCGCTTCTTGTTGAACTCGAAGGAGCTGGCCAGCTTGCCCTGGTCGGTCCACGAGGGCAGCTGACGAGCGGATTCGATGAAGTCCGCCAAGCCTTTCGGCAGGCCGGCGGGCAAGGGCTGGTCGTTGTAGACCCAGGTCGCCAGCAGCCTGTTGACCTCGGGCACATCGGCGTGGTCGATCACATCCGCCAGGACGGAATCGGCATCGGGGTCGTACACGGTCAACGGGTCGGCGCCGCCACCGGCGCCGACCACCGAATCGGCGGGCGACCACCTCCAAGGCTCCGCCCTCGCGGTGCGTGCCGTCAGTGCCATCGCACCGACGACGCCCACCAAACCGCCACCTGTCCTCAATGCGTCGCGCCTGCTGAGACGGTGTGCATCCATGCCGATTTCCTGTTCGTGAGTCTGATACAGAGACACATGAGATGTATCTGTGTATCTTGATGAGAGCACACCGTGACGGCTGTCACAACCAGTTGGCACGAATTTCCAGACGAAGGACCGGTCGATGAATCCGTACGTCGTTATCCAGAACCTCCTCAACCACCTGGACCTGGGGTCGGCCGGAAGCAGCGGCCCCGTCGGACTGGCAGAACACTCGGGAATCGCCATTTAGGTTCGGACACAACCGCTCTGGATCGGCTCCGTCGCGAGTAATACGTCCAATGCCGGTTCAGCGGACCCGATCCTGATCGGCCGTTGATCTACTCGGCCCGTGAGGGCCAGCGACGAGAAGAGTCACGCTGATCGGCTGGTGGTGCAGACCGCTCGTTATTCAGTTCGGTGAGCTGCGGCGATGTTGTGGCGCTGGTGGTTTCATGTCCGGCTCTGCGTGATGAGGGCTTGGGTGAGTACGGCCGGTTTCCGGCGTTGTAGCGGGTGGGGCTGGAGCGGTTCCTCCATCTGGACGACAAGGACCGCAAGCTAATTGCCAACCGTCGGCGCGACTACAACAAGCTCGGGTCCGCGGTGCAGATGACGACGGTGCAGTACCTGGGCATGCTCCTGCCGGATCCGGTCGACGTCCCGGTCGACGTGGTCGAGTATCTGGCCGCGCAGTCCCTTGCGATGCAGTGGGCGGTCGTTGGTGCTTGGCTTAGTTGCTGGTGCGTGACCTTTTCATTCACACCAATTCCTCGGTGTCGCCCCAGCGTTGAAGAGCGCGGCGTAGCGATCGTGCATCCGCATACCCGAGGCGGGATGCAACTGTGCTGAGGGACATTCGGGCATGGTGCAGTAGGTGTTCGGCGCGCGCGTGGCGTGCTTCGTCGAGTTGCTGTTGCCACGTTGTGCCGTAGTCGGCCAGCCGGCGTTGCACGGTGCGGGGGCTGAGCGAAAGTCGGTGTGCGACCGCGTCCAGGGACGGTGTCTTCTCGGCGAAGGCTTTCGCCAGGGCGTCGTCGAAGCTGTCGCGCCAATCGGGCAATGGTCTGCTGCTGGATGCCGTCATCTCGGCGTAACGGCGAAATATGCGGGCGAGTTCGGGATCTGCCGGCTGAAGTGGTTGGGTATCGGAGCCTAGGAATGTGATCGAGTTGGTCTGCCCACCGAAGTCGAGACGTCGCGTACCGAACGCATCCGCCAGCAGTTCGGATGTCCATGGAGCCGGGTGGGCGAACCCGACATGCAGCGGCACAATCGAGTGGCCGATGGCTTCCCGGCAGCGGCGCAAGATCAGGAGCATGATGAATTCGTGGATCGCGCCCGCAGCCGTGGTCCACGATGTTTCCGAACCGTAGCGCAGTGTCAGCTGAGCCCCGTCCGATCGAACGCTCATCGTCGCTGAGGGGTCGACGAGCAGATACAAGTATTCCGCAGCCTGCTGGGCTCCGTCGGCGAGAGTGGCACCGCTGGTGAACAGGTAGTCCCAGACATGCAGGCTGCCCACTGCGGCCTGCTCTGCCGCCCGCAACCCCGGCATGCCCTCGGGTGCCGCGGTCGTCATCCTCTCCCAGAGGCGCAGGAGCGAGTTGGTGGGGGGACGAACAAGGTCGTCGTCCAACTGATGACGTGTCAGACCGGTTAGGTTTTCGGCGTCGGCGGTCGCAATACCCAACCGACCAGCAGTCCTCAACACCAGACGGGTGATGTGTGACGACACCGTGCCCTCGATCGCAGCGCGATGTTGCGCGCCCGAGCCGATTTCTGCGCCACTCCTTCGAGGGTGACCTCCCATGCGAGAGGAAACCGCAGCGGTGTCGTGTTTAGTCCCGAGATCGACGCGCTCCTGCATCCGAACGCCTTTGCCGCGCACCTACTTTGGGTCAAGAACGAGCCGCGATCCGCGGCCCGATCGATGGAAGGAGCTTCGAAAATGGCCGTACTGAGTGTCATGGAATGGGTCGGCAATTCGCCGACTTTCTACGTTGCGATCATCGAGCGCATGGGCGTCCAGAACGCTCCGGCTGAGGGCATCCTCCTCCATATCGCGGGGGAAACCGCGACTGGAATGCGGATCGTGGAAGTGTGGGATAACGAGGACGCATTTGAGGCATTCGTCCGCGAGCGACTGCTACCTGCCGCCGAAGACGTTGGTTTGACCACGGAGCCCGCCTACACGGTCACCGCGGTCGCCAACCTGTTCGCCCCTACATTTGATCCGCTCCGGGAACTCGCGGATGGCTTCGCGGCCGTGGCTGCCGCGCAGCAGTAGGTTCCGTTCCCACGCACTGTTCGTCGCCTCATAGGTCAGCGGTGGATGAAGTCATTCGCCGCTGGGTGGCTCCTCGGCCAGTCCGACCGCGGATGGAAATGACCGCAGTTGTTCTTGACGTGCTGGGTTTTCCTCAGCGTTTGCCAGTTCGTGGAGGACTCCGAGGAGCCGTTCTTGCTGCTCGAAGGGGAGCTGGCCGATGGTCCAGGCCATGCTGTCCATCATGCTGACCACCGCGGCGTCCAGGTCGTCGTCGGTGCCGTCGTAACTGTCCAGCCACCACATGACGTCGACGACAAGGCTGGTTAGCACCGGGACCAAGGGGTCTGTATTGTTCATCCTGACAAATCCTATCGAACGTTGATTCAGCTGCGAAGTTGTTGGTGGGCAACGTTTTCCACGTCGGCTTGCGCGCCGAGCTCGGGCCTGCGGTCAGATGCTCCCCGTCGCCACCGGACGTGAGCCAGAGCCGTTATCTGGACAGACCCGAGAGTCTCGTTTTCGCCCGTCCTGGTCTCCTGTCTCCGGTTGGTCAGCGACATGTGTTGTGGGACTTGTGTGTTTGTCTGTTGGGTGTGATGTCGAAGTTGGTTCGGGTCGGTGTCGGCGTGCTCGCGTGGATTGCGACACTCGCGGGAGTCGCTGGGGTCGCGTTGCACTTCAGTCGGTCGGGGTCTCGAGTGTTGGTCTTGGCGGCTTCGGGTGCGCCGTATTTGATGGGTGCTGCGCTCGTTGGGACGGTGGCGTTTGTGGCGATGCGATGGTGGGTCGGTGCGGGTGTGGCGGTCGTGGTGGTGGCCGCTGCGGTGTGGACTCGAGCTCCGCTGTACGTCCATCGCTCGGGTGGTGGCGAAGGACCTGCGGTGATGGTGATGCAGGCCAATCTTCTGTTCGACGGAGCGGATCCTGGGGCGCTGGTCGACCAGGTGCGCGCGCGGAACATCGGCGTGCTGACCGTCAACGAACTCACTCGGGCGGAGGTTGAGGGTCTCGGCCGTGCGGGGCTCGACCAAGTGTTGCCGTACCGGTATCTCTCCCCGGGAAGGACCGCGGCCGGGACAGGAATCTGGAGCAGGTATCCGCTGTCGGAGACGGTCGAGTATGACGGGTTCGTACTGAATCAGCTCTCGGCGACCGCAGACATTCCAGGTGCTGGACCGGTCACGGTGTACGCCTTCCATCCGGTACCACCGGTGTTCGGCACCCAGGTGTGGGCCGACGAGTTGTCCCGTTTGCGTGAGATTCTCGAGCGGTCGCCATCGGATCGGCCGGTGATCGTTGGTGGTGACTTCAACGCGACCTACGATCATTGGTAGTACCGCGTGATGTTGTCAGGACGTTTCGCCGATGCCGCCGGGCAGGCCGGCGCCGGGCATCTGGTCACCTATCCCACCGACAAACGGTGGCCGCCCCTGGTCGGTATCGACCATATCCTCATCGCCGAGGGGCGAACGGTCATGGTGGAGACAGTGGACCTACCGGGCTCAGACCACCGCGCCCTGGTAGCGCAGATCCGTCTGAACGGTGGAAGGCAGTAGCAGCGGCCCCGTCGCGTTGACAGAACGCTCGGGAATCGCCATTTAGGTTCGGACGCAACCGCTTCGGGTTGGCCTGGGACTTCGGCTCGGACGGCGTTCAGCGGTCGGCCGGGCTTCGATCGAAGATCCGGCGGAAGACGTCGTCGGCGTGGCTGGTGGGTTCCGGGGGTGCCGGTGTGAAGGAGAAGGTCCGGGTGCCGTCCGGGTGGTGGCCGGCACGGAGGAAGAGATCGGTCGGGTGGGCGGATTGGTAACGGCGGTGGGCGAATTCGTAGAGGTGGGTGACGAAGACGATCGAGACGCCGCTTTCGAGGAGTGCGTCGACGAGTGGCGCGGCGATGTGGGTGGCGTCGTGTTCGCTGGTGGAGGAGAACGACTCGTTGCACAGCAGCAGGGAGTTCGGGGTGATGCGGTCGACGATGCGGCTCATGCGAGCCAGCTCGTCGACCAGCTTGCCGTGGGACAGGGTGCGGTCTTCGTCGGTGACGAAGTGGGTGAAGACGCCGTCGCGCACGTCGGCTTCGAATGTGTCGGCGACGACGTACATTCCGGCCTGCATCATCAGCTGGGCGGTGCCGATGCTGCGCAGCAGGGTGGATTTGCCGCCGCTGTTGGCTCCGGTGATGACGATCAGGGAGCGGCCTGTGGCGTCGACGTCGTTGCCGACCACCGGGTGGCCGGAGGTCAGGCCCAGTGTGACGTCGCGCAGTCCGGTGCAACGCAGGCGCGATATACCGGCGGGGTGCGGGGTCGGCAGGCACACCGGTAGCCCGGCATTGCGGAAGCGGTCGTGTAGTGCGAGACAGCCGACGTAGAAGGCGAGTTCGCTGCGCAGTCGCCGGAAGAAGTCCTGCACGTGGACGACCGCGTCGTTGACGACATCGGCGATCACGGACACGGCTCGGTCGCGCAGCTGCATGACCGGGTCGAATTCGGGGTCGGGTTCGTCGATCACGCGAAAGGCGTGGCGGCTCGGGCGATCGAATCCGAAGCGGCGACGGCGGATCGGCTCGTGCAGCACGATGCCCGCGATCCGGTTGCCCGCGCCGAGCCCGGCGCTGATGTGCAGACCACGCTCGAAATCCATTGCCGCCAACTGTGCTTCGACACTGTCGAAATATCGGTCGTCGAGCTGAGCTGCGATGACGGCCATCAGATGGGTGAATCCGGGCGCTCGGAACCGGTGGCCGTCCCGATCGCAGAGGGCGCGCAATTGCCGGAGGAACGTGATCAGCTCGTTCAGAGGTTCCAGCGCGAGCAGCAGTTTCCCACTGGCGCGGTGCAATGGACCGGCCTTGCGGCGCCTGACTTCGGTTGCCTGGGAAGCGATCCGGTAGAGCTCGTGCACCACGATCGGATGTGCCTGGCAGTCGGCGAGCACGGCGTGCCGGTAGCGGATCACCTCCGGATCGGTCGCCGGTGCCGCCAGCCCGGCTCGGACGGCATCACGGATGACCGGATCGTCGGAGGCCGCAGTGCACAGCGACTCGAGACCGAGATCATCGAAGGTGCTGTCCCCGTTGCCTGCTGGAGGAGGTTCGGAGTCGGTAGGATGGAGAAGATTCACCTGCATGCGGCGATCCTGGCGGTCACGAGGTCGTAGGTCAGCCCGAAGCGCTCGGCGAGCACCACGGCGTGGGCATGGCCGTCGGCCGGTCTGCGCTCGATGCGGAATGTGCGCCGGGACGGATCGCCGGGGTCGGTGGCCGCCACCATGCTGATCGTGGCCGGTCCGGACCGGGCCAGTTCGTCGAAGAAGGTGACCCACACGGCCATCGCGCCACGCTCGACGATCCGATCGAGCACATCACCGCCGATCCGCACGGCATCGGCGGTACTGGTCGCGCTGAAACTCTCGTTGAGGATGATCACGCTGTCCGCGGTCGCCTCCTCGAGTGTGTCGCGGATGCGCAGCAGCTCCTCGGCGAGGCGCCCATCGGGATCGGTTGCCTGCTCGGCACGTTCGAAATGCGTGAACAGCCGGTCCGCCAACGGCAGGCGGGCACTGCGGGCCGGGACCGGACAGCCGAGCGCGGCGAGATAGATCAGCTGGCCGGCCGTGCGCGCGAAGGTCGTCTTCCCGCCCTGGTTGGGACCGGTCACCACCAGCACTCGTTCCGGACCCGACAGCCGCAGATCGTTGCACACCACCTCGGTGTCGGCGCGCCGGCGACGGGTGACCAGTGCGAGGTCGAACGCGCCTTCGGCGTGAATCTCCGCGCCCCGGGTTGCCAACTGTGGCAGGCACATCGGCCGGTCCGTTCCACTGACCCGGCGAACGAAGGCGAGATACGTCAGATAGAACTGGATCTCCCGATCGAACGCCATCACCGCGGCGTCGGCGAACTGCCCGTGGTCGCGGGCGAATTCGGCGAGCTGTTCGAAGGCGCGAGGGTGTAAGGCGGCGACACGATCGAGGATCTGCTCCTCCATGTGATTGATGTCGTCCCAGTCCGACCGGGGCCGCCCCGGCCGCGGCGCACCCACACCGAAGCGCGAGAACAGCTTCGCGATCGCCGCACTGTAATCCGCCGCCTCGGCGCCGACGGGCCCCACCTCGAGGGTGCGGTCGACGATCCGCAGGCTGTAGCGCACCGAGCTCAACGCCTGCTGCACCTGGTGCACGGCGTTGGCCAAACGGCAGAAACCGGGCCCGGCGACGTAGTCGGTGATGAACTCCCGCCATCGGGTCAGCGCACGAGCGGACAGGGGGAGTGCGGCCAACGCTTCAGCGAACCGGGCTACCGCCTCGATGTATTCGGCAGTAGCACTGAGATGCCACCACTGTCGCTGATGCGGATGATGCAGGCGTTCCTGCCAATCGAGCCGTTTCCGGGTGCCGCACATGCCGGCGGAGAACGCGTCGAACACTTCCCGCACCGAATCATCCGCGAGCTCGGCGAAGATCTCCTGTCGGTACCGCACCGTCTCCGGGTCCCGGACGGGCTCGGAAAACCATGCCCGCAACCGGTATTCATCGGCCTCGACGACGGCGGCGATGATCCGATCGATATGGAGGTCGGTCACCGCCCCGGAATCCATCATCAGGCGGCCGCCCAACGCCACTGAGTCCGGCCACAGCATGCTGACACCCGGCATACTCCCCACCTCCATCAGGTATGCCAGCCCTCGGCAACAGCAGGCGAGCCTCGGACGGACCTATTGCACCGTAGAGAAATACCTTACCGGCCGTCAAGCTATCTGTTGGATTCCGGTTCCGCCGCCGCATTCGGCACAGGTCGATGACGGTGACCTTCCAGATCCTGGTGGGTGTCATGGACTTTCGGGCGCAGGGTGGGCATGCCCTGGGTGCGCCAGGTCCGCGGGCTGCAGCCGTGGCGTTTGGTGAACCAGCGGGTGAAGTTGCTGGGGGAGGAGAAGGCCAGCATTTCGGCTATCTGGGTGAGGGAGTGGCGGCGATTCGCGACCAGGTGCTGGGCGAGTTCGGCGCGGGTGGAATCCAAGAGGGTGGTGAAGGTTTCGCCTTCCGCGGCGAGGTGCCGGTGGATGGTGCGGCGGTCGACACCGAGGCTGCGAGCGATCTGTTCGATCGAGCAGCGTCCGGTCGGCAGCAGGAGTTCGATCAATTCCCGCACGCGGTCGACGGTGGTGGCGGGGGCGAGGTCGGTGGAGTCGAGGAACTGCCGGGTGTAGGTGCGCAGCAGCGGGTCCGACATGGCGTTGGGGGCATCGAGATCGGTTGTGTAGATGATGATTCCGTTGAATTCCTGCGCAAAGGTGATGTTCGGTCCGAGTATGCGGTGATGGGTGCTGCGGTCAGCAGGCGCGGTGTGGGCGAATCGGATCTCCACCGGCTGCCAGCCGCTGCCGAGAAATCCGCGCAGCAGGCCGTGCAGCACTCCGACGGCGAGTTCGATGGCCTGCCGGGTTTCGCCAGGTTGCCCGATATCGAGCCCGAGCCGGATGGTCGCGAGACCGTTGCGTTCGGTGAGGCGGGTGTGCAGCGCCTCGTTGTACATGTGCGCGTGCCGGGACATGACCCGCAGCGCGCTGCGCACATCCGGTTCCTCGCGGATGACCAGGCTCAACGGGCCGAGGTTCGCGATGCGCCGCCGCTCGGCCAGGCGCAGCCCGAAGTCCTCGCAGTGCGCGGCGGCGGCTGAGCGTTCGAGCAGATCGGCGATGGTGGCGGCCGGCACCCAGCGGTCCTGCAGGGTCAGGCTCGCCGGATCGAGTCCGGATTCGCGCACCAGACGGACCGGATCGAGGCCGACGGATCGGCCCAGCTCCACGTAGTTGCTCAACGCGGCATAGCGGGCGAGCGGCTTCACCGGGCATCCTCCTGTGTCCCGAAGTGAATGGATTCCTGTCCCGAGAGGATAAGCAATCGAGTGTGATCCGGCTTACTCTGGGTTCATCACAACGAATTGACCAGCGGAAAAGCAGGACATCGCGGTCGGTGAGCGCACCCGGCCCGGATTCTGCTGCTGGTCTCTCGTTCTCGATAGCCCGGGCCTCCGAGCGTCCCCGCAGCCGCGGGCACGCGACGGGTCGGTGCCGGGTACCCCTGTCGGACCCAGAACGCCGATCGCCGCCCCGGCGCGGTCGCGTCCAAAAGGAGATGCACTGTGGCACAAGCTGTTCGCTTCTACGAAACCGGCGGACCCGAGGTATTGCGGTGGGAGACAACCGATGTCGGAGAGCCCGGACCGGGCCAGGTCCGGATTCGGCACGAAGCGGTCGGCTTGAACTTCGCCGACACCTACTTCCGCACCGGCCTCTACCCGGCGGCGCTGCCGGCCGGCATGGGCGTCGAGGCGGCGGGCGTGATCGAGGCGGTCGGCCCGGACAACACCGATTTCCGGGCGGGTGACCGCGTGACCTACACCGGCAGCCCACTCGGTGCCTACAGCACCGCACGAGTGATGCCCGCCGAGCACCTGATCCGGTTGCCGCAGGAGATCCCGTTCGAGACCGCCGCCTCCATGACCATGCGCGGACTCACCACCGCATACCTGCTGCGGCGCATTCACCCGCTGCGCGCCGGGGACACCGTGCTGCTGCATGCCGCCGCCGGCGGCGTCGGCTCGCTGTTCACCCAGTGGGCGAAGTTGTTGGGCGTCACCGTGATCGGGACGGTGTCGAGTGCAGAGAAGGCCGCGATCGCCCGCGCGAACGGCTGCGATCACGTCGTGCTCTACACCCGCGAGAACGTCGCCGAACGCGTCCGGGAGATCACCGACGGCAAGGGCGTGCCCGTGGTCTACGACAGCATCGGAAAGACCACCTATCAGTCGTCTCTGGATTCCTTGGCGCGGCGCGGCCTGCTCGTCTGTTTCGGCACCGCGTCGGGCCCGGTCCCCCCGATCGACGCCATGCAGTTGGCATTGAAGGGTTCACTGTTCGTGACGCGCCCCGCGCTCGCCGACTACATCGCCGACCCCGCCGAACGAGCCGAACTCGCGGGTGAGCTCTTCTCCCACGTCGCCGCGGGCCGCATTCGCGTCGACATCAATCAGCGCTACGTGCTGCCCGACGCAGAGCAGGCGCACCGCGACCTCGAGTCCGGTCGCAGCGTCGGCACCTCGGTCTTCGTGCTCTGAAACTCCGGCCGCCCGTTGCCGCGGGCTCACACCCCTTGGAGGACTGTCATGACAACCCTTACCCCACTGGAGGATTCGACACTGCGCTGGTCGATCGGCGTGACACCGATGACCTGCACCATCGGTGCCGAGCTGTCCGGCGTCGATCTGGCCACGGCGGCGCACGACGACGCCCTTTTCGCCGAATTGCGTGCCCTGCTGCTCGAATACAAGGTCCTGTTCGTCCGCGATCAGGACATCAGCCGCGCCGACCACGTCGCGCTCGCCCGCCGCTTCGGCGAGCTGGAGGACCATCCGGTGGCCGGCAGCGACCCGGACCACCCGGGCCTGGTGCGCATCTACAAGGATCTGGACAGCGCGCCGGAACACTACGAGAACGCCTACCACTGCGACGCCACCTGGCGACACCATCCGCCGATGGGGTCGGTGCTGCGCTGCGTGGAGGCGCCGCCCGTCGGTGGCGACACCATCTGGGTGAATATGGCCGAGGCGTATCGGCGTCTGCCCGACGAGGTCAAGAACCGTATCCGGGGCCTGCGCGCCCGGCACAGCATCGAGGCGAGCTTCGGCGCCGCCATGCCGCAGGAGCAGCGTCACGAACTGGCACAACGCTTTCCGGACGCCGAGCACCCGGTGGTGCGCACGCACCCGGAGACCGGCGAGCAGATCCTCTTCGTCAACTCCTTCACCACACACCTGGTCAATTACCACACCCCCGAGAACGTGCGCTTCGGCTTCGATTACGCGCCGGGCGCGGCGGAGCTGCTGCACTACCTGATGCGGCAGGCCGCGGTCCCCGAATACCAGGTGCGCTGGCGGTGGACCCCGAACAGCTTCGCCATCTGGGACAACCGGTCCACCCAGCATTACGCGGTCCAGGACTACTGGCCCGCGGTCCGGAAGATGGAGCGCGCCGGGATCATCGGCGACCTCCCGTACTGACATCCCTTCCAGCCCACTCACATTGGAGTAAGCCCATGCATTTTCACGACGATGCGCTGTTCCCGGAGGTCCAGGAGAAGCTGGTCATCACCGTCGCCCCCTACGGCCCGGAGTGGGAGCCCGATGATTTCCGCGAAGACCTGCCGCTGACCATGGACGAGCACGTCCAGCAAGCGGTCGACTGCTACAACGCGGGCGCCACGGTCCTGCACATCCACGTGCGGGAACTCGACGGCAAGGGCTCCAAGCGGCTCTCGAAGTTCAACGAGCTGCTGGGCCGGCTGCGTGAGGCGGTGCCGGACATGATCCTCCAGGTCGGCGGCTCCATCTCGTTCGCGCCGGAAGGTGATGGCGCCGACGCCAAATGGCTCTCCGACGACGCACGCCACATGCTCGCGGCGCTGGATCCCAAGCCGGATCAGGTCACCATCGCCATCAACACCAATCAGATGAACATCGTCGAGCTGATGACCGACGACGACATCGCGGGCACCTCGTTCACCCGCCCGGACGTGTACGAGGCCTACCGCGAGATGCACGTCCCGGCGGGACCGGGTTGGGTGGAGGAGCACCTGAAGCGACTGCAGGCGGCCGGAATTCAACCGCACTTCCAGCTCGCGAACATCGCACAGCTCGAGACGGTGGAACGGCTGATCCGCCGCGGCGTCTACACCGGCCCGCTCATGGTGACCTGGGTCGGCATCGGCGGCGGCTTCGACGGACCCAACCCCTACAACATGATGGAGTTCATCCGCCGGGTCCCCGACGGCGCGGTGCTGACTCTCGAGACGCTCATGCGCAGCGTGTTGCCGGTCAACACCATGGCCATCGCGATGGGTCTGCACGCGCGCTGCGGCAACGAGGACACCCTCTGGGGTCGCAAGGGCCAGCAGATGACCTCGGTGCAGCAGGTCGAGCAACTGGTGCGCATCGCCGGTGAGCTGGGTCGCGAGGTCGCCACCGGCAAGGAGGCGCGCGAGATCTACAAGCTCGACGAGCGCTACGCCGACGCGGACGAGACGCTCGCCAAGCTCGGATTCGCGCCCAACCGCAAGCCGGGCCAGGTCGGCTTCACCCACCACGCCTGACCAGCTCGCACCGGGCAGCATCTCGGGTCGCTGATCAGGCAGTGCCCGATTTCCGGGGGCACGCGGCCGATGGTCGTGTGCCCCCGGTTCCCTCTCTAGCTCCGGTGTGCACCACCGTCTCGCACACCGGATACGTAGGAGCACCAATGGAGTTGGACACTACCGCCGCCGGGCCGGCCGGCCGGCCTGCCGCCGCCCCGGCCACGGCGGTCGCCCGGACCCGCCGGGTGTATCCATGGCTCATCTTCGCGCTGGCCTTCGGTCTGCTGCTGGCCGACTACATGTCGCGCCAAGTCCTCAGCGCGGTCTTTCCCTTCCTGAAAACCGCATGGGGACTGTCGGATTCGCGGCTGGGCTCGCTCAGCAGCGTGGTCGCGCTGATGGTCGGTCTACTGACCTTGCCGCTCTCGCTGCTGGCCGACCGCTGGGGGCGGGTGCGCAGCCTGGTCCTGATGGCGGTGCTGTGGAGCGGGGGCACCCCTCTTTTTTCGGTGGGCTCCCCCCCCCCCCCCCGCCCCCTCACCCCCCCTCCCCTCCGCGCTGGC
>NZ_JBHZCS010000061.1:0-62543 GCF_042755705.1 Nocardia sp. NPDC059154
CCGCAAGCCACGTTTTTCCGGCTTATGCCCCCTCACCCGCCCGTCACCGCCCCGACAAGCCATCCGGAGGGCCACCACCACGGACGGGTGCGACTCCGCGCGAGCTCGGCTCGCGGACAGGTGACCCGGCGCCCGAGCGGGGCCGGCCGGCTGGGGCGGGACCGGCGCGGGCGCAGGGCGGCTGGGTGGTGGGCCTGCGGGAGCTGCGCTGGGTGCGGGAGGGCTCGGTGTCGCGGCAGCTCAAGGCATGTGGTGGTGGGTTGGGATCCGGCGGCCGCGGAGGTTGCTGGTGGTGTTCGGTGCTGGTGCGGCCGGGCCGGCAGGCCCGGCTGGGGCGGGGCCCGTGAGGGCCCCGCCGTGGGCGGTTAGGTGGCGTCGATGCCGCAGCCGCTGCAGAGGAGCAGGGTGTGGTCGAGGTACCAGTCGCCCCAGGGGATGGGGCAGTTCTCGGGCTGGAATTCCCACTCGACGCCGGGGAGGTGAGCGAGGCCGCGCAGGGTGTCGTGGGTGAAGGTGTGGTCGGCGTGGACGGTGGCGATGGTCCAGTGGCCGCCGATGGGGCTGAGGTCGGGCAGTTCGTCGATGGTGGAGCTCATGGTGGGTGTTCCTTTCGGGTGCTCGGTGGATCTGGGCTCCGCCCGGACCAGGCGAGTCCGGTTCGTGCAAGGTGCGCGCGTGCGCGCCCCCGTAGGGGTTTGCCTTGTGCGGGCCGAACTCGCCTGGTACGCCCTTGGGGCAGATTCGTCGGGTACACGGGAGGAATTCGCGCCTTCGCTCCGCCATCGACGAACTGCCCGACCGGAGGTGAGGTCGACCGGTGACGGGACCACCACGGGGTGCGGCGGCGCGGACGCGGCGGCGCGCGGGCGGAGCCCGCGGGGGTTGGTGAGCGGTCCGCGGGCGGGAGGTCCGCGCCGGGTGGGAGGGGCTCGACCGGTGCGCGGCACGGTGGTGAGCCTGCGGGAGCTGCGCGGTGGCGGGAGGGCTCGGTGTCGCGGCAGCTCTGAGGAGCGGGTGCGGGCACCGGCCGGGTGGGGCGCTGCTGGTCAGGTGGTGTGCGGGTGGTGGCCGTATTCGGTTGGCGGGGTGGGGGACTCACGGTTGGCAGCGGTGCTGAACTGGCGCGGGTTGTGGTTGGCGGGGTGCGGGAGGAGTGCGGCAGCCGTACTGGTGGTGGGGTTGGTTGTGGGCGGGGATGGGGAGGCAGGTGACCGGGGTGGGTTGGTGGCTGGTGGGAGGTTCGGGTGGTGAGCGGAGGGTGTTTCGGGGGTTCTCCGCGTCGCTGTCCAGAACCGACGCCACCACCAGTACGGCTGCTGCAAGGGGTGGCGGGATGCGGTGGTGTGGGGGAACAGTGTTGGGGTGGGCAGGAATTCGGGGTGGTGTTGATGAACGATCAGGGCGGGGTGGGGTTGGTGCGGGTGGCTGGTGCGGTGTATCGGTTGGCGGTGTTGCGGGACAAGCCGGGTCGGGTGGCGGCGGCGTTGGCGCACGCGAAGGCCACTGTGGGGCATGTCGAATGCTTGTGTTCGAGTCCGCCGCGTCGCCTGGTGATCCGGACCAACAGGAAGACGGGCCGCTACCACGTGGCGAGGTGGCCTGGGGACCTCGAGCATGATGGCGAGTGCGCGTTCCATCGGCTCGACGAGTCGTTGACCGGGCGCAGTGCTTATGGCGGGGCGGCGATCGTGGAGACCGAGGACGGGTTCTCGATCCGGCTGTCCGCGCCGCTGACCCGCGTGACGGCCGAACGCCGAACGCCGACACCGCGGCCCCGCGCAGTGGACGCCGATCCGCGGGCCCCGCGTCGGGCGGTGGGGCTGCTGGGTTTGCTGCATTTGCTGCTGGAAGAGTCGCGGTTGACGGTGTGGCGCAAGGGAGCTCGCGACCGTGGCTGGGGTGAGTGTGTGGTGGCGTTGCGAAGAGTGGCGGGCATGTGTCAGGTCACGGGCGGGCGGGCGTTGGGGGAGGTGATGTATGTGGTTCCTCGATACACCGGAAGGCAAGACCGCGACGCCGGTAGGCAAGATGGCCACGGGGAGGGCGGGTTCGAGGAGTTCTTCGACCGGTTGCGGCCGAGCAGGGCGAGTGTTCCGCGCGGGTTGATGCTGGGCGAGATCCGGGATGTCCGGCCGGCGAAGTACAACGTGGCCTACCACCTCGCCAACCACGCGGCGCCGGTGTTCGTCGCGCCCGACCTCGACCGGGCCGCGCGCGCGTCGTATCCGGCCGCGTTCGCTGAGGCGGGCCGGGCCGCTGGTGGCCGCCGGCTCGCGTTGTTGCTGGTCGAACGTGCGTCGGAGAAGAATCTGCGTGTGGTGGACATGGCGGTGGCATTGACGACGGCGCACCGGATTCCGGTGGATTCGAGCCTGGAGTTGGTGATGGCCGACGCGTTGGTCTCCCATGGTCGCGGGTTCGTGAAGCCGTTGCGGTTCGACGCCGCGCACGAGGTGGTGCTGCCCGATTTCATCCTGACCGACACCGAACCGCATATTCCGGTCGAGGTGTATGGGGTTCGGGGCCGGGAAGCCTACGACCAGCGCAAGGCCGAGAAGGAAGCCATCTACAGGGCGGCCGGCCAGTTCGTGGTGACGTGGGACGGCCGCGGCAAGCTCCCGGACCTAACCGTGCGATAGTGCACACGGCGGGCCCGCCTCGATCGATCAGTCCTGTTGCCGCCCAGGGTCATTGGCTCCGTGCCCGGCCGCGCGAATCTCGCCGGTGAGCAAGGCGGTCGCGGTGTGCGCGGCCGCGTGGCGGTCCGCATTTCGATGACTGGGACGCCTGGGCCGCACAGGCTGCGCGGCTCGGACTGACACCGACGCTCGTCGTGGACACCACCGGCCCGGGTCGATTGCTCGCGTCTGGCCAACCGGATTCGACTCGCGGCCGACCCCCGCCGAGGGCGAACTTCCGACTGTCGGCTGCTCGGTGATCCTGCGCCGCATGTCTTGTGAGACAGGGGGACTGGAGAAGCCGTTGCTCCCACACCCTGATTTATTTGCGTGCTGTAGGGTCTAAAAATTCGTGGCCAGCGTCAGTCCTCTGACCTGCACCTTCTGACGGCATCTCACAACTTGGCCACTGCGATCTGTCTCAAAATGGTGGCCATTCTTCAGGTTTCGCGCCACCGCGCAGGCACGCGCACAGCCCTGACCAGCGATGTCCCATTGAGCCTGGCCAAGTGGCCATCGATTGGCCATGTCATTTAAGATTTGACCACGACTTTTGAGACACGACAAAATCTCTTTTAGGATTTCACGTCCGATGGCAGACGGTCTCACTATGACCAGCGGATATCCAATCGCTGCCACACACCGCATTCGAGGCCCAGTCTCAAATAGATGGCAGTTCTTCGCTTTCTGACGCACGCCGGAACACCTGAAACAAGGTGGCTGCGGTGTCGACCGCCTCTTTCAACACCCCAGCCACCCAGATGCCGAGCACACAGTAGGTGTGCCCCATCTCCACGAATCCGGACGCCTACGCACCCGAAAAGTCGTCCATCGCTCACGGGCTACGTCCTCGACCGGCTGCGACCTTTCAACAACCTACCTGACCGCCGTCTCCCGGAACTCGGGACTGAAGTGCCGTGACTTCTTCTGTGCCACACACAACTCCGTTCAGTGATACCCAATCCTACTTTGGGCCACTGTCCGACATCCTTCGGGCACCTCAATGGTCGCCTCGCAAAACGTCTGTGCTCCATGGCCGCTGAGATCGCGGCATCGATGACAGCGAAATAGGCTTGCATCTCCTCCAAGGAAGGTAATCATTCCGTCGTGTCCATGTACCGGTGGGCGAAAGTCTCGCGGTCGGGTTACTACGCCTGGCGGGGCCGGAGACCATCGGCCGCCGCGCCGCGCCACGAGATCTTCGAAGACGAGATCCGATTCTGTTTCGAGCATTCCGACGGCACCTACAGCTACCGTCGTATTCACACCCAGCTCGCGCTAGGCCACCGTGGTGGCACGGACACAGTCTGCTCGGCGGCGGCCTGCCCGCTCACACCGGCGCGTCGCCTATATCGAGTTGCGATACAACCAGATTCGGCTTCATTCTGTACTCGTATCGACAGCATCGCGAATGCGCTCTCAGAGATCGTATGTACATATACAAGCCATTGACGGCTCACAAATTCCAGGTTTACCGTTTGAGAGGAGAGCGGCTCCAGATTTCTCGCTCGGGAGGTGACGGTGGACGTAGTCCGATGCCGTGCGCGACGCTCTGGCACACAAGACACCGCTCCGAACCGCCGGACGCAGTCTAGCTGCAGCCGCGGCCCTGATGAGCGTGGACGATGAGCGCGCCGTCCGCCGTTCCTTCGGCCTCGCAGGCCGACACCGCTTTCCTTCCCACAGTCGAACTACCCAAGGGCGGACTGGCCGCCCACGGGCTCGGGGTGCACTGGAACGTCAGCACCCAGACCGGGACGTTGTCGGTGAGCGTGCCAGTCCCGGCGAGTCCTGGCCGGGGGGCAAGCGCCGCCGACCTCACGCTCAACTTCAGCAATGGTGGCGGCCGCTCGCCCTATGGGCTGGGATGGGGCCTATCGGTCCCGTCGGTAAGCCGGCGCACCAACAAGCGGTTGCCGCGATACGACAGCTCCGATATCTACGGGTTGCCTGGCCTCGATGACCTTGTCCCACAACTGGAAAGCGATGGTGCAGGCGGTTGGAGGGTAGTCGAGCATCATGAACAGATCGATGGTGTGGCGCACAACGTGCGGCGGTTCCGCCCCCGTACCGACGACACCCGTACCCGCATCGAACAATGCCTTCCCAGCGGCGGCGGAGTGCCGTTTTGGCGCACCACTGACGCTGGCAACGTCTCACGATTCTTTGGGCGCACCGCCAGCAGCCGGATCAGCGATCCTGCCGATCCATCCGGTGCCCGCGTATTCGAGTGGCTGCTCGATGAAGTCCACGATGACCGCGGCAACCTGGCGGTCTACGAGTACAAGCAAGAAAACACCGCAGGGGTCACTCCCCAACTCGGCGAGGCGCACCGCCTCGCTCCGGGGGCGCTACCGCAGCCGAACCGCTACCTCAAACGAATCCGCTACGCCAACGCCGTCCCCGACGACGCGAGCAGCACCCGGCTGCTGATCGTTCTCGACTACGGCGAGCACGACCTGGCACCCGACGAGACACACACATGGGCAGCGCGGCCCGACGCGTACTCCACCTACACCGCAGGGTTCGAGATCCGCACCTGGCGGCTGTGCCGGCGGCTGTTGGTGTTTCACGACTTTTCAGCCGACCTCGGCCCGGGACCCACTCCGCGGCTGGTCCGCGCGCTGGATCTGGCCCACGAACCTTCCCTGTCGCGCCTGACCTCTCTGCGTCAGGTCGGATATCGCTGGAACGGCGTCGGCTACGACCAAAGCGACTTGTCCCCGTTGGAATTCAGCTACGTCGATCCGCAGGTCGATACCACGATCCGTGACCTCGAGATCACCTCGATAGTCGACGGCGCTCACATACATTTCGTCGACCTCGACAGCGACGGGCTGCCCGGGGTGCTGACCACCACCCCGGGCGGCTGGTGGTACCAACGCCCCGCCGGCCAGGGACAGTACGAGCCGCCCCGTCCCGTGTCCCAACTGCCGCCCACCGGGTCCGGCGGCACCGCGGGGATGCGGGACGTCGACGGCACCGGCCGCATCGGTGTCGCGGCAGAGATCGACGGGCTCGCCGGATCCTCGGTACGCCGACCCGATGGCAGCTGGGACCGCTACCGGGCCTATGACACCCGCGCCGTCGCCGACCTCACCGACCCACGGCTGCAGCGCATCGACCTCACCGGCGACGGCCGGCCTGAGCTCGTGCGGCGCGGCGCCGATGAGATCAGCTGGGCGACTTCGCTGGGGCGTGACGGCTACGGCCCGACCGCTCGCATTCCGACCGCGGCCACCGATGCTGCCGGACCACGTCCGCCCCGCGACGACACCGCACACGAATGGTTCAACGCCGACATGTCCGGCGATGGCCTGGCGGACCTCGTGCGGGTTCACGCCGGGCGAGTCGACTACTGGCCCAACCTCGGCTGGGGCCGTTACGGCGCGCGCGTCACGATGACCGGCACGCTGGCTCTGGACAGCCCCGACCACATCGACGGCACCCGGATCCGGTTCGCCGATATCGACGGGTCGGGTACCACCGATCTGATGTACCTCGGTGACCGCGCAGTGACGGTGTGGCGCAACAATTCCGGCACCTCCTGGGTGTCGCCGCAGCCGCTTGTGCCGCTGCCACCGGTCGCCAGCCTCGACGAACTGCAGATCCTCGACATCCTCGGGGCTGGCACCCCCGCATTGGTGTGGAGCAGCTCGGAGCCGTGTGGCCACATCGCGCGCTACCTCGACCTGGCCGTGGCCGGACGACCGAACCAGCTCTCGGCGATCGTCAACAACCTAGGTGCGCGCACCAGCTTCGTTTACGACACCTCCGCCCGCCAACAACTCGCCGCGCGTCGCGCCGGACGTCCCTGGCAGACAACCACCAGTGGCGTCGCTGTCGTCGTGACCAAAGTGCAAGCCGATGACGAGGTGTCGCAAACCTCGCACGTGACCCGCTACACCTACCGCGACGCCTACTTCGATCCCTACGAACGCGAATCACGCGGCTTCGGATACGCCGAAACCTTCGACGCCGAAACAATCGGCGCCGGCGGCGGCGTGTTCGACCTACCGCCGGTGCGCACCCGCGAATGGTTTTCCACCGGCCGCCCCGGCGAGTCGCCGTCCGGGGTGTTCGACGCCGACCCTCGAGCCATCAGCCTCGAAGCGGCCCAACGCATCGGAGTCACCGGCGGGCTCGAATACGAGCAATCCGCGCGCGCGCTCGCGGCCCGCCCGATA
Source organism: Nocardia sp. NPDC059154 (assembly GCF_042755705.1). NCBI lineage: Bacteria > Bacillati > Actinomycetota > Actinomycetes > Mycobacteriales > Nocardiaceae > Nocardia > Nocardia sp. NPDC059154. The sequence goes on from NZ_JBHZCS010000061.1 coordinate 6,866, forward strand.
CGCACCGAAACCTACGTCGACGACGGCACCTCGACGCCACCGGTCGTCGTTACCCAGACCCGCCCGTGCGTGCGACAGCTGCAACCCCACCGAGGCCAATGGGCGGCGGTGTTCCGCGTCGAGCCACTCGAGGCCCTCACCGCCCACTACGAGCAGACCACCGACGACCCCCGCGTCAGTCACGACCTCACCCTGGGCACCGACGACCACGGCACTCCCAACTCGACGGTCAGCCTCGCCTACCCCCGCCGCGCACCGGCGATCGACGAACAGAACCAGGCGTTGATGACGTGGACCCAAACCGACCTGGCCAGCCTGGATTCCGGCGACGCGTACCGGGTCTCCGAACCCACCGCCAGCCGCGAATACGAAATCACCGGTGTCCCGGTGCCCCCCACCCACCGCTACACCACCGATGTGCTGGCGGCACTGCTGCCCACCCTCGCCGAACGCGACTATGCCGACCCGGTCACCCCGGGGCTCGGGCAGCGCCGGATGCGCGCGGCCACCCGTAACGAGTACTGGGACGACACGCTGACCGCCGCGCTTCCCAGCGGACAGGTCGGCCGCAGGGCGCTGACCCGCCGGGTGCTGCGCTTCGCCATGACCCCGGCCTTCGTCGCGACCGTGTTCGACACCCTGGCCACCGCCGCAACCCTGACCGGCGAGGGTGGTTACGAACTGGCTGATGGGTTGTGGTGGGCCAGCGACGGCATCCGCGGCTACGACCCCGCGACGTGTTACCTACCGGCCTGGCACACCACACCATTCGGCAACACTGCCACGGCCACCTACGACGCATATCACCTACTGGTCACTACGGTGCAGGCATCGACAACCGTTCCCCTGTCGATGAACACCACTCGGGCAGTCAACGACTACACCACCCTGACACACAACCAACTCACCGACGCCAACGGCGTCATACAGCGCGTCCAATTCGACGCACTCGGCCGGGTGAGCCGGTCGTGGCGGCAAGCGCCCGACGGCAGCGGCGATCCCGACGCGCTGCCCGGGGTGGTCTACACATACGGGACCGACGACTGGCGCAGCGGCGTCGGCCCGTGCTGGTCACACTCGGCGCTGCGCGCAAACCACGGCGACCCCAACAGCGTATGGCGCGAACAGCGGATGTTCGTCGACGGGTTCGGCCGCATCGCGATGACCAAGACGTCGGTCGAGCCCGGTGACGCCTGGGCCGACGACGGCGCCGGTGGTGTCATCACCGTCGACACCACCCCGAATCCGCGTTGGGTCGCCACCGGCCGCACCGTATTCAACAACAAGGGCCAACCCGTCGAGCAATACGAGCCGTACTTCGCCGTGGACACCGCTTTCGACACCGCCGACGCGTTGGTCAAACATGCTGTGCTGCAACGGCGCACCTACGATCCGCTGGGCCGGCTGATCCGCGTCGATCACCCCGACGGCACACTGGAAACCGTTACCATCGGGCCCTGGCAGCAGAGCAACGCTGACCGCAACGACACCATTCTGCAGAGCGCCTGGTATGCGCAGCGCCAACCCGGCGGCGCCGCCCCCGCCGACCAACGCCGCGCCGCCACACTGGCCGCCGCCCACGCCAACACCCCCCAAGTCCAGCTGTGCGACCCGCTCGGCCGATTCGTGCGCATCAGGGAAGACAACGGACCCGACGGCGTCTACGAAACCCGCTACCTCCTCGACCTCGCCGGTGAGATCACCGAGGTCCATGACGCGCGCGGCATCCCTACCGGCACCCAACTGCGCGACGCCGCCGGCCGGGTCGTGCGCACCGAAAGCATCGACGCCGGAACCCAAGTCGCCGTCCCCGACGCCGCAGGCAGACAGATCCGCAACCTCACCGCCGCCGGACACATCGTCACCTCCCGGTACGACCTGCTCGGGCGGCCCATCCAACTGCTCGTGCGCGATCCCGGCGCCGTGAACGACCGGCTCGCCGAACTCACCGTCTACGGGGAAGCGCACCCCCAGGCGACCGACCGGATGATGGTCGGACAACTCCACCGCCGCTACGACGACGCCGGCTACTCCCTGGCCGACCGCTACGACCTGGCAGGCAACCTCATCGACGGCACCCGCCAGATCCTGTCCGCACCCACCCCGCCCGACTGGACCCCCGCCGCGGCAGCCCCGCTGGGCGGTCTCGACGCGGCCACCGCTGGCCTGCTGGACCCCGAAACCTTCACCACGACAGGCATATTCGATGCCGTCGGCCAATCGCTGAACCACAACCTGCCCGACGGCACCCTCATCACCCTCGGGTACACCACCGGCGGCCTGAACACCGTCGACGCCCAATACGCCGGCGCCGCCGCGTCCACGCCGGTGATCACCGGGATCGACTACGACGCTCACCGGCACCGCACCGCCATCACCCATGGCAACGGCGTGGCATTCACCCATGAGTTCGACTCCGATACCGGGCGCCCCGTCGGAATTCACGCCCGCGCCGGCGCGACGCTCATCCAACAACTCGACTACACCTACGACCCGGTCGGCAACGTCGTCCAGATTCGGGACGGCGCCAACCAGACCGTCTTCTTCGACGGCGCCGTAGTCGCTCCCGGAGCCCTGTTCACCTACGACGCGACCTACCGGCTGCGCACCGCCACCGGCCGTGAACACTCCAGCCTCGGCGTGCAGCCCGACCCAGCGGATCCAGCGATGCCGACCCTTCCGCACCCCAACGACGCCCACGCACTGCGCAACTTCACCGAGACCTACACCTACGACCAACTCGGCAACATCACCGCGTTCGCGCACGCCAGCACCACCACCAGCTGGACACGCCGCTACCAGTACACGCCCGGCACCAACCGCCTTGCCGCCCACCAGATCCCCGGCGACCGCAACGCAGGACCGTACTCGGCAACCTTCACCTACGACCCCGGGGGCAACACCACCGCAGCACCGGGCATGACATCGCTGACCTGGAGCCACTCCGGCCGGGTGGCCACCATCGACCTCGGCGGCGGCGGCACCGTCACCTACCACTACGACGCCGCAGGCAACCGGGCCCGCAAGATCTGGCAGCGCCTCGGCGACCTGCGCGAGGAGCGCATCTACCTCGGCGAGCTGGAACTGTTCCGCCGATACCGTTCCAGCACACTCGTCTTCGAGCGCCGCACCGTGCGCATCGGTGACGGTCACCGCACCGCGGCGCTGGTGGAGACGGTAACCGTCGACACCGACCACCCCGGATTCGACACCGCGCCGCGTACCCGTTTCCAGCTGACAGACCTGATCGGATCCAGCGCCGCCGAATGCGACGAGACCGGCATGGTCATCTCCTACGAGGAGTACCACCCGTTCGGCACCACCGCGCTGTGGTTGGCACGAGACGCTGCGGCCGTCAGCACCAAACGCTACCGCTACCTCAGCAAGGAAAAGGACAGCGAGACAGGGCTTTACGCTGCCGGAGCCCGATACTACATGTGTTGGCTGGGCCGCTGGCTTTCTCCCGACCCCGCCGGGCTCATCGACGGCACCAACCGCTACAGCTACGCCGGCAACAACCCGACCTCACGCTCCGACCCCAGCGGGCTCGTTGGCGAGAGCTGGAAGAAGCCCTGGAAGGAGCCGCAGCTCTGGTTCACCGAATCGTCCATGCTTCGGTTCCCAGTGAAGGCGACCAAGAGCGGCTCCGGAGTCGAAACGAAGCACCGCGACTATGCGCGAACGCTCCGCGATCTATGGGGCGCACCATCGGAGTATCACCTTGGTCACGAGCCAGAATTGCCGTTGTGGAAGCAACCAGCGGGCACCGTCTCGATGGTGGGCATCCAATCCGCGGAGGCCAACCTCCGCCAGTCTCGCGGGGAGCGCGCCGACGCCCAAGCGGCCAAAGCCAGGGGAGAGTTCAAACGCACCGGCCGAGAGACAACCCAGGAAGTTCCGAATGCGCCCAAAGGGCAGCCCCCGCTGCCCGATGCTGGTGGCGTGCGGCCCAGCTACGGGCCGACGTCCGAGCAAGGTCTCCAATACGAACAAGCGATCGAAACCTGGAAGGCCAAGCAGGCCGCCAAACCGCCAGCTGAGCCAGCACCTGCCGCGGCCCCATCAGAGCAACTCGAGTTGCCCGGTACGGGCAGTCAACCCGCCGCCGCGGCCGAGTCGGTGCCCAAGACACGTACCCCTGCACCCAAGTCCCCGCCCGCACCAGCCTCGCCACCGGAGCCGCTACCGGCGGCGGGTCCACCCGAGCCGCCTGCCGAGGCGCTCAAGTCCGCCGACACCGCCGCCGAATCCTCCAACGCCACAAAGGTTGTCGAGACCGCCAACGACGCCACCACCGTGACCAAGCCCGTGGACGCCGCAGCCCCGGCCCTTACCGGCGGTGAGACCTCCGCCACCGTGGTCAAGGACGCCACCGGCGTATCCGAGGTGGGTAAAGACGCCGCCGGAGCCGCCGAGATCGCCAAAGACACCGAAAAGGCCACCGAGGCAGCCAAAGACGCCGTCACGCTCGCCAACGCCAGCAAGGACGCCAGCGTCCTGGCGAAGACCGCCACGGTCGCCGAGGACGCCAAAGCGGTCGGCGCGCTCGCCAAGACCGCGACCCCAGTTGCCAAGTCGCTGGTGCCAGCAACCAGAGAAGCCGGCGCACTGACGAAGATGGTCAGCGGGGCCGTCAAGGTCGCCAGACCGGTCGTCGAAGTCGTTGCGCCAGTGGTCAAAGTCGTCGGGGAGATCGCCAAACCGCTCGGCGTGATGGTCGCCGCGGCCGATCTGGCCACCGCGCCCAACAACAGCGACCGGCTGGTCGCCGCCGGCGATCTGGCCGCTGGCGTGGCGATGTACTGCGGCCCGGTCGGCGAGGAGCTCTCGGTCGGCTACACCGTAGGCGGCCCGGCCGACAAGGCCATTGAAAAAGCCTCCAAAGCGGCCTTCGGCGTCGATCTGTCCCCGTCCAACGGAATCGCCCACGCCCTGGACGCGCAAGACAAGCTCGTCTCGTCGGTCATCCCCGACAACCCGAAGCAGCCCGCCTACAAGAACGAGAACAAGCTCGCCTGGTCCCTGATCGACAAGCTCGGATTCTGACCTGACCTCGGGAGTCATCATGAACGAACCTGCACGGACCTTGTCTCTCGGCAGCAGCGGGGCAGACGTACACGCCCTGCACGCCCGCCTGCTCGACCTGGGCGCCTCGATCGACAACGACGAACTCGTCGAGGGCTTTTACGGGGCCACCACCCGCCGTGCGGTGAGTACGTTGCAGGAGCAGTCCGGACTGATCGCCACCGGCGTGGCCGACGCTGACACCGTCGCCGCACTGCAAGGCGCCGACGCGGCGCACCACTGCTACGTCGTCGGACAGGTTCTCGACCCCGACCAAAACCCCGTGCCACACACGCAGATCCGCGCACTGGACCGCGACCTGCGCACCAGCCAACTGCTCGGCGACGCGGCCACCGGCGACGACGGCTGCTACCGCGTGCGCTACACCCCCGAGCGGGCGCAGCAGCTGGAAATCGGCACCGCCGACGTCTACGTGCAAGCGCGCCACCGCGACCGGGTCCTCTACGAAACCCCGTTGGAGCAGACCATATTCAACGCCCCGGCGCTGGTGTCGATCACCGTGTCACTGCCGACCCGGGTCGCCCCCGAACAGAGCGAATTCGAGCGCCTCACCCGTCTGATCGAACCGATGCTGGTCCAGCTGTCCTGGAACGACCTCACCGAAGACGGCGAGCACCGCGACATCACCTTCCTGGCCGGCGAATCCGGCGCCGACTTCGACCGGATCACCTCACTGGTGCTGGCACACCGGATGTCGACCACTATCGACATCCCGCCGTACTTCTTCTACGCCGTGTTCACTCAGGGCGTGCTCACCGCCGCGCAGCGCTGGGTGTCACTGACGCCGCGACTGACGTTGAGCGTGACCGCCCCACTGGAGCCGCTGCTCTACGACATCGTGCTGCTCCCCACTAGCGAGGTCGACGCCGCCGCCCGTGCCGCCATCACCACGTTCGTCGTGCCCGACGAACTCGCCGGCGAACTCGACGCCATCCGCAAGGCGCTCGACGCGCGCACCGAGGCCGCCCAGACCTGGGCCCGCAATCAACGCCAACAGGTGATCAGCGCCCAGATCAACCACCTGGTCACCTCCGACCTGTCCGACCAGTTGAACACGATCATCGCCACCGACCCGTTCGGGGACCTGCCCTCGGTGCTGACCAAACTGACCGACCTGAAACTGGTGCCCGACACCGCCGACACCGCCGACGTCGCGGCCACCCTGTCGCTGACCGAGGTGCTCGGCGACGACCCGCAACTCATCGAGACCGTGCGCCAACGCTTCGGCATCATCGGCGGCGCCGACACCCACAACCTGGCCGCACAGGGCGCAGACGGCTGGGCCGGCGCCATCGCCGAGGCCAGTGCCGTCAGTGGGGCCGACGCCACCGCCACAGCGAAGCAGGGTGCCGCGATGGCCGCCCGCATGACCGCCCGCTTCCCGACCACCGCATTCGCCGCGAACCTGGCCACTGACCCGAATCCGCCTCTGCCCCAGGCCAGTGCGGTCGCCGACACGCTGGCCGCCCACCCCGACTTCAACCTCGCCACCGGAAACGTCTCCGCGCTGCTGGCCTCCCACAGCCAGCACGTCGACACCGCCACCGCAGCCGCGCTGCGCACCGCCCAACGCGTCTATCGGCTCGCGCCCGCCTATACACAGACCAAGGCGCTGCTGAACCGCGGAGTCACCTCGGCGGCATCGGTTGTGCGGCAAGGCCAGAAACGATTCGTGCGCGAGGCCGTGCAAAGCGGCGCGTTCACCGCTGAGGCTGCGACAGCGGCCTTCCGCAGCGCCGCCGACGTGCACACCGCCAGCCTCGTCCTCGCGGGTCAAGTACACGGCGCCGCGACCGCCACCCAACTGCCTGCCCTCGCCACCAAGCCCGCCGCAATCGAGCCGGTCGTCAAAGACTTCCCCAGCATGAAAAGCCTGTTCAACGCGATCGACATGTCCGAATGCGACGACTGCCGATCCGTACACGGCGCGGCCGCTTACCTCGCCGACGTGCTGCAGTTTCTCGGCGACCGCCTGGTCGTGGACACCACCACCTCACCGGCGGTCACCTTCACCGGCGCGCGCGACGTACTGTTCGGCCGCCGCCCGGATCTGGCCATCACCGACCTCAACTGCGCCAACACCAACACCACCCTGCCCTACCTGGATGTGGTGTGTGAGCTGCTCGAAGACGCCGTGGCACCCGACCCCGGCCTGCTCTACACCGGACCCGTTGCGCCAGGTCCCATTTCGACGACCCTGCTGACCGCGCTGACCAGCGCGAACTTGGCTGTCACCGACAACGCCATCGTGTACGGCGCGCTGGGTCCGTCACCCTCGTCGGGATATGTGGTCCGCGACATCGGCATCGTCGTCGGACTGAGCCCCGACGGAGCCAACTGGCGCGCGCGGGTGCTGAAGCAGACCTTCGGCACCGACGACCAACTCGCCGCGGCCCCCGCATACGTCAACGCCCAGTCGTACATCGAACTCGCCGCCAGCACATGGTGTTTCACCCTGCCGTTCGACCTCGCCCACCAAGAAACCCGGCGCTATTTCGCGCAGTTCGGCATCGACCGCGCCGACCTGATGCACCGGCTGCAAGCCGGGGGAGCACCGTCGGACGCGGCGTGCGCCGCCGAAGCCCTCGGGTTGTCCGACGCCCAGCGCAGCCTGGTCGTCACCACCAACCCCGGTGCCCAGCAGACGATTTGGAACACCCCTGGCACGCCGGCGTCGAACACCCTGAACAACGTCGACAAATTCGTCACTCGTTCCGGCATCACCTATGAGGAGCTGCTGCCGCTCCTGGAGTTGGCCTGGATCCGAAGCGGTACCGATCTTTTCATCCAACACCTCGACTCCAGCGCCGACCTCTCCCAGAAGCGCATCGTCAATCTCGACGACGCCGCCCTGGACCGCATCCACCGTTTCATCCGGCTACGCACCGCCACCGGCTGGGCCAGCGCGACCGTCGACCGGGTCCTCCGCAGCACCGCAGGTGGAAACGGCGCCCTGGACGACCCCTGCCTGATCGCGATCACCGCCATCAACACCGCGGTCAGCAAGCTGTCGCTCACCGTCGATGCCACCCTCGACCTGCTGGAGACACTCGACATCGACGAGCCCGCCGGCACCTACGCCACCACCTTCCTCGATCCGGCCAAGGTCGGCGCCGTCGACGCCCGCTTCCTGCCCACGGCCGTCCACGCCAACGAGACCACCGAAACCACCACCCCGGGATCGGGAATCAAACTCGATGCCGCCGCAACGCCTCTGGCCATCGCACTGGGCACCTCCCCGGCCGACACAGCGCTGATCCTGACCGCCGTCGGCGCCGACGCCGCCCTGACCGCCGCCAGCCTCAGCGCCGCCTACGCGCTGTCACGACTGGCTCCTGCTGCGGGCCTGACGGTGGCCGCCCTGACCGACCTGCTCGCCATCACCGCCACCAACCCCCGATCCTCGGCCGCCGCGCTGGGTGAATTCGCCGACGCCGCCGTCGCGATGAGCGCCACACCATTGTCGATCACCACCTGGCGCTACCTGCTGCGCCACGAGTCCGCCCACCTGACCACGTTCGACATGCCCGCAACAGCGATCGCCACTCTGCTCACCGGCCTACAGCACACCTACGCAGGCGCGAAAACCGCCGATACGGTGCCCATTTCATCCAAAGGCACCGTCAACGAGAACACCACCGCGGTGCAGCCTTTCCTGGCGACGCTCCGCGGCATCAGCGCCGAGACCCTCGCACAGTTGCAGACACTGCTCACCGACACCTGGACCAACACCACCGTCACCGAATCGGCGTTCCTCGACACCGCCCTGGGCAGCCACTTCGACACCACCGCGATCAAAGCCGCGCTCACCGCGCGCGAGGCAACGCACTCGGACGCCGACCGATACGCCGTGATCGCCGCTGTCGCCGCCGCAGTCGGCGGCTACCTGTATGACACCGACCGGCAGGCAGCGCTGAAAACCGCGATCGCGCAGGCGTTCTCGCTCGACGAGGACCTCGCCTGGACCTTGCTGTCCAACGCCGCGCTCAAGGAGGCGCCCGCCGCGGGCCAACCGCTGCTGCGCGACGTCCTGCTGAACGATTCGTCCACCCCAGCCGCCACCGATCGCCAGCAGCGCGCGGTCGCCTTGCTGAACACCATGACCATCGCGCTCGCGAAACTCGCCCTGCCCACCCCCATCGTCGGTTGGCTGCTGACCAACGCGCACACGCTGGGCTGGCTCGAGTTCGACCACCTGCCCTACGCACCGGGTCAGCCAGCGACCGACTACCCGACATGGGACAAGCTCGCGGGCTTTCTGACCCTGGCCGCCAACTACCCCGACGTCGCCAACCCCGCTGATGCCGCAGAGCCGTTCACCGTCAGCGGCTTCTTCGATACGGTCCTGACCGGGTCAGTCGCCGATGTGCTCGCCTACCTGGCGACACTGACCGGCACCGACGCGGCGGTCCTGACCGCGCTGGACACCCAGCTGGGCCTGTCCGCACCCGGCCTGACCCGCTACCGCGACCCCGCCACCGTTACCGGCCTGCTGGCCGTCGTCACCCTGCTCCGCACCCTCGGGCTGGACGTGCCCACCGCGATCCAGGTCACCAAACCCGTGCTGGGCCTGCCCGACGCGATGGCCATGCGGATGGCGCTGAAATCGCGCTACTCGCCGGACCAGTGGCTGGGTGTACTCAAACAGATCCAAGACCCGCTGCGGGAACTCAAACGCGATGCGCTCGTGGCCTATATGCTCGCCGCCAACCCCGACCTGGCTTCCGTCGAGGACCTCTACGACCACTTCCTCATCGACACCAAGATGACCGCAGGCATGTCGACGTCGCGGATCGTGCAGGCACATGCCACGGTGCAACTGTTCGTGATGCGCTGCCTGATGGGCCTGGAACCGGCCGCCGTGGCCAGCGTCGGCAACGACGACGGCTGGACACAGTGGGACTGGATGGCCAACTTCCGGGTGTGGGAGGCCAACCGCAAAATCTTTCTGTGGCCGGAGAACTGGATCTCCCCCGACCTGCGCGACGACAAGTCCGGACTGTTCGTGGAGTTCGAAAACACACTGCAGCAAAATGAACTCACCGAGGACACCATCGCTCAGGCGATCGACAGCTACCTCGAAGGCCTCGACGACATCGCGCACCTGGACGTGATGGCCGCCTACTACGACACAGTGCGCGAGGTTGAGCACGTCTTCGCCCGCACCCGCGGCGGCAGCCCAGCGGTCTACTACCACCGCGAGTTCCAGCAGGAACGAGCCTGGACACCGTGGGAGAAGGTGCCACTGGACATCAAAGGCGATCAGCTGCTGGCCTTTTCGCGCAACTCCCGGCTCACCATCGCCTGGCCCGAATGCACCAAGGAACCCGACGACACCCAGAACCCGCCCGACGTTCCCGACCCGGCCAGCCTGTCGGGCGGCCAGGCGACCTCCAAACCCAGCCACCGCTGGAAGATTCAACTCGCGGTCAGCGAGTACGCCAACGGCCGCTGGCGGGAGAAACGCGTCAGCGACACCGCGCTGTACACCGGCTACCTCGACGCAGCGGACCTGCCCGACGAAAACGCCTTCACCATGCTGGTGTGGCAGCTCGGCGACAACCAAGCCGTGTCGTGCTTCCGACAGTTCGGCACCGCATCGACCTACGTAGGCGCCGCAACGAACCTGGAATTCCTCGGCTCGTTCGCGCTGACCGGCTGCAAGGGTGTGCCAGAGGTCCAACAGAGTGGCAGCATGTCCGGCTGGCTGTACCCATTGTTCGTCCCGACCCTGCTCGAGGCCGGACGCTTCGACGAGGCCGGCGCCCTGGGCAGCAAACTGGCGATCGTGGCGCTGCCCGGGCAGAAGCCGCAAACCATCTTCGGCCAAACCCCAGCCGGCCATTACGACGTCACCTACCCGCTGCAGATGACGATCCTCGACTGGATCCTGCTGATGGTGGAGCTGTGGGCGCTGAGCCGTAACGCCACCTACCCGGACGTCCGCATCGCCGTGCCCACCGGAACGCTGCTGCCTTACTACTTCGGCGACTTCGCCCGCGACTACGTCATCATTCCCGGCTTCTACCCGCGTGAACCGCGGGAGGGTGTAACCAATGTGCGCGGCGCTAACATGAAAGCACTCGTGGAGGCCGACGGGTTCGATCCTGTCGCCGCCTCTAAGCTGATCATCGGCGACAAGTACATCGAGGCCAACAAGAAGACCGTGTCCGATGTGCTGCCCCTGATCAACGAAGTCATGGCCCTGGTCGACAAATACCTCGGCAAGCACAAGCAGGATCCGAGCATCCCGGTGGCCGAACTGCTCAAAGAGATGTTCGCAGATCCTGACTACAAGGCGATCCTGGCAAAAATCCGCCAGTACCTGAAACAGCGCTACGGCCTGCAGGTGGCCAACTTCTACCATCCGCTGGTCTGCTCGTTCCGCAAGCAGCTCAACGGTTCTGGAATCAATGCGCTGATGGCGCGCGACACTCAGCTCGTCGACACCGGCTTCGACTTCGCCGCGACCTACCGGCCGGGTCCCGAAGTGATCAGGCCCTACCCGCGCGAAAACGTCGACTTCGAACTCGCCGGCGCGTACGCCTCCTACAACTGGGAACTGTTCTTCCACGTCCCCTTCGACGTCGCCATGATGCTGTGCGCCGACCAGCAGTTCGACAAGGCGCGCGACTGGTTCCACTACATCTTCAACCCGGTCGGCATCGGCGACTACCCGCCCCCGAGCCGGTTCTGGAACACGAAGCCGTTCTTCTTGACAACCGCCAACGACTACCTCAACGAACGCATCGATACGATTATGAACACCATCGCCGCCGACCCCACCGTCGCCGGCATCGGCGACCTGGCGTTCGCGGTATCGCAGTGGCGCGAAAACCCCTTCAAACCCGACGTGGTGGCGCGCTCACGCCCCGTCGCCTACCAGATGGCCATCGTCATCAACTATGTGCGAAACCTGATCGACTGGGGCGACAACTTGTTTCGGCAGTTCACCCGCGAATCGGTGAACCAAGCCACCCAGCTCTACGTGCTGGCCGACAAGCTGCTGGGCCCCAAACCGCGCGTCGTACCGCCCGCCGTGCCCGTCCCCGACATGAACTATCAGCAGCTGCAACCCGAGATCGACATCTTCAGCAACGCGATGCTCGATCTGGAAAACCTAGTCCCCGAGGTGAACTCGCTGCCCCATCACGGGGCCGAGCTGCCGCCACCGCCTGCCACGCTGACCTCCCTGTATTTCCGCATTCCGCCGAACGACAACCTCCTTGCCCTGTGGGATCTGGTCGCCGACCGGCTATTCAAGATCCGCAACTGCCAAAACATCGACGGCATCGCGGCCTCTCTTGCACTGTTCTCCCCGCCGATCGACCCCGGAGCGCTGGCGCGCGCCGCGGCCGCAGGCCTGGACATCTCCTCGTTTTTGGCCGGGCTCGGTGCGCGGCTGCCGAACTACCGCTTCGTCGCCATGGCGCCGCTGGTCACCGACCTGGCCCAACACGTGTACAGCCTGGGTGCGGAACTGCAGTCCGCATTGGAGAAGAAGGACTCCGAAGCGATGGCGCGGCTGCGCCAAACCCAGGAGATCGCCGTGCTCGATGCGATGCGCACGGTGAAACTGGCGACGATCGAGGAAGCCAAGGGTGCGCTGGCCGCGCTGCAACGCAGTGGAGACGTCATCCAGGCGCGTATCGACTACTACTCGTCGCGCCAATTCATGAACACCTGGGAGACCACCGCGGCCGCGCTGAATGGTGCCTCACTCCTCGGCGAAGCGTCCGTCGCGTTGGGTCACGTGCTTGCCGGCGACCTGAAACTGGTCCCGAACTTCATGGCCGGCGCTGCCGGGTTCGGCGGATCACCCACCGTCAACGCGTCCACCGGCGGTGAAAGTATCGGCGGCGCAGCCGAAAGCGCGGTAGCCGCTCTGTCTTCCAACGTGCACGTAGTCGACAAATCCGCAGCGATGGCCAGCACCCAGGCCAGTTATCAACGCCGCCAGGACGACTGGACCTTCCAGCTCGCAGTGGCCCAAAAAGAGCTCGCCGCCAACCAGCAGCAGATCGCCAACGTCAACCTGCACCTGGACATGTTGAACAAAGACCTCGCCGCCCACGATCTGCAGGCAAAAAACGCTGCCGCACTTCAGCAGTTCATGCTGACGAAGTTCACCAGCGAAGAGCTCTACATCTGGACGGCGGGCCAGGTGTCGGCCGTGTACTACCCGGCCTACCAACTTGCCTACGACAGCGCGAAGATGCTGGAGCGGTGCTACTGCTATGAACTGGCCCGAGACGACACCTTCATCAACTTCGGCTACTGGAACAGCCAGAAGAAGGGCCTGACCGCTGCCCACGCGCTGCTGCATGACATCAAGCGGATGGAAAGGGCCTACCGCGACAACAACACCCGCGACTATGAGCTGACCAAGCACATCTCGCTGGCACAGGTCGACCCGTTCGCCCTGCTGCAACTCAAGACGACCGGCAGCGCCACCGTTACAATCCCCGAAGTCGCCTTCGACCTGGACTACTCAAACCATTTCAAGCGCCGCATCAAGTCCCTCAGTGTCACGATGCTCTGCAGCGCGGGTCCCTACACCTCCGTGGGGATGACACTGTCGCTGGTCGCCAACAAATACCGCAAGACGATCGCTGAGAAGCCGGCACCCAACGATTACGCAGAAGATCCCGGCAACGACGACCGATTCGCCTATAACCCCGGAACCATCGCGTCTATCGCGACCAGCACAGCCGTGTCGGACTCCGGGCTGTTCGAACTTAACTTCCACGACGAACGCTATCTGCCGTTCGAAGGCGCCGGTGCGATCAGCACATGGCAGATCGAGCTGCCCACGGCCTACCCACAATTCGACTACGACACCATCAGTGATCTCATCCTGCACATGCGCTACACCGCCGACGAGGGTGGCGCGGCGTTCCGGAAACGAAACGAGGCAGCCCTGCAGGCGGTAATGGCCCAAACCAAGCTCGCCGGGAGCCATACCGGCCTCTACATCGCGTTCAGCGTGCGCGATACCTTCCTCCACGAATGGTGGCAACTCAAAGAGACCGGGGCCACCACCATCACCATCGACTACAAACATCTGCCCTATATGGCCCGCAGCCACAACCCGACCCTGACCGCTTACACGTGGGCGGCCAAAGTCCAAGGCGCACCAGCACAGTATGCGATCACCGTCGACGGCGCCGCGATTTCGTTGAACCGGGATGCGACGATGAAGTCCCTGTGCATCGGCGACGCGGGCAACCCGACCCTCGACACACCGGTGTCGATCGCATGCGATGCCAGCCACCTAGATGACCTCACACTATTCGTCAGCTACACGATCACTTAAACCTGAATCCACGTGTGTCACGACGGTGAACCACATCCTTTCTCTTCGACTCGATCCTGTTGTTCGGGTGAAGGTTTTCCCGATCTCGGACTTGAACGGCGAATCGCTTCACGTCTGAAGAGCCCCCGCACGCGACGAGGGGCATCTCGTCAGACGAGCCACCACGCCTTGGTCAGTGGGGCAGAGCCGGATCCGTCTCAAAACGATGGCCAATTGGCCATCGAGTGGCCACTCATTTTGAGATTTGGCCACGACTTTCGAGACCCTACAAACGTCGTGATGCGCGCGGGTGCTGACCGCACTTCACCCCTGGCCTTCTAACCTACGGTGCCGTAACCTACGGAACCGTAGGTAACAGGTGCCTCATAGGCACCACATGCAACACGCGTCACAGCCCCTTCTACGTCGCGTCGCATTCGGCGGCGGGCCGGGGGAGTGCCGCGGGAACGAGGAATTTCGGACATGCAGTTGAAGACCTTGATGGGGGCGGTAGCGCTGGGCGCGGCGGCAGGGATCGGTTTGCCGTCGGTGGCGCATGCCGAGGTCATCACCCTGGCCCCGCACCAGCGGGATATCGACACTGACGACGGCTGGCACGTGAGCCTGCTGCTCGATGACGAGAGTTGGAACAAGGTGCCCCCGACCAACCGGGCCGGCACCAGCCGTGAGGGGTTCGGGTCGTTGCACGCCCAGGTCCAGGTCAGCGGCCACGGGGCGCCGTTGGACGGGGCTCAGGTGCAGGTCGGGTACGTGATCGGCTGCTTTGTGAACCTCAACTCGGTGAACGTCAGCGCGAGCGCCTCGGTCTCCCCGAGCGGCAGCATCGAACCCGGGTTCCCGGTGCCGGTCATTCCCAAGGGGCAGATCGGCGCGAGTTTCGGCCCGACCGTCAACGCGTCGGTGTCTCCCGGCGAGATCAAGACCTACCCCGTCTCAGCGAAGACGCTCGAGGCGGCCGAGACGAGTCTGCGGGTCCGCGAAACCCACATGGCGATCGACGATTGCCTCGGCCCCGCCGAGGTCCGAGCGTTCGCGTCGCTGTCGATCGACTCGAAGGCAGGTAAGGACTCGACCGTGGTCTACGGCGATCCTTTCCCCATCTGAAGGACTGAAATCCCGTGCAGCACAGGCATTTCGCGTTTCTGACGCTAGCCGTCGCGGCGGTCACGGCCGGGCTTGCGGTCGCGTCGGTGTCCGCGGCCACACCCGATCCCATGCACCCGACAACCACGGTGACGACGCCGCCGACCACGGTGTCGTCGACCGGCGGTCCGCCGACCACGACGCCGCCGACCACGACGCCGCCGGCTCGTGGTGGCGGCTTCGTTCCCACGCCGTCGACCTCGACGACCGCACCGACCACCACAACCAAGAAGCCTGCGGCGGCCGGTGTGCTGCCCGGACTCGCACTCGACCCGGGTGCCCCGGCGGCCCCGCCCGCGAGCTGGGCTCCCTGACAGTCCGATCCTCAGCCGAACGCGCTTGGCGCAGTGCCGATCACCCCGATCCGTCGGGACCACGTAGGAGGAAAACCCCCCATGACCTTGCTCCAGCTGATTCTCGCCTTCGTCCAGCTGGCGACCAATCCCGGCAGCGCGAGCAGCTCCGGCAGCGCGTCCACCCTGAGCTCCTCCGGCAGCTGACCGGAGGCCACTGGCGGCCCCGCACCCTGTGTGGTTCTCCCACCTCCACTCAGGGGGCGGGGCCGCTGCCCTGCGCCTGCCGACCAGGGGGCGCGCTATCGCCGTACGTTGTTTGGAGGAAGTCCCGCTATGACCGCCGTGACCACTCCCGTCGAACCCCGGCGGGGAATTGATCGCTTGCAGCGCACGCCCCTGACGTCCGACAACGGTGTGTTGTGGCGCGAGTTGGGCCTGATCACCATGGGTTTCCAGCTCGCTCCGTCGTTTCTGCTGGCGTGCATGCACCCGGCGTTCTCCGCGGTCGCCGAGCAGCGCGGAGCCCGGTTCCGCACCGATCCGACCGGGCGGGCCGCCAGGGCAGCGGCGTCGGTGTTGACCTCCGTGTATGGGGGAGAGGAAGCCCTCGCCGAAACCGAGCGTCTGCGCAAAGCGCACAAGGACCTTTCGGCCACGGCCGCCGACGGCACCACGATCCATGCCCTGCACAGCAACGTGTGGGCGTGGGTCATGCACGCCACCGTGTACTCGATCATGGTGCGCCTCGACTACTTCGGCCAAGGCATGAGCGGCGCCGAGCTCGAGCAGTTCTATCAGCGCGACTGCGTGGCCCTGATGCGGATGCTGCACGTCGCGCCGAAGGAGATACCCCCGACCTACCACCAATGGCGCAGCGAATTCGACGATTACGTCGCCACCGGACTGGAGGCGACGGTCACCGCACGCGATTACTGGCAGCTCATCGGGATCCTTCCGGCCCCGTCCGCGCTGCCCGCGCCGCTGCGGGCGCTGTGGCCGGCCCTTGTCGCGCCGTACCGCAGGCTGCTCGTGTTCGCCGCCCGCGGCATGCTGCCGCCCGCGGCTCGCGCCAAGCTCGGGCTTTCGTTCAGCAGCCGGGACGAACGCAGGCTCCGGCTGCTCGGCCGGCTGGTCGGCGGTGCGGTCGGGTTGATGCCCGAACGGCTGCGTTACCTGCCCATCGCCTATGAGGCCCGCCGCGCCGACCGCGCCGCACACGCCCTGCAAGCCATCCTCACCCAGCGGCCGCGCTGAGACCACACGGCCAGCCAAATCCTGCCGGACCGAATGCTGCTGCCGCACAACTGATGACGGACATTCCGGCTGTCTCGATGCCACGCCCATGTGCCCGGTGGACGTCGAGCCTGACCCGGCACACCCGCAGAAGGGAAAATCCCATGGCCACGCCATCCATCGTGTCGGGCTCACGCCCGTTGTTCGGGCACGCTCGCGAATTCGGCCGCCAGCCCGAGGCCGTGCTCGAGCGGGGCCTGACCGAGTATGCGGGCGCGCCGTTCCAGATCGATGTGGTCGGTCAGAAGATCATCGTGTTGCTCGACCCCGAGCATGTCCGAATCTTCTTCCGGGACAGGCGATTGACTCATCGTGGCGCTATGCCGTTCTTCGAGCGCATGTTCATGAAGGATTTCTTCTCGATGGCGCCCGAGCCGCAGTATCGTCGCCAGCGCGGGCTCGTCGAGCCGCTGTTCGACCACTCCGCGGTCAGCAGCTACATTCCCACCATCGCCGCCGAGACCCGCCGGTTCATCGAATCGCTGGGTGAGGAAGGCGAGTTCGATGTCAACGACGCCCTGGGCCCGCTGATCTTGCGGATCGCGGCCGTCTCGTTCATCTCGCCTGCGGTGGCCGATGACATGGATTTGGATTTCTTCCGAAAGTTCAGGGCGTTTTCCGAGGGCATGTCCTTTGCCCCGGGCTGGATCCCCAGCGGACGGAACCGTAGAAGTCGCCGCGCTGGAAGAGAACTCAAGGCCGCGCTGCGGGTCCTGATCGCCAGCCGCCGCGAGAATCCGCTGCCCGAGCCCGACATCATCCAGGCCCTCGCATCGCGGACCTACGACGACGGCGCGGCCGTGGAGGACGAGGTCATCGAGTGCCTGCTCCTGGTTTTGGCCTGGGCCGCGCACGAGACCACCTCGGCCATGGTCGCGTGGATGCTCACCGACCTGCTGCAGCATCCGGACCTCCTCGCCCGCGCCCGCGGTGAAGCCGAACAGGCCCTGGCCACGGGCCCGCTCGACCGCGGCGCGATCGACGCGATGCCGTTCCTGCGGGCCTGCCTCGACGAAACCGAGAACTGGCACGCGATCTCACCGGTGCTGCTGCGCCGCGCCACCGCCGACCTCACCATCGGCGACTACGAAATCCCCGCCGGCGCAATGGTGATGACCGCGCCCACGATGACCCACCGCCTGGTCGAGGGACTCAACGACCCGGTCGGCTACACCCCGGAGCGGTTCCTCGGCCCGGATGCGAAGAATCTGCGCCTCAACCTGCTCGGATTCGGCGCGGGCACACACCGGTGCCTCGGTAAACCGGTTGCGCAGCAGGAGATCCCCCTGATCGTGGGCCTTCTGCTGTGTGCCTTCGACATGAAACTCACCACGGGCGCCCCGCAGCCGGTGCAGGGTGCGGCTGGATCCAAATGGCCCGCGAGTCCGTGCCGGGTCGCCTACCGACGCCGCTCCGGAACTGCAGGACATCCGGCGCAGACATCCGCCTGAAGCCTGCTCAGGCCGTGGCCGAGTCCGCGGGTAGCGAACGAGGCGGCTATACAGCTACCTCAACGTGGTCGAACTCGCCCGCGCGGACCCCGTCGCAGAACGCGGTCCACTCTTGAGGTGTGTAGGTGAGTGTGATTGCGCCAGAACGGATTGACGCGCCTCCGTCGGCTGCGTAGGCGATAGCGGGAAGTCCGTCATGTCCTGCGGCAGCTCGGTTCTCGACCGCTTCGAGGAACTCCGCCCACTGTTCGGCCGCAACGGCGACGATGGGTTGCTGGGCTGTGTCGTTGCGGAGGTCGCGGAGGTACTTGCTGTCACGGATGAGCACCGCCTCTCCGGTGAATGAGACCTCCACACAGCTCGACGAAGAGCTCGAGAATGTCGCCTTGAACCAGTGCTGCGCGGGGCTGCCAATCATGTCGGAAATCCTACTCACCTGCTGTTTTGTTCCTAATCTGCGAGTTGTTCGAGGAGACTCAGGGATTCTTCCTGGCCGAGCGCTTCGCTTTGAAGGTGACCGAAGACGATTCCCATGTTCCGCACCCGCTCCTGATCTTCGACCAGCTCGTCATAGGTGGGAACCTCGCTCCACCCGAGCGTCGGCAATCTCGGGCGGGCGAAGTCGAGGATGTGAAAAGTCGAGCATCCGCGGATCGCACCGACATGGCTGGTGAATGGCAGTACTCGGAAGTCGATCGTGGATTGGTGATCTTTGACCATCGCGATCAAGTGCCGCAGCTGATTTCGTAGAACTTCGGGTCCGCCGGTCTGCTGACGGAGCGCCGCCTCGCTGACTACCACGTTGAGGCGCAACGGATCCTCGCCCTGGAGACGTTTCTGGCGCTCCATGCGAGCATCAATGCGCTGCTGAACTTCGATTTGCCGGATGAAGGCCGTATCGCCGGTGATCAGCGTGCGCGCGTATTCCTCGGTTTGCAACAGTCCCGGGATGAGAAGCGACTCGACAGTGCTGATCTCCTCGGCACCGTATTCCATGCCGAACAACCTGAGCTGCTGATCGCTGAACAGGCCCTCGTACTCCGACCACCAGCCGCGCTCGCGGGCCAGCTGACGCAGCCCCACGAGTTCTGCTTGCTCCTCATCGGTGAAGCTCAGAAATTGAAGCAGCTGCACGAGTTTGTCTTCGGACAGGATCCGCTGATCGCGCTCGACCTTCGGCCAATACGTGGAGGAGAAACTCAGCGCCTTCGCGATCTGCGGGCCGGTGATGCCCAACTCGTCGCGTCGCCGGCGAGTCCGATGCGACAGTTCCCACCGCGCTACAGCTGGTGACCTCGGCGCCATCGCAGTCGATCTCCCTTCCTCCCGGGTCGCAGCTCCGTCACTGTAACATCCACCCAAGAATGACAGCTGTCATGCCGTCTGCACAGGAACTATCCGGAACAGCTTGACGCACTAGTGCGCGGGCTCTAGCCTCTCAAGTGTCCCCAGTCACACCAGCCAGACAGGTGGCCTCGCAGATCAAGAGGTGGTGACCATGCAGTCCATTGCCGCCCCCGGTTCGGGCAGCATTCGCGTCTCTCCCGAGCACTCGCGACCGTCATCGACCTGCGATGACGGTCCCGGCGATCGCCGACGGTGACACCGTCCTGCGCGAGGTGATCGACGGATTCCCCGAAGCAGCAGGCATTCGCGCACAGCACATGTGAAGTTCTCGAACAAAGGGGTGGTATCGCGATGGGGCTGAGACCGCTGACACACGGTTACCTGCGCGAGGAGTTAGTGGAGGGCCGCGTCGACGATGGCGTCCGGCAGATGCGCGAGTGCGCTGAGGGCGAGGCGTGCGACCCTTCCTATCCCTTCTGCGAGCGGGGTTCGCATACCAGTGTGTTACCGACGGCCGGCATGCTCGCTCTGAATGCGCTCAGCGGCACACCCTTACATAGCGGGAAGCCCGAAAACATCTGGGGCACACACGCGCACCACGGGCCGGGCTATCTCGCCGCCCGGGCCGCACATGCTCGCCTGTCCGTTGCCGATGACGAGGCACGCTGATGTTCATCGCTGACGGACTGCCGCCGAAGGATCTGAACTCGCGCGGGGTGCACGCGTTCGGGTTGGTGTGGTGCCGCAGCAGCACCAACCTGCAGGCCGACAAGGACCTCGTGCGAGAGTTCATTAAGGCCAAGGGCTGGAACCCGCCGCCGATGTCCTACGTCCACCCTGTGCTCGAGGTGGTGGCAGTCGGATGGGAAGACCCCACGGCACTGGACACAGTCCTGCTCCACTGCGCCTATAGCGGATGCCATGTCGTGGTGGTTCCCAACTTCCGGCATTTGCCGGACGGCGGCAGCATCGTGCGGGGGGTCATCACCATCGTCTGCGCCACCACTGGAGAGGTGATGGCCCGCCGCAGCCATGAAGCGCAGTTGCGTCGCATCGCCGGCGTTGACGACGCCGCACCCCTGAGCGGGGTTCCAGACGCAGAGAACCAGCCATGACAGGAAGCTATGCATCCCGCGCGCCCCCGGGCGAAGGCGGCGGGGATTCAGCGTGCAGGCTGTTGCCCCGCCGTCGCGCGAACCGGTCATCTCAACCAATCCACCCTCCAGTGTGAAGGACAACAGTCATGTCGGATACCTCTGTTACCTCTGTGCACGAAAACGACTGGCGCAAGTCGACCTTTTCCAACGCCAGTGGCAACTGCGTCGAGATCAAGCCGCTCCCCGATGGCGGATGGCAGGTCCGCGATTCCAAGGACGAGGGCCGCGGCCCGGTCCTGACCTTCGACCTCGGTGAGGTCGACGCCTTCAAGAAGGGCTTGATCGCCGGAGAGTTCTAGCTCGCCGCCCAACTGTGCGGGGTGCTGGTGCCCGGCACCCCGCGCTTCGGCGGTAGGCGGCACCGCGCGTGCCCAGCGGTGGAAGCCGCCTACCGCCGACACGGAACTCGCAGATCACACAGCGCGGGAACCGCTCCGGCACCAGCGAAAGAGAATCTGATGAAAACCGGACTACCCCAACGAATTCCAGGCGTCCGCCTCGCCGAGCTCGGTGTGCGGGAGGAGGAACCGTCGCAGTTTGACGTGGCCCAGGTCGGCGACAAGATCTTCGCCTATTTCGGCGAGGGTCATTCCGTCGGTCTCCGATGCGGCCGCGTTCGCACCGAGGCCGACGATCTCCTCTTCACTGATCGGACAGAAGTCTCCGTGCAGCCGCCGTCGGTGGAGGTGATGCGGCGGGTGATCGCGGCGCTGAAGGGACGCGATCCGGAGCCGACGACACCGCCGCAGCGGCGGACACCGACCGAGTGATCCAGGAGCCGCACCGTGCATTCCTATTGGGCCCCCGTGCATTACCGCACTCCCCGCTTGGCCGACGAGGCGCGATTTGGATACGCGCAGTACGCGCGCACGCACGACTATCTTCTCGGGGGCAAAAACAGCTACGCGGAGGACCGCGATCTCGGTGAGCGCCTGCTGTTGGTGTTCCCCGATTTGCGTGAAAGCTTGTGGGCCTCACGGGAATTCCAGCTACGCGCGACACGCGGACTGGCGGCCGAGGGTGTCGGGCAGTTCCTCGAGCTCGGCGCCGGGTATCCGTCGAATTCGTGGGCAGTGCACACTGTCGCCCGCGAGGTCAACCCGGAGGCGAAGGTGTTGTATGTGGACTTCGATCCAATCGTCGCCGCCCACCACCGCGCCTTCGGTATTGCCGACGACACCGACTTCCTGGAAGCCGACATCACCGACACCGTAGGCCTGATAGAGCAAGCGCGCCCGATACTGGATTTCGGTGCGCCGATGGTCGTTTCACTGTGCGGAGTGCTCGAGCACATCGAGAACGCCGCAGCCGTCGTGCGCACCCTGTCCACTGCGGTTGCGCCTGGATCCTTCCTGGTGATCAGCCACATCGTCACCGACAGCGACGAGCAACTCGTCGAAGCCATTGCGGCGCAGTACCGGAATCGTGGACTGCACTTTCACCCTCGATCCAGTGGCGACCTCAGCGCGATGTTCTCCGGACGCGGACTCGTCGTGCCCGGCATGATCCAGCCCGACCGCTGGCACGTCATCGACGACGGCCCACTCCCAGTCGATCGAGAGCAACTGGACGGGCCCGCGCACACCGAATTGCACTGCAGGGCCACGATCGGGCGCCGCCTTGCCGAGTGAGGTTGCCAGGGTGCGAACGCAAGGGCCGATTCCTGAGAATCCACCGGCGTACCGGCCCCATGACCTGCGTCGAATGCTGTTGCGACAGTCGAGGCTGGGATCGAGGCAGACCCTGCCTGCCTCGCACCCTGACCGCCGCCGCGCGCTGGCGGATTGGAGAGCGGTCGTCGGGCCGGCGAGTCGCCGGTCGCGACAGTGCCGATTTCGGGGCGCGGTCGAAGCTTTCCTGACAACGGCGAGAGGGCGAATGAGTGAATGACGGTACGGCAGAAGCACGAGCGGCAGCACGCTGGTGGGCGCATCAGTTCCGTGGGGACCTCGACAAGGCACCGATTGTCGTAGACGGCAGGATCATCGAGGTGACGGCATCGCCGACCGCGCAGGAAGTGGCCCGGTTCTGGCAGTGCTTGGAGACGACTTTGCTGGAGTTGATCCGGTCTCCGGGGTGGGCCTGGCCGCAGCCGCGAGCTGAGCGAATGAAGGGCGACGAGCGACCATTCCGGTGCCTGTGTACTGGCTGGTCCGAGGTGGACGACGTCCTGAGAGCGGCGTTGGCGGCGGCTGGCTTCTCCACGCCCGGGATGACGCTTCTGCCGTTGCACACGACCATGTGGATCGACCCCGGTGCCGTCACCTTCACAACCGGGGACTCGTTCGCTGTGCAAATGGTGGCGCTGGACGTGTGAAACTGCCGCTGGCCACTATGGCAGCGCTTCATGACGGAAGCCAACCGTCTCCCCACCGGCAACTGGTTAAGAATGAGTAGCTGTGCCTGATGACCTGTCGTTTGGGCGAGTACGTCATTGCCTGCCGCATAGCCCTGGGCATGCGAGAGCGGCGGAGCTGAACCCACCTACCACGACCTGGGAGATGGCGACGAAGGCGATATTGTGGCGGCCAACCGGGCACCGCTTTCACCTGCCCCTTGACAGAAGATGCCTACATATCGTAGCCGTCCTGCGGCCAGAGATTGGCAGCAGGCGCTGCTCTATGCGTACTTGCCCCAACGCATCTGGGTGTCTCCTGCGCGTAGCGATGCGAGGCGGCGGGCCTGTTCTGCAGCCACCGCAGGGCGGTGGCGCAGGTCCGGGAGCACGCTGGTAACCATGACCAGCTCACGAAGTGCGGCCAGGATCGGCCAATGCGGGTCATTGCGGACATCGATGCCGTAGGCGTCGGCGAACTCACGGTAGAAGTCAGGTCGAGCGAATCGCGTTGCGCCGACGGCCTGCGGGACGAGATCCCATGCGAGCGGCCCGATGCCGAGTTCGTCGAGGTCGCAGAGAACGATCCGGCCGGAGCCGTCGGCGAGGAGATTTCCGGTGTGTGGGTCACCGTGGATGACCCCCAGCGGCATCGAGGTCTCCGCCTCGCGGTAGAGCTCCTCGACGGCTAGCCATCGCTTTTCCAACCAGCGGTGATCGTCCTGTGAGAGGAAGGTTCCGGCTTCGTCGAGGCGTTGACGGGCAGTGGTGAATGGATCCCAGGGCTCGAGCACATTCGCGTCCGGCGTCAAGTCGTGAAGTTCCCGTAGCGGGGCGGCGAGTTGCTGTGGTGACCAGGTGTCGCGGATGGTGAGTTCTGGCCAGAAGGTGACTATGTGTTCGCCGACGGTGATCGGCTGGTCGACGTCGAGCAGGGGAGTGGTTGGTGCGCCACGGCTGGTCAGCCATTGGGCCGCGGCGACCTGCCGGTGCCCGCGGGGGGTTGCCGCGTGGCCGGTGCCGATGCGGGCGATGACGGGGGTTCGGAGGCGGTAGACGGCATTGACGGTGTATTTGATCAGCGTGGCGCCGTGGGCGGACAGCCCGACCTGCGTGCAGGCTGTGCTGAGCACTGCCTGCAGCTGTTCGGCTCGGTCGGTGGACAGTGTCGTCGACACGGCGGCCATCCTAAACCGGCATCCAGGCCGGGGCGATCGGCCTGGGTAGTGCGGGCACCGTCAGTTGGTGTACCTGATGGCGCAGTTCGCGGACATCTGCGTAGCGACGAAATGGCTTGGCGGTCACTGCCATTGTCTGTAGCCGACTGAGAGCGCGAGCACTGGAAATTTCGGTCGCGAGCGTGAGAGCTGATGCCGAGGATTCGACCGCGGCGCGGACTTCGCCGAGACGGAATAGGCATGCGGCCGTCGTCGCGTGGTCGAAGAGGATCGAGCGTGCGGGGCGGTCGGGGGTGGTTGAGGCCAGTGAGGATTGGGCCAGTTGTAGGGCGCGTCCGGCGTACTTTTCCGCGGTATGGGGATCGTCGCCGGCGGTGGCGATGGCCAGTTCGTGCCACACGACCGCGCCCAGGCCAGCGAACTCGCCGCCGGTGAGGAACACCTTCGTCCATGGTTCGATGGGTTCGACCTCGTGTGCGCGGGCGAGTTCGAATTCGGCGCGGGCGAGCGGATCACGGGTTTGGCGGTGGTCTCCTGTCATCGCGTATGCCCATGCTTGGTTGCCGAGCAGCCGTGCGGCCTCCACGCTGTTGGCGGCGTCTTGGGCGCAAATCTGCCCGTATTGGAACAGGCGCAGCGCCGTTCTTGGGTCGTGCTCGACGAGGCTGATCCGGCCTAGGACGTACAGGATCGACGCGGCGAGTCCCCGTTGACCGGTGCGTATGGCGTTGACCAGAGCCAGCGCCAGATATTGGCGGGCGCGTGTGTGGTCACCGATGTCGTGGAGTGCCCATCCGGCCAGCCGCGCGAGATCGGCGTCGGCGACCGCCATGGCTGCGGCAGTGGGCGAGGTGTCCGACATGTGTGTCAGGCCGCGAGTCCAATTGAGAAGGCTCACAGCGGTATCGGCGACGGCGAACCCGCCGCGCTGCTGGTCGAGCACTCGAAGCTTTCCTGTCATCGCCCGAACCAGTTCCACATCCATCGGCCCCGCAACGGCGGTCGGGCCAATTGGGCTGGGCGGTATCCAGGCCATCAATGCGGTGACCGAACCTTCTGTCACTGCTGCAGCGACTGCGGCGAGGAGCTGATCGGCGTTGCGGTTTCCGGCCACGGATGCTTGCGGGGCCGGGTTCGCGGAGTCGGTGCGGGCTGCGTCGGGCAGCGGGGCTCCCAGGAATGTCAGCGCCGCAAGGTAGTCCACTCCCGGATGCAGCAGCCCGCCGCGTTCCCATCGCGAGATTGCCTGCTGGTCACACCTGAGATCCAGCCCGAGTTTGGCGCCGGCATCTCGCACCTGAGCGGCGAAGTCTCCTTGAGACAAGTCCAACACGCGTTTGCGGAAATGCCGAATTTCAGTGGCCCACATCGAAGGTCGAGTTGGCAGTGCTGCAGGCACGGTGTCCTCCTCATGCTGCCCGAGAACTCAGGGTAGAGCCAGCGCAGTTTCAGTACCGCCTTGTTGGCGAAAACTCAACGGACAGTTCCGATATCGACATGGCCGGGGCCGCCGAGTGCATCGGAGGGAGGGAAATTCGCCGGGGCGGTTACGCGTGGATTTGTCACGAATCCGATGACGTATCTGACGTATTTCGTTGCCGTGGACTGGTGTGGCGGGTCGGGTCTTCACTGGAACGATGACCCCGCAAGGCTCGCTTGCTCGGTTGCGAGGTGGTCGGACTTGTTCGGGCACGCAGAAGGTCGGCCGGATCGGCGAGCAGGGGGCAGTGACGTGTATTGGACCCGAGGGAGGAACTCCAATGGCCAATTCGACTGAACTGGTTCTGGTTCGCCATGGGGAAGCGATCTGCAATGTCGAGGGTGTTGTCGGGGGAGAGCGGGGTTGTCGCGGTTTGTCGGCGCGTGGACGCGAGCAGGTGCATAGTCTGGCCAAATCGCTTGCGCAGGAGCATACGACCGCGCCGTTCGATGTGCTTATTGCCACGCCTCGCCGGCGGGTGCTCGAGTCGGCCGAGATCGTTTCGGCCGCAGTAGGTTTGGACGTCGTGGTCGACGCCGATCTACGCGGCCCCGATCACGGCGAGGCGGACGGGCGGCCGTGGACTGCAGTGAAAGCGGCGTTCGGCGGCCCCCCGCAATCCGACCCCGGGCGCTCGTACTCGATCGGCGGTGAGCCCTGGAACGCCTACCTCACCCGGACGGCGGGAGCCTTGCGGACGATCCTGAATCGGCATGCAGGCCAGCGGGTTCTGGTTGTTGCCCATGGCGAGACCGTCGAGTCCGCGCACACACTGCTGCTGGGCCTGCCTCCCGGAGCGTGTCGCGAAGTCCGCTTCACCGTGGGCCATGCCTCGCTGACACGGTGGCAGCGCCATGTGAACCGGTTCGGGCAGTGCTATTGGATTCTGGACAGCCACAATGACGTCAGCCATCTGCACGGTATGTGCGATGACAACGTCTGATCCGCTGACTCTGTGCCGCCAGCACATCGACCCGCAGGCGCAGCCGGTCGCCGCCGACCGGGGCGACGATCGGACGCTTCGGTGCATGACGCCCACCGCGGGCGGCGTCTTCGTCAAGGCCCACCGCCACCGCTCGCGCTACGACCGCGAACGGCGCGCCTACCGCCGGTGGGTGCCGACGCTCGCCCCGCACGCACCCCGGCTGCTCGGCGCAATCGACAACCCGCCGACACTGTTCCTTACCACGGTGGCGGGGGTCGCTGTCTCCAGCGCGGAGCTCGGCCTCGCAGACGAGCTGACCGCTCTGGCTCAGGCAGGTACCCTGCTGAACGCGTTCCATGCAGCCGAATCGGTCAGAGGGACGATCGATGTGGCAGCCTGGCTCGCTGAACGCGGCCGCGCGTGGCTTCGACTCGCCGAAGGCGTGATGTCCCGACGGGAGCGCAATGACATCGGCGCGCACCTTGCGTTGCTCGAGGCGCTCGACGTCGGTGCCGCGGTGCCGTGCCATCTCGATTTCACCCCGCAGAACATGATCTTCGACCGTGACCAGCAGATGCTGCACATCATCGACTTCGAGCATGCTCGATTCGATCTCGCCGCCCGCGATCTCGTGAGGTTGACCGACCGATACTTCCGTGACCGGCCGGAGCTGGCCGAGGCGTTCTTCTCCACCTACCCACCCGTGTCGGACCTCGACCGGCAAGTGATCGAGCACTGCACGGCCCTGGACCACCTCACGGCCTCGGTACGCGCAGCAGGGCTCCGCTTGCCCGACGCAGAACCCATCGATTCGCGCTGGTGAATAGCCAGCCCACCCACTGTTTCTCTCCACACCGCACAGCGGCAGGCCCTCACCGCCAAACGCGCGAGCGAGGACATGACCCGCTGCTGCCGGACGCTGGCTGAAGGAAGGCAGTTCACCATGTCCGAATTGCTCGACAGCGCCCTCACGCAGGCCTTGCTCGGCCGATCCGATTCCATAGACCCCGACTCTTCGAACGTCGCCGTGATCGGGTGTGGCTACGTAGGGCTCACCACCGCGGTCTGCCTGGCTTCGCTGGGCCATCACGTCGGGTGCATCGACACCGACGCCGAGCTGATCGACCACCTGGCGCGCGGCATGTGCCCGGCGGAAGAACCACACCTGCGTGACCTGCTGCAGAAGTCACTGCAGCACAACGCAATACGATTCAGCACTGACTCCACGGTGCTCGCTACCGCCGACATCATCATGATCTGCGTCGCGACGCCGCCACGGCGGGAATCCGACCAGCCCGACGTGGGATCGGTCTACGCCGCGCTACGGGCGGTCCGACGGCACGCCCGGCGCGGGTCGACGGTCGTCATCAAGTCGACGGTGCCGATCGGGACCGCTGAGCGGGCCCAGCAGATGCTGCGGGATCACAGTATTTCGGTGGTGGCCAATCCCGAGTTCCTTCGCGAGGGGCACGCGATCCTCGACTTCCTGCAGCCAGCGCGGATCGTCGTGGGTAGCGACGACCCCGAAGCCACCAAAGCCGTCCGCGCGCTCTACACCGGTCTGCCGTGCGAGATCGTCGAAACCAGCCCGGCCACTGCGGAGCTGGTGAAGTACGCAGCCAACGGATACCTGGCCGTGCGCCTGTCCTTCGTCAACGCCCTGGCCGAGGTGAGCGCGCGGTGCGGCGCCGACATCGACGCCTTGCTGACCGCGCTGGGCGCTGACCCGCGCATCGGACACGGTTATCTTCGTCCTGGGCCCGGTTGGGCCGGTCCGTGTCTGCCCAAGGACGCGCAGGCGTTGCGCGCGCAGGGTTTCCAGGTCGGGGTGTCACTCGGCGTGCTCGATGCCGCGATCAAGGCCAACGTCCACCATCAGCAACTGTGCGTCGCAGTGTTGGCCACCGCCCTTCCCGGCGGACTACAGGGGCGGCGCGTCGCGCTGTTCGGGTTGGCGTTCAAGGCCGGCACCAGCGATACCCGCGGATCGGCCGCGCATGCGGTAGCACGCAGGCTCAGTGACGCGGGAGCGATTGTCACCGGCCATGATCCGATGGCCGAGGCACCGCCGATAGGCGGAATCACGATCTGCGCAACGGCGTATGCCGCGGCGGAGGCTGCCGATGCGGTAATCGTGCTGAACGACGCAAACGACTATGCGGCGCTGGACTGGAACCGGGTCGCCGCCACGATGGCGGGTCAGATCGTTGTCGATGCTCGCCACTGTCTGGATCGAGACAGCGTAGCCAGCGCAGGGCTGCGCTGGGTCTCCGCGTTCAGCGCGGCGTCTGCGGTGAGGTCGGCATGATCGCGCCCGATCCTATGACCGGCAGGCCTCCGGTTCTCGTGTCAGCCGCTGGGCCGGCTCGGGTGATGGTGACCGGCGCGGCCGGTTTCATCGGATCGCATCTGGTCGATGCTCTACTCGCGCAAGGCCACGAAGTTGTCGCGTTGGATCGACGCAGTGCCGATCATCCCGTCGCTGTCCGCAATCTCGCTGCCGCGCTGAGCAATCCGCGGTTGTCGTTCCATCGGATCGATCTCAGCGCCGACGACGTGACAGGCCTTCTGCCCGAGGTCCGCACCGTGTTTCACCTCGCGGGAATCGGGGGCGTCCGGTCCTCGTGGGGGACGTCGTTCACCGACTACGCGATGGCGAACATCGTCGGCACCGAGCGGATCCTGACCGCGTGCGAAGCCATGGCGGTGCACCGGCTGGTGCTCGCGTCCTCGTCGAGTGTGTACGGCCAAGCCGAAGGCGCCAGCGACGAACAAGCCCCGACGCGGCCGTACTCCCCGTACGCGGTCAGCAAGCTTGCCGCCGAGAACCTGTGCGCCGCGCACTCGTCGCGCCGCTACACCGGGTTGGCGACCACAGTCGTGCGCTACTTCACCGTCTACGGGCCTCGCCAGCGCGCCGACATGGCTATCGCGCGTCTACTGGTCGCCGCGCTCACCGGTACGCCGTTCCATCTCTACGGCGACGGAACCCAGCAACGGGAGTTCACCTTCATCGACGATGCGGTGGCCGCAACCATCGCGGCAGCACAGACCGGCAATCACCATCTAGTCGTCAATGTCGGTGGCGGTCAAAGCATTTCGATGAAGTCGCTGATCGACACGGTGGGCCTGGTCACCGGGCGCCCCGTCCAACTCGAACAATGCCTGCCCATGGTCGGGGACGTGGACTGCACCAGCGCGGACTCCTCACTGGCACAACACCTCCTGGGCTATCACCCCCGCATCGACCTGGCCGAAGGGCTCCGCCGGCATGCGGCCTGGATGGCCGAGCTCGACGCCGCGGCCCTGTCCGAATTCACCGACTGAACCGAGATCCCACCATGCTCGTGCTCACCGCACCTTCAGCGAACCAGCTCTACACCGCCACCTGTCGCGCGGTCCTCGACACTGGGCTACCGGTGAGCCCGCGCGGCATGGCCACGACCGAAGTGCTCGGCGCACATCTGTGCCTGACCGATCCGCGGCGCCGATTCATCGACGTCGGCCCGCGCCGGCTCAATCCCGCCTTCGCCGTCGCTGAAGCTTTATGGATCTTGTCCGGCTCCGACGAGCCCTGGATCTACCGCTACAACCAGGCGCTCACCCAATTCAGCGACGACGGCATCCTGCAGGGTGCCTACGGGCCCCGCATGCGCGACTGGCACGGCATCGACCAACTCGAACACGTCCTTGCCCTGCTCCAACGCGATCCCGACACCCGCCAGGCCGTCATCCAGCTCTACGACCCGGCCCGCGACACCCGCGGGCACCGCGACGTGCCGTGCACCCTGAACTACCGCTTCCAGCTGCGGCGAGGCCGTCTGCGCATGCAAACCACCATGCGAAGCCAAGATCTGTGGCTCGGACTGCCCTACGACCTCTTCGCTGCCACCGTGCTGCACGAGCTGATGGCGGGCTGGCTCGGTGCCGAGCTGGGCGACTACCACCACCACATCGACTCCCTGCACCTGTACCAGCAGCACACCGGGCCCGCGCACAACCTCCCCGCGATACCACCGCCCTGCGACCAAATGCCTGCCGTGGCAGTCGAATGGCCGCATCTGGCCACCACCGTTGCCGACACCGTCAACAACTGGACCGCCGAACTACCCCAACCGTGGGCGTCGTTCGCGGCGATCCTGGCCAGCTATCGGGACTGGACCTCCGGACACCGCGACCGCGCCAGAACCTCGCTCCGCGGCGTCGACGACCCGCTCGCACGCGCCCTCGAACGCTGGTACGACCACCTATCCACCCACCCCCGACGCACGGAGATTTCCTCATGATCGGACCCGCAGTGCTCGGATTCTGCTCCGGCACACACGATTCGGCAGCTGCGCTGATCGTCGACAACCAGCTGAGAGGCTTCGCCGAAGAAGAACGACTCAACGGCGAAAAGCACACCAAACAATTCCCAGCCCTCGCCGTGCAATGGCTGCTCGACAGCCAACAACTCCCCGCCGACACCGTCGGCGCGGTCGCCTACAACTTCACCGCCAACAAATATCTGACCGCGCTGCGCCAGCTACCTCGCCAACTGCTCGATCCGGCGACCCGTCCCCGCGCGATACCCCGCGCCCGCAGCTTCGCCCACGTCGCGGCACGGACCCGCGCACGGACCCGCGACCTCGGGAATCGATTCCCGCGCGCGCAGGTGTGGTCCACACTGCATCACTACGCGCATGGGCTCTATGCCTTCGCCTCGTCGGGATACGACGAGGCCGCGGTCCTGGTGACCGACAGCCTCGGAGAAGTCCAGGCCACCACGGTCGGACACGCGCTGCGTCGCGCCGGCCACGGTTGCGGCTACCGGATCCTCGATGCCGGTTCCGATCCGGCGTCGCTGGGCTACGCCTACGGCGCGATCACCGAGCATCTGGGCTGGCGGCGCAGCGATGAGGAAGGCACGGTCATGGCGTTGGCCGCGCACGGCGACCCTGCCCGATTCCGGGACCTGATCCAACGAGCCATCATCATCACCGATACCGGGTTCGCGCTGGACCCCAAGCTGTTCGCGCTGCGGGTGATTTCCCGACGCTTCCCGCGCGTGACCGCGGAGTTCGCCGCAGCGACCTGCCCGCCGCGTCCGCCCGACGCACCGATCGAGCAGACGCATCGGGACCTGGCGGCGGCGCTGCAACAGCGAACCGAACAGGTCATGCTGCATCTGGCCCGCCGGGCCCGCGCCCTGACCAGCGCGCAACTGCTGTGCGTGTCCGGTGGTGTCGCGGCCAACTGCGTCGCGATCGGCAAGATCGTCGAAGCGGGCATCTTCGACGAGGTCCACGTGCCGCCCGCTCCGGGCGACTCCGGCACCGCCATCGGCGCGGCCCTGGCTGCCAATCTCGCAATGACCGGCCGCCTGGCCGACAATGTCGTCGGCCGTGCCTACCTCGGTCCGGCATGGCCGGACCTGGCCCTGCCACCCACACCGCGACCCGGGCTATCGGCAACCCGGCCGGCGGGCCCGGCGGCTGAGGTGCTCGCGCAGGAACTCGCGCGCGGCCAGATCGTCGGGCTGTTCCGGGGTGCTCTCGAAGCCGGCCCGCGTGCCCTGGGAAATCGGTCGATCCTCGCCTCGCCGCTGGACACCGATATCGTCGACAAGCTCAACGCCACAGTGAAGTTCCGGGAACCGTTCCGGCCGTTCGCGCCCGTCACTCTCGCCGCCACCGCGCCGGACTGGTTCACGCTGCCGCAGCTGTCTCCGTACATGTCGATCGCCGCGCCCGTCACCGACGCTGCCCGCGATCGAATTCCAGCAGTGGTCCAC
Organism: Nocardia sp. NPDC059154; assembly: GCF_042755705.1. NCBI lineage: Bacteria > Bacillati > Actinomycetota > Actinomycetes > Mycobacteriales > Nocardiaceae > Nocardia > Nocardia sp. NPDC059154. Next base: position 39,645 of record NZ_JBHZCS010000061.1, read on the forward strand.
GCCAACGGCACCGCACGCGTGCAGACCGTCACCAGCGACAGCAACCCGTTCCTCGCCGAGGTCATCGGTCGGTTCGCCGCTCTGACGGGCGTACCCGTCCTGATCAATACCTCTCTCAACGTCAAGGGAAAGCCGATCTGCGGTAGCCCTGACATGGCCCTGGACTGCCTGATCGAGTCCGGCCTCGACGCGCTGCTGATCGAGGGCTGGCTGGTGCGCAAATGCTGATCGGCTACAGCTTCTGGGGGTTCCTCGGCGCGGGCGTCACCGACACTCCCGACGGCGGCCGCAGCCATCGCCGGATTCTCATCGACGGGCTCCGAGCCCGCGGCCACGACGTCGTGTTTCTCCAACGCGACCGCGACCGGCTCGACGCGAACCTCGACCTGACCGGGCACTACCGCTGGGACAACGGCTATCCACCCATCGACGCGCTGATGCTGGAATGGCGCTGGCCGATCCCGGGCCGCAACACCACCAACTGCGCCGCCCCCGGCCATACCTGCGATCTGCATCGGCAACAGCGCCTGCTGGACCACTACACCCGCACAAGGCGGGTACCGACCATCGTGTGGGACAAAGACCGCCAACTCCCCGCCGACGACCCACTGCGGTCCTCGGCTGCGGTCACCGTGTGCGAAGCAGCCCTGCACCCGACACCTGGTGCCGCATCGCTGTTGTTCCCGGTCGCCGACGACGTGCTCGACGCCGCCGATCCTGCCGCACTGGCAGCTCAGCCGCGCTGGCTCCCGCTGGCCTACGTCGGCAATCAGTACGACCGCGACGACGTCTTCGACCAATATTTCGCTCCGGCGGCGAGGAAGTGGCCGCACATCATCGCCGGGAAATGGCCCGACACCCGCCGTTGGCCGGACCTGACGTTCGTCGGTCGCGTGCCGTTCCACCACGTCAGCGAGATCTACTCCACCGCGACGGCCACTGTCCTGCTCCTGCCGGACCGGTATGGCGCAGTCGGACAGATGACGCAACGTCTGCCCGAAGCAGTTCTACAGGGTTGTCTGCCGCTGGCCCCGGGCACGATTCGCAACGCCGAACTGTTCACACCACCGCAGCTGCACGTCACCGATGGCAGGCGTGTCGCCGACACGCTGGCGTGGTTGATCAAGGCCACTGGAACCGAAACGCATGCCGATCTGATCAAGGAATGCCTGGTCCGACTGGAGATGTTCCGCCTGTCACGTCAGCTGAAGGTGCTCGATGATTTGCTCATATGACGCGGAGCGCGGTGTTGTGGCCTCTCGGGCGGCTACTCTCTGTGCCCGTGGACAGAATCGCAGTGATCGGATGCGGCGGCTCAGGCAAGACCCATTTGGCCAATCAGCTGGCCGCGCACCTAAGTCTGCCCCTGACCCATCTCGACGCGGTGTACTACGACGACAAGTGGAATCCCCTGCCGCCCAACGAGTTCGAGGCATTACAGCATCGACTGGTCGAGCCCCGTCGATGGCTGATCGAGGGCAACCACGCGTCCAGCATGGCCATCCGTCTCAAGGCCGCCACCACGGTGATCTTCCTGGATCTGCCGGCCATCACCTGCCTGGCTGGGATCCTGCAGCGACGCTGGCGCTACCACGGCGGTCAACACGCCAACGGCGTCTACGACCGAATCACGTGGAGCTTCATCCGCTACATCTGGGGCTACCGCACCACGATGCGCCCGAAAGTCGAATCCCTTCTCGGCGAACATGGAGACCATGCCGACCTGGTCGTACTCACCAGCCGCAAGGCGGTCAACGAGTACCTTGCTCGCGCTGTAACCGAGAGAGCCGACAAGCACTAGCGGCCGACGGCAGCGGGCACGGTGGGCCGCCGGCCGCGACCAGGGTCCCTTGCGACAGCTCGGGCATGGGTAGGTGACCGGGCATGGAGTTCCGCAAGTACTACCGAACGGATTCCTACGCCGACACCGCACGACGTCACTATCGCTGGTTACATCAATTGGATTCCGGCGTCCGGCTCCCCGTCCTCCTCGGGCAGGACGGCACAACACTGCTCTTCGAACACCTCGAGGGGCACGCGGTCGAACCTGACGACATGCGCTCTGCCGCAATCGTGTTGGGCAAGCTTCATGCCGCCGCACACCGCGAGTACCTCTCCAGCGCGCGCCTGGATCGACCATTCGTGGTCAGCAACGAACTGACCGTGGCCGACTTCCTCACGCCACGCCGATCCCTCAGCTCGCAAGTGCGCCGATTCCGGGCACTGCCGGTTGCCCTGTACAAGGACGCCAACGTGCGAAACTTCGTCGTACAGCCGACCGGAACTGCTGTCATCGACTTCGACGAGCTCACCCTGGCACCGTTCGGATACGACCTCGCCAAGCTCATCGTCAGCTGCGCAATGACCCACGGACATTTCGGTAGAACCAGAGTCAGATCCGCGCTCGATGGGTACAACAGCGAACTGCCGCCCTCCCTGCAATGTCCAGAAGATCGCCTGCGGCAGTATGCGACACTCCAGCACCTTCTTACTGCGCCTTATCAGGGCCGCCACGGATACCGGTACTCCTGGCTCGATGTCGACTCGTGGAGGTAGGGCCGCATCCGACACAAGAAGCGGCGGCTGTCCGACCTGAGCTCGTGGATGTCGCCTGCGGGGGTCGGGCAGCATCGGACATTGTCGATATATCGTAGTTATATCTAGTTATGCCGATAATGTGCGCTATGTCAACTTAAGTTGACGCAACTGTTAACAGCTGTGCGACCAAGCAAGCATCGTGTCGGCCCATCGCTCGGCGTCGAAAAGTTGGGTGTTGCTCAGACCGGTTGCCTCGCGCAGCGCTTGCGGATATGCCTGGTCGTAAACGCGATTCACGGCTGTGGCCATTTCGGGAGCCAACAGCATCCACTCGGCACAGATGCTTGTCGGAGTCCACATCATCCGGTCCGGCTCTTCGACTGCATCGAGAAGTCCGAGCGCGCGTAACCCGCGCCAGAGCGACACCCATCCCTGAGCGGACGTACCGTACGACGGCGGACAGTCGACGGCTAAGAGCGGCCGCGGCAGCGGGCTGGTCTGTATTCGTGCCATCAGCGGAAGTCCGAAAACTCGTGCGAAGTGGGCTCGATGGGTTCCATCACCACCTACCGCGAATATCGGCCCTGCCGGGCCTTCGACGCGTTCAAGTCGGACCGGCTTCTGGAAGTGGCCGGTCATGAACGTGTCGATCCACTCGTCAAGTCGGTCCGCTGCGGCGGCTTCGTACAGGAGCACACAAAACCAGGCCAGCGAACGCCGCCACGCCTCATCCCGATCGAATCGGCCCCACTGCACATGGTCCGGTGTGCTGACCACCAACACTGGGTCAACCCAGGCGACATAGTGGGCTTGCGCGCCGTCTTCGCCGCCAGGCGCCATGTCCGATCCGAAGGCGGAAATCAGCCGCGCCTGGGAGGACATCGAATTCACCTGTGCCACTCGCATATCGAGCCAGGTGCCAAGTTCGCGCCCTGGGTCTGGATCGCGCACGTAACGCATCCTCGCTGTTTGGGGGCCAGGTTCCGGCATCTCCGCAAGGAGAATCGACAAGGCATCGTGCAGGTGCAGGCGCTCTGGCCTGTGAACCACCCGCTGCAGGTGTTCGGCCCATCCCTCTGGGTCGCTGTCGAGCTCGGCTCCTCTCACGAGCGCGGCGTCGTAGAGCGCGACGACGTGTGAGACCTCGGGGCCCGTCATCGCTGCGCCGCTCATCCCGAGCCGCGCCAGGACGTCGTGCATCTCCTTCGTCGTGGCCGACCAGCCACGAAGAACCAGGTCTTCGTGACAGGCGGTGAAGACGCCTGAGTCTGCTCGTCGGATCATGGAGCCCCCTCGACTGCAGGACCGTCGGCCAAGGCAGGGCCGGCCCGGATAGATCACTCAGGCTACCGTGGGTTGCTGTGCCGTATATCGCTGCGGGCCGGGATATTTCGTCCCAGCCAAGTGATCACGGTAGCGAAGCAGGGCGCTGGTAGCGACAGTGATTCAGGCGAGATTCGGTCAACCCGAGAAATCTTGTCAGCCATCTAAATTCATCGCTGGACCCGTCGTCGATCCAGGGGTCCGACCTCAGCACAGTGCCACGTGCACCGGAGAGGTGTCGTTACCACGTCATCTCGTGAACCAGGTAGTCGCGTACTTCCGGAGACGTAGGCAGCGCGTTGTTGGTCTGCGGCAGCCGCAGCACGTTACAGTCGCCGCGGGTTGCCGCAGCCGCCACGACCAGCGAATCACCGTCACGGTGCCGTCCACGCCGATCCCCGTCGAATCGGGAGTGCTGCAGAAACCGTGGGACGCCGTCACTGATCCGCACGAACTGCAAGGTCGGGTGTCCCACTCCGACGATAGTGGTCAAAGCGCCGACATTCGCAGCGCGCATCCGCTGATTGTGTGCGAAGGCCTTCGCCGCCAATTCCGCGTTGCCGCCCAATGATTCGACATCCGCGCCGGTCAGCTCACGCAGGCTCGCCTCGGACTCCACGCAGGCGTAGGTCGGCAGCATCTCGTAGACCGCGGGCATGGTGCGCAACGCGCGAACGAGATCGCGGTGCCCGGGAATCTTGACCGCAGTGCCGGACAGATTCTGAAGTACACGCATGCTGCCCAGATACGGAGTGCCCAGCGTGTATGTCGTGCGCACGATGTCGCGGCCACCGAGCACACCGGTGAATGCCTGGGCGACAAGACCGCCGTATCCGTGCGCGATCAGCAGCAGCTCCGCATCCGGTCCTGCCTCGGGATGGGTTCGCCACCAGGCCAGATGATTCTCCGCGGCCTGAGCCAGCAGGGCCGCATTGTGCATCGACCCTAAACGCCAGTCATATGTGAACGTCAATACAGCTTCGGGCATCGGTGCCGCACGACGCAACGCGCGCAGCAACGAGGTGTAGGGATCGACCTTCCACACGCCTCCGATCGACAGTGCGACTGGATCGGCCGCGGTGAGAGGGACCTGCTCGCTGGGATTCTCCACACGCAGGTCCAGTGCACCAGAACCAGCCGCACTACGGAACAACGAACCAGGACGCAGACTCCACACCACGCGCCCGGAGTCCTGGTCCGTCAGTGTGCTGCCGGCGAACCCGGGCAGGACAACGATCGCGTCGCTGGTGCGCGCGGAGCGGGGCCGCGCGACGGTGAACGACGGGTTCCACTGCTCCGAAACCGCTTGGTCGGCAACCCGATCCGGATGCGCAGGTGTGTGCTCGATGCCGGTGTGGGCGGCTGCTCGTCGTTGCTCGTGACGATGCAGGACCGCGAGCAGCGCGTCCTTGGCGGTGTGGTCGAGGCGGTTCCGCTGCGGGATGAGGACCTTGTAGCCTCCGCCCGAGGTGCGTGCCACGTTCTCGGGAGCGATGTGCTGCCAATAGGCGCGCTCCTGCTCCACGTCATACAGGACCACCAGAACTGGAAGCGTATGCGAGAGCCAATACTTCACGTGCCGAGCGCGGGGCCGGAACATCCATCCCCGAGGTGTTGTGCTCTGCTCAGAGAACCAGCTGCGGCCGGCTTTGACCTGTACCGCGAACAACCTGCCGTCAGGACGGCCCTCACAGACCTCCACCTGGGCATCGATGCCGTAGTCCGCGCCCTTCTGTTCCCGGTACTTCCACCGCAGTTCGCGGATGACCAAAAGCCCTACACCCCATTCCCCCATCTGGCCGGTATCGTCGGTCGACGGAGAATCCTCCATGCGAGGCAGCGTAACCGGAGTCTCACACCGACGTCGTTGGTTCGATAACAGTCTCCGCAGCGCACACACCCGCGACGGCACCGACCGAGCGCGGCGAGCGGTACTCGCCTGTGGGGCGCCTGTGCACCGCCGGTGGTGCTTCTCCCAGGCACAACGATGCGCCAGCCATCAACTAGCACTGCCGGATGGTGGGATGCGATTCCTGCCGAAGCACTGGAACACGTGTGCGGGGCCTGAGCTGGCCCGGCCGGGTAACTTACGCTACCGTAGGTTGCCGCACCGAAAATCACTGCGAGCTGGGACGTTCGGTCCCCGGCTAGGAATGCTCGGTAGCGATGCTGGACGCCGGTAGCGACAGCGATTATCCAAGACCCTCCCGATCTACTCGGAATGTCTTGTCAGCCAGCGATATTCATCGCTGGTTTCGTCGTCGAACCAGGCGCCGGCTCTCAGCACGGTGCCACGTGCACCGGAGTACCTGCCAATGGCCTCTGTCTCGGCTCCCGCTCGTCATCTACGCCCGGCGCGGCACCCGCAGCCGCTGCCCCCCTTTCCGTTCGGGTGGTTCGCTGTTGCGGGCAGTGCGGATGTTCGGCCTGGGCAGGTCATCACGCGCCGCCTCGCGGGCCGTGACGTCGTTCTGACTCGCCTCCGATCGGGCCGTCTCGCGGTGTCCGAGTCCACATGTCCGCATCTCGGCGCCCATCTCGGCCAGGGCGGCACCGTGACCCCGGACGGGAACTTGCTGCGTTGTCCCTTCCACGGTTTCGAGTTCGACCTCACAGACGGCCGGTGCGCGGCAACGCCCCGCCCGTACGGTCCGCCGCCGCGCACCGCGCGGCTGGCGATGCTGCACGCGCGGGAGGTTCTCGGCACCATCTTGGTGTGGCACGGTCCCGACCGCGGCGACCCGCAGTGGGAAGTCGAGGACATCTCCGCGGATCCAGATGAGTGCTGGACACCGCTGCGGCACAACGTTATTCGCTTCACCGGAGGACATCCGCAAGAGGTATCCGAGAACTCGGTCGATCTCGGGCACCTGTCGATCCTGCATCAGTTCGGGGCCGTCACGGTCCGCCGCCCACTGGAAACGGATGGCCCGTATCTGCGCAGCGCCTACAGCGCACGCCTGGCCCGGGTGCCGGTCATCGGTCATTTGAACGTCGACTTCGACGTCTATGTAGACGGATTGGGCTTCAGCCATGTCGAGACTCGCCTACCCGACCTGGACCGCTTCCTCGGTTCCGGATGGGCTCTGCGTCAGCTGGTGATGCCGACCCCCACGGACGCCGGCACCCTCGAGTTGCGTCTGGCCGTCAGCGTCCGCCGACCCGACCGCCGACCGGGCTGGTTGTGGACGGCGATCGCCTACCTCATTCGGGCAGCGGTCATGGTGCGGTTCCGCGGAGAGGTGAACTCCGACCTGAAGATTTGGCGGCACAAGGCATACCTCGACCGGCCGACCCTCGCCGTCGGTGACGGGCCGATCGGACCCTACCGCCGCTGGGCCAAGCAGTTCTACCGCGAGAACGCGCCCGCCTCGGCCGACTGACCCCACTCGTTCACTCCCCCTTTCCTTTCTCATCGAGGTTGCTCATGCACTCACCTATGTTGGTCGTCGAATCGCTCACGGCCATCGCGCGCGGCCGCGGGCAGTCCGTCTATCGGTGCCCGCCTGTGGTGCCGGCCGGATTCGAGCCGGTTCCGCTGGCTTTTCACGGCCCCGACGCCCTGCCTGTCGTCGGCATCGCATCTCGGTTGTGGCGCACCATATTCGATCCCATCGGTCTCGTCCGTGAGGCCGCCGCACACGCCGGCGACCGCCCGTGGACAATCCGAATTCCCGGCCAATTCGATTTGACCTATCTGCCGGGACAGGACGGCTACGAAACCCTGATGGGGTTGTCGGCCAGCGATGCCGGGATGGGAAAGGTGTTCTCCCGGGTCCCTGTGATCGGCATGTGGTACCCGCGCCACGGCCGCATCGATGATCACGACTCGCTGCAAGAACTGGTGCTGATGGGCCGCCGGATCATGGCGCAGATGCTGTCCCCGGACCGGGTCGCGGGCCTTCCGGCCCTGATCGAGACGGTCACGCGGGATCGGATGCGGCACTGGGGCACATCCGTGGACCTGGCGGAAGTCCTCTACGAGGCCGTGTACGAGATCTCGATCCGGTTCTTCGCGGGCGAGGAATTCTGGTCTCGCTTCGGTGAGGAGCTCATCCCGGTCTTGAGGTCAATCGCTGATGGCATTGATATCCCTCGAGCTGCCTTGGCAGTCACGCCGGCGCGATTTGCGATGCGTGAATATCGAGCCTCGCGGCGGCTCGTCGGCATCTTGCGTCGTGCGCATCGCGAAATCGGTGACGCCGACTCGCCTTTGTTCGCCGCGATCCATGCCGCCGGGGTGCACCGCGACAATTGCTCGTGGATGACGATGTATGTGTTGTGGAATGCCACCGCGTACCCGGGCAGCTACAGTTTGTTTACCTTGGTCGACGCCGTGACCGATGCCCGCACCAGCGAGGCGTTGGCCACCACCGACCAAAGGACCACCCTTCTCAGCTGGTGCATGTGGGAAACGATCCGTCTGAATCCCATATCCTCGCTCGTGAGAAGCCTGAGCGAGCCCCTCGAGTACAGCCACGATGGACACCGGTATTACTTGCCGGCCGGCACCCTCGCGGGCGTTGCGCCGTGGCTGCTGAATCGTGATTCGGAGACCTGGGACAGGCCGAATGACTATCTGCCCGAACGGTTCTCAGGCGTAACGCGGCCACGGTTGTTCGGCGCCGGCCCGTTCTCGTGCGTGGCAGCGGAGTACTCGCGGGTGCTGATCACCGGCGTGTGCGATGCGATCCTCACCGCCCGCGAGATTTCGTTCCCGGGCCCCATTCCCGCCCGCCGGTGCCGTGTCCATCTGACCTACCCCAGCGGGCCGGTCGTGGCCGAATTGCCTGTGCGGGCACCGAAACCGCAGGCGGTGCTGACGAATGCATAGGCAATTCCAGCAGGATCTTCTTGTTGCGGCTCCACTCGCGTTCGTGCGCGACCAGATCGCGGCCCTGCGCCACGACATTCCCGCACACGACCGCTACGTCGTCGACGCCGCCTTGCTGCGCAGCCGCAGCGACGGCGCGCAGAGCATCGACGACTACGCCGTCCTGGACCGGATCGGCCCGCGACCGATCGCGCTCACCATCCGCTACCGCACCCGCATCACCTGGGACGAGAACGACGGAACCGTCATCTACGCAACCCAACTCCCCTTCGGCATCCACCTGCACACCCGCCACACCTGCCAGGCAGACGGCGAGAAGACCCGGGTCCGCGAAACCGTGGACGTCACAGCGCCCCCGGTGCTCCTGCCGATCGTCTACCGCGGTGTCGCGACCGCGCAAACACGGCTGCTCGCACACGTGAAGGCCACAGCCGAATCCGCCTCGGCCGACGGCACTGAAGCACTCGGACACGGTCCGGACAGCTAGAGGTCCGCATCCGCGAGCCGTAGCCACACCACGAAAGAGAACCATGCGAATCGCCAAATGCCTTGCCCCGACGTTGATTTTCCTGACCGTGTCCACCGTCCTCGCGGCCGCGCCAGCGAGCGCTGACCCTGCCACGCCACCGGCCCTGCAGATCACAGGCACCGACCAAAACGTTGCTTACACCGCGGCATTGACCGACGATCACCGCGCCGCGATCACCACCCTGCAGGCCGGACAATTCCGCATTTATCTGCTCACAGTGATTGCGTCTCACTGTCTCACTGCCTTGTACGGTCCGAGTCCATGGAGATCTTCTTCACCCATGTAGGGTTGTTGGCCTCACCGGTTCCGGGCGTGGTCGGCGCGGTGGATGCCGGGCAGCGCGCGGATCGATTCGGGTGGTGGGTGATTCCCGAGGGGTTGCCGTTCATACTGGCCTCGGACGGCTCGTATCACTGGGTCTTGAACCGTTTCCTGCGCGCCCTGCCAACGCTAGGGGTGCGATCGCGACGCAGTTGGCGGGCATACGCACGGGACTTGGTGACCTGGGAACGGTTTCTCCTCGAGCGCCGCGGGCGCACGCTATTGACTGCAGACCGTTCGGATCTGGAGGCGTTCTACGCCGCGCGCCGCTTGTCGGACCCGCCGTTTCAGGTATCGGCGACTACATGGAACCGTTCGGACGCGGCGCTGGAGAAGTTCTATCAATGGGCGCTGGCGGTCGAGTTGCTGCCGATAGCGCCATTCGGACCGGTTCAGCAGCGGTCCTCGGGCGGTGTTTCGGTGGTCCGAGCGCGGGAAAAGGCAGCCCGCCATGGTGATGTGCGGTTTCTGTCGATGCCTCGCTATACCGGGTTCCGGGAGGTGGGTCTGCGCGGCTGCCAGCCGTCCGGCGCGGAGGATCCGAACTTCGTCAATCGCTGTGGTTCTCGCAATGCCGTTTTCGCGGACCTGTGCGTGACGACCGGGCTGCGATTGACCGAGGTCAACAGCCTGCTGGCGTGCGAACTGCCGGTGATCGACGTCTCTGATGGCGCACGCTCGGCTCGGTTCGACTTGCCGGCTCCGGTCGCCAAGGGTGGACGAGGCCGTGTGGTCTACCTGCCACACAGGGTGCTGCGTCAGGTCCGCGACTACACCGAAGCCGAACGCGCGGTGGCGATTCAGCGCGCGCAGGCTCGCGGGTGGTCTCAGGATCGCCGGTGGCTGCCGGTCCGAATGCCTGATCGCCACGGCGGTGTGGTCGGGTCGGGGTTCGACGCCGACCACATGGTGTGCGGGCCCTGGTCGGCGTGGAAGTGGCCTAACGCCACTCCGGAGTTGCGTGCGCGGCTCATGGAAGTCGATGAGACCGGCCGTGTGATCGGTCCTTTGGCGTTGTGGGTGAGCGAGCGCGGCACGCCGATGTCGGCCAGCTCCTGGGAGTCGGTGTTCGGCCGGGCGAGCGCACGGTGCCGCAGTGTGGGGCTGGATATCGCGGCAGGCCCGCACACGTTGCGGCACACCTTCGCGGTGCATCTGCTGACCCAGCTTGTGCGTCGTCAGATTGCGGGGATGCGCTCTGGGGCGGCGGATCTGCGGCACAACGCGTATAGGCGAGTGATGCGGGATCCGTTGGAGCGCTTACAGAAGTTGCTCGGCCACGCGTCGGTCACCACGACGTTCATCTATCTGGATTCGGTGGCCGAGGCTCAGGACTTCATCGATGATGCCGTCGCCGAACTTGCCGATCGCGTCGAGGATACCGAGCTGGAAGATCTGCTGACCGAGGCCGGGGTGATCCTGCGATGACACGTGGCGCCCGCCGTCGGGCCCAATTCCCTGATCAGCTCTGCCCGTCCACCGCCGCGGGGGTCGGAGTGCTCGATCTGGTATCGCCGGTGTTTACGGTGCGGTTTCCGAACGAACGCGAATGCACGGTCGACTTGTCTGCCGCTGCTTGCCCGCAGGTGGCGCGGGAGCTGGCCGGCGCGATGTGGCAGCTCGCACAGGTCGGCGGTCGGGTGCGGTCCCGGTCGACGACCCATGCCTATCTGACAGGAATCCGCAAATTCGACGAATTCCTCACGGCCGCAACAGAAGATCCGGCGCAGCTCACGCTCGCCGACGTCACGCCGCAACTGCTCGACCGGTTCGAGGCACAGATGTATGCGCACGCCCCCGCTCCTCGGACCGCCTTCGGCTACCTGACGAAGGTGGTGGCGCTGCTGCGCCAACTGCGTGATCTTCGGCCCGCTGTGTTGCACCCGGACATGCCCGCGCGGCTGCGGTTCGTCGGGAGGATGCCGTGTCCGAGACCGACGGCTGGTGCCGATGCGTACGCGTCGCAGGTGGCCACCGCGCTGCGGGCGGCGTGTCGAGAGCAGATTCGCCACGCGGTCCGCCGCATCACCGTCGAGGGTCCGGCGCTGTTGGCCCGAGGGCAGGATCCGCGCGTGGGCGGCTGGCACAGCGACGCGAATTTGCTGTGGGAGATCCATCGGCGCGGCGTGTTCGGTGTTCGCGACTACGAACGGGAGGCCGGACCCGATCACGCGGGGGGCAGGTCCTCGACACCCGGATCTGACCAGGTTGCATCATCTGCTGTATCCGGCCGACATCGACCTCGCGGCTCTTGCCATCCTGTTCGTGCTCGACTCCGGGCTGGAGCCGGAGTCGGTCCGCGCGCTGAGGATCGACTGCTTGAAGAACCCTGTGTCGGGGCATGTGGAGGTGGAATACCTCAAGCGGCGACGACACGGTCAGGAATGGAACCGGCTGCGTGTGCGTGACGGCAACGCCTCCACTCCGGGTGGTTTGCTGCGGTTGGCGATACGTCTCACCAGGCAGGCGCGGGTTCACCTGTCCGGGCACAGCGAGCTGTGGCTACGCTGTCTGCACACGCCACATAGCCTGTGCGTCAGCGGGATTGGGGTGCATCCGCGGTCCGGTAGCGCGGCGCTGGTGAAACGGTACGGCCTGATCGACGTCGACGGAGCACCGTTGCAGGTCAACTTCCTGCGACTGCGCAAGACCTACAAAGCCGAGTTCTACCGCGCCACCGGCGGCCAGCTGCCATTGCTGGCCCGCGGACATTCCAGCGAGGTAGCCGCGACCCACTACGCCGACATTCCCGCGCTGCGCGAGATCCACGAGAACGCGGTCGCAGACGGGCTGACCGAGGCTCTCACCGAAGCAGTCGGATTCCGCGTGCTGACCATCAGCGACGAGCAGCAATTGACTGCCGACCCCGACCGGGCACCAGCGATGATCGGTGTTGCAGCCGAGCGCGTACAGCCGTTGCTGATCGGGGAAATGGATGTGTGGCTCTCGGCCTGTCGCGATTTCACCGATTCCCCGTTCGGCAGCCCGGGGCAGCCATGCCCGGTGCCGTTCTGGAGTTGCCTGGACTGCTCCAACGCGATCATCACCAGCCGGAAACTGCCTGCGGTGCTGGCGTTCCTGGACCACATCGAGGCCCAGCGAGCCACGCTCCCAGCACAAGCATGGGATGCCGCGTATGCCAGGACCAGGCAGCGGATTCTCACCCAAATCCTTCCTGCGTTTCCCGTCGATGTCGTGGTGGTGGCCAAAGCGATCGCCGAGGCCGACAATCCGCTCGAACATTTGCCACCGCTGCTGCCAGGAATCGGAGCCCGCGAATGAACCCGCACCCAATCAGGCAGCCCGCGAACGAATTCCGGTCGGCTCACGTCGAACAGGATGCACTGGTGCTGGTCGGCCGGCCACTACGCCCGGGTGCTGGCGTCGGACCGCGGTTCGGTGACGACATCTGGGACCTGTCGGCGGCACACCATGCTCCCAACACCCACCTCAGCGGGCTGAGGATCCGGTTCGACCGGATCGGTGATCGGTTCTGGCGGATCACCGCCAAGGAATACGCTGCTGCCCGCCTGACCACGCCCGTCGACCGCGGTGGCCAGGGGTTGCCCTCGGTGGCGACCGTGGCGCGCGAGATACGTATTCTGCGTGTCCTGTTCACCTACCTCGCCGAGTATCACCCCGGGCTGCGTTTGGCCGACATCGATGACGACATGGTTTTGGATCGCTTCGTGATCATCGCTACGGCGGGCAGTACGAAATGGCAGCCACACGAACGCGCGCGTCACGCCTGGCTGCTGACCCTGCTCCACCGGTCCGGGGACCAGCTCACCTTCGATCGACTGACCCGCATCCCGTTTCAGGGGCGCACCGCCCGCCAGATCTCGGGACGACGCAACAACCGCGACAACGCCACGCCGCGTATACCCCCGCAGGTCCTGGCCCCCTATCTGCGCGGCGCGCTGTTCTACGTTCAGACCGCCAGCCGCGACATCCTCGCCGCCGTGGAAGAGCGGAAAAGGTTGGACAACAGCTTCATTCCCTCGCAGCGGGGCGAGATCTCGCAGCGGTTGGAGCTGTTCCTGCGGCAACGGCGCAACGAAGGGCGGGGGCTTCCCGCGGCGCCGGCGAACGTGGTGACGCGGTTCGGTGAGCAGATCAACCTGGCCCTGATCGCCCGCATGATCGGTGTTCGTAAAGAGGCCCTCAAATGCGCTTCTCATCGGCGCCGGATCCTCACCGCCGCTGCGGAACTGGGACTCGAACCCGGCGGGATGGATTCCCCGATCAGCCTGGACCCGGATACCGCAGCGCCGTGGCGTGACCGTTTCGACCTGCCGGACCTGCACATCGAGTGTCGGCATCTGCTCGCTGCAGCGTACGTGGTGACCGCCTACCTGTCGGGCATGCGGGATTCCGAGGTCCAGGCATTGCGGCGCGGCTGCCATTTCACCGAGAACACCGAGGATCGGATCCTGCTGCGACACAAACTGCGCGGCACCGTCTACAAGGGCCGCAAAGCCACCGGCGAGGCCGCGACCTGGGTGGTCACCGAACCCGTCGCTCGTGCCGTCGCGATCCTCGAGCAGCTCACCGACAGCGAGTACCTGTTCACTCGTTTCTCCCACAACCGCGACCAGATCGACTCCCTGCCTGCCCAGGAAATCAACGTGTGGCTCAACGCTTTTCGTGATCGGCTTGCCGCCGTGCGCCCCCATGACCCGATTCCCGAGGTGGACGGCCGCCAGTGGCGGTTCACCACCCGCCAGTTCCGTAGAACGGTGGCCTGGCACATCGCCCGCCAGCCCTTCGGCGCGGTCGCGGGGAAGATCCAGTATCAGCATGTGCGGGTCGCGATCTTCGAGGGCTACGCCGGCACCAGCGCATCCGGATTTCCCTCCGAGATCGACGCTGAACGCGAATTCGCCCGGCTGGACTCCATTCTGGACCAGTACGAGGACTACAAGGCCGGCGTCCGCACCCCAGCACGGCTGATCGAACAGTTCGACCACATCCGTGCCGAACTCGGCGACTTCCCCGGCCGCATCGCGGACACCTCTCGACTACGGGCGATGTTGGCCAACACCGCGCGCACCTATCACCCCGGAGTGCTCAACGACTGCTATTTCGACCCCGCCGCCGCGCTGTGCCAACGCCACCACCGCGCAGACTCACCTGAGTCGGCGGGACCGATCATCAATCACTGCCAATCTGCGCTGTGCCGCAATTCGTGCGTCACCACTCGCCATGAACCGGCGATCCGGCAGGTCATAGCCGACGCGGAGCAACTTTTGGCCATCCAACGGCTCTCACCGATCCAACGCGCCGCCCTGCACAACCAGATCGCCACCATGGCGGCCCTCCTGCCGGTCGAGGGCGGGTTTGCATGACCGAGGTCAGCATCAACACCGCAGCGGCTCTGCAGAAGGCGCTGGAACGTCTGCTCGACGGCGAACCCACATGCACCGACGGCGAATTGACCGTCGCGAATCTCGCCCGTGAAGCGGGCGTCTCCCGAGCGACGGCGAACCGGGCAACCGCGATCCTCGCCCGGCTACGTACCGAACGAGCAGACCGTCAACCGGGCACCGACTCGGAGATTCCGGCGACCCTACGAGCTCGTGTCCGGCAACTGGAATCCGAACTCACTGCGTTCAAGAGTACCGAGAACAAGGAGATCATCGAGTTGCGGCGCACGAATCACATTCTGGCGCAACATGTTCAAGCCCTCACACTCGACAACGACGCCCTACGCCGTGCACTCGCCGAGCAGGGAGAACTCCGCATGCTTCCTGACCGTCTGAAAGGCGGCCCAGCGCAGAACAATTCCAACCATCGTGGGGGTGGTGGCCCTCCCGAGTAGCTCGACTCGGATGTGAGACAGGCAGCTGCTCAGATAAATGATCGTTAGGAGTCGCCGGCTCGGCCGACAAAGTTCGGAGCATCGACGGCGGCGGGCGGGCACCGCACGCACACCTCGTATCCTGAGTGCAGGGCTCTAGATCAGCGGCGTGGAAGCGCGCCGCTCTGGAATAAGGCGTTGCCGTCTAGGTATCCGGGTTCGGTGGGCAGAGTGTCGAGCAACCGGGTGAGGGCTTGAACCTCGACCGCCGCCGGGAGCTGACCCGCCGCGGAGGCACCTGGCCTGGCCGCTCGTACCAGCACCGACAACGCAGCGCCGCTGGTCCTCGATGGCATCGCTACCCATGAACGCTCTCGCCCTTCTCACCGCGCTTCTCATGGAGCTCCACTCCGGGGCTGCATGGTTGACCAGCGGTGCCCGCAGTACCCCACTCGCCGAGCGTGCCTCGCGTGCTCACAGACGGTGGCGAGCGATCCTGGCACCACACCGGCCGCAGAGGCATCGCGCCCTCGACAGCGCGACCGCGTTCGGTGGCGGTGGACACAGCCGATCACGCTCACGTCATCCGCTTCCGAAGTTGATCCGGAACCGATTCAGGATCAACGGTTTTCACCCGAGTAACGATAAGCAGTGTCGATGCACCGTATCGGTGTGATCGGTGGCGCCCTATGGGTGCAGGTATCGCCGAGGTCGCCGCCCGCGCCCGCATCGCGCGATCGCTGAGCCGTGCGGTGGAGGCCGGCAAACTCGCCCGGAACATCGCTGACCGGGCTGCGGACCGGATCGCTGTCAACACCTCCATCGATGACTTCGCCGACCGCGAGCTGGTCATCGAACATGTATCGGAGATCGAAGTACTCAAGGTCGAGTTCTTCACCAAACTCGACCCCATCGTGGCGCCGGGGGCGGTCCTGGCCACCAACACCTCCTCCATCCCCGTGAGCCGCTTGGCCAACGTCACTGCCAACCCGGGACGCGTGGTCGGAGTGCATTTCTTCAATCCAGTTCCGGTGTTGCCGCTGGTCGAGATCGCCGCCACTCTCAAGACGGATCGTGCGGTCGTCAACACAGTCACCGCCTACGCCCGAGATGTTGTTGCGGCGCATGGTCGATGCCGGGTTCCTGGGCCGCAATACCGGCCGCGGGTTCTACAGCTACTGACCGCACGCTCGAATCCGTTTCTCGTCCATCAGGTTTTGGTTCCGGCGCTGCCGGCGTGCGCGCCGGGACCGGGGAGGGGCGCGGGCCCGGGAACCCTTCGCACCTGGCCCGCACTCGTCGTCGGACCGCCTGCAACAGTCCGGCGACGACCCTTTTAGCCGGGCATCCAGCTCAACGAAAACAACACCGCCCAACGTAAACCGCGAACCCGATGAAATCTGCTTCACCACCCCTCACCGACAACCTCGCCCCTCGCCGACGCCGCACCACCCCACGAAGCCGGATGTGACCGTTCGGGTCCACTGAGCCAACATCAACGGTGAATGCCTGCACGCGGACAAGGCATATGAGATCACCGAATTGCGTCGATGGATCCGAGATCAGCGCGTGGCAGTCCCAATCGTCGCAGCACCTTGGTCGGCATCGCTGGGTCATCGAGCGCAGATTCGTGGCTGAACGCCTACCACCGGCTCAACCTGCGGTTCGAGCGCAAAGGGATCCACTTCAGCGCCTTCCAGACGTTGGCTGCCGCACTCACCTGCTACAACAAGAAGCTAGCGAAGGCGAGATCCACGGCGTGAGACACGATCCAGGCTAAAATAAGGCTAAAGTCACGCCTCCTGCTCGATGCAGTCGGCGGGCGAGGTGTCGTCGTCGGAACACCGCACGCGCTCGGTGGACTGGCCTACGGCTTCACCGGCTCACGGCGGGCCGAATTCGCCGATGTCGCTGCACAGTCGCTCGGGCTCCTTTGTCGTTTCATGTCCGGTATGGTGGCCGCGTTGCGGTACCTACTACTTAATCTCCGAATGCCTGGGTAGTCTGATATAGCCCTGACAGGAGTATTGCGAGTGGCCGGGGATGGACGCCGATCGATAAAGACGCAACGTGATCTTGGAGTGGTCGCGGAGCTGAGCGCGGCAGGGTTAGAGGATGCCGAGGAGATCGGGCAGGGCGGTTTCGGTGTCGTATACAGATGCAGGCAGCCCGCGCTGGATCGGGTGGTCGCGGTCAAGGTCCTCACCGGGGGGCCTGCGGAGAATCGGGAGCGTTTTTTCCGCGAACAGCGCGCGATGGGCCGCTTGACGGGCCACCCGAATATCGTCGGAGTACTCGAGGTGGGCGAAACCGCGTCCGGGCGCCCGTACCTGGTTATGCCGTACCACCGGCTCGGTTCGCTGGACTCGTGGATACGTGATCACGGCCCGTTGCCTGTGGAGGACGTGGTCCGCTTGGGAGTGAAAATGGCCGCTGCGCTGGAAACGGCGCATCGCTCTGAGATCTTGCATCGCGATATCAAGCCCTCGAATATTCTGCTCACCGACTATGACGACGCGGCATTGACAGACTTCGGTATTGCTCACCTTGCCGGAAGCTTCCGGACCGCGACAGGTGCGGTTACCGGTTCACCGGCGTTTACCGCGCCCGAGGTCCTCGGCGGTGGTGCACCGAGCCCCGCCTCGGATGTGTATGGGCTGGGTGCCACGTTGTTTTGCGCTCTCACCGGTCATGCGGCATTCGAGCGCCGCAGCGGCGAGAAGGTGGTGGCACAGTTCCTGCGTATCACGTCCCAGCCCTTGCCCGACCTGCGAGAACAGGGGATACCCGAGGACGTGTGCACGGCAGTCGAAACAGCGATGTGCCGGGACGAGCAACGCCGTCCCACAGCCGCCCAATTCGGCGAGCAACTAAGGACGGTCCAGCGCGCTCACCGCTTCCCCGTCGATCAGATGGCGCTGCGGGCCGAGCCGGGAGGCGAGCAACAAGTCCGGCCAACGGCCGCGTCCACACGAGGGGCCGACGTTTCCGACGCCGATCTTGGCGCGCAGGAGCGTTCCGGGAACCTCCCGCTCGAGCTGACCAGTTTCGTGGATCGGCGCAGCGAGGTATCCGAGGCGAAGAGCAGACTGTCGGTGTCGTGTCTGGTGACGCTGACCGGGATGGGCGGTGTAGGTAAGTCCCGACTCGCCCTGCGGGTCGCTCACAAACTCCAGGCGGATTTCACTGACGGCGTTTTTCTGGTCGAGTTGAGCGAGTTGCGCGATCCTGCGGCATTGGTGGACGTAGTCGCCACCGCCGTCGGTATCCGCCTAGTCGACGGGCCTTTGCTGAGCGTATTGGTGGCATTCCTGTCCTCACGTAAGGTGCTCTTGGTGCTCGACAACTGCGAGCAGGTGATCGATGCGGTCGCTGAACTAGCGCAGTCGCTCCTACTGGCTTGCCCGCAGCTGCGGATTTTGGCCACGAGTCGGGAAGCGATCGGTATCGGTGGCGAATCGGTGTTGGCGGTGCCCCCGATGAAGTTCCCAGACCTGACAATGGGCCTCTCGTTGCGGCAAGTGCTCGGCTACGACGCTGTGACGTTGTTTGCTGAGCGAGCCGCCGGGGCGGTACCAGGCTTCCATTTGACCGAGGGCAATCGAGCCAGTGTCGCTGGGATCTGCGCTCGGCTCGATGGTTTGCCGCTGGCGATCGAGCTGGCTGCGGCCCGGATGCGCACGATGTCCACCGACCAGATCCTCGCGCGGTTGAACAATCGGTTTGCCATGTTGACACGCGGCAATCGGCGTGCCCCGACACGCCAGCAAACCCTGGAGTGGTGCATCGGCTGGAGTTATGACCTGTGCACACCGATCGAACAACGGTTGTGGGGGCGGCTGTCTGTCTTTGCGGGGAGTGTCGAGCTCGACGCCGCTCAGGATGTTTGCAGTGCAGACTTGAGCGAGCAGGAGTTCATGGATGCGCTGTCGGCGCTGGTGGACAAGTCGATCCTTATTCGCGAAGAGGCCGGAACCGCCGTGCGTTTCCGGCTGCTGGAAACAGTGCAGGAATACGGTGTTCAGAAGATCAAGGTTGCCGGTGAGCATGACGAACTGTGCCGCCGTCACCGTGACTGGTATGAGCACCTGGGCCTCGAGGCCGAGGCGGACTGGGTGAGTTCGCGCCAGCTGGCATGGATCGCAAGGATCAACCGTGAGCTACCGAATCTGCGCAAGGCACTGGAGTTCAATCGATCAGACGGCGGCGTAGCCGGATTGCGGACCGCAGCAGCTCTTTACGACTACTGGGCCGCCACCGGGCTACTGCGCGAGGGGCGCCGCTGGTGCGAGCGCGCCCTCGCAGACACACCCGACGCGCCCCCGGCGGACCGCGCCAAGGCCCTCTGCACAGCCAGTGTATTCGCCGCGACTCTCGGAGACCTTCCGGCCGCAGCTCAGGGCGTGGCAGAGCTGCGCACCCTTGCCGAAATCACCGACGACCCAACTGTTCATAGCAGGCTCGCTTACACAGACGGGTTCACCGCTCTAGCTGGTGGCGATCTGATACGCGCGAACTACCAATTGAATGATGCACTCGAAGAATTCAGCGCCCAAGGTGAGACTTCGTTCCGCATGAGAGCACTGGCCCAACTCGGCTGGACCCATGTCCTGAATGGGGATATGCCACAAGCTGTCGCTCGTCTCGAAGAAGTCCTGACTACAGCAGTGGCCAGCGGCGAGACATATTTTCAATCGTTCGCATGGCGGCCGCTGGCGCTCGCTGTCTGGCAGCAGGGCGAACCCGATCGGGCACAACAGCTGTTGGCCGAGTCGCTGCGAGCAGCTCGCCGCGTGCATGATCCGCTCATCGCCGCCATAAGTTTGGAGATCCTGGCCTGGATCGTATGTGCGCAGCAGCATGTGCGGCGGGCGGCCGCTTTGCTGGGCGCCGCGGACAAGCTCGGCCGATCGTTCGGCGGTTCCACCATCGTGTATCGGCAGATGCTGGCCTACCACCAGGAATGCGAGCAGCGCGCCCGTGACGTACTCGGCACACGGGGATACGCGGCCGCCCGTCAAGAAGGCAGCGCAATGGGTTTCGATACCGCACTCGACTTCGCGCTTGGTGAGCAACACGAAGCTGTGGTACCAGCAGGCCCCGGACCAGCGAGTTTGACCAAGCGCGAGCGCGAAGTGGTCGACCTCATCGCTGAGGGCTTGACCAACAAGGCAATCGCAACTCGGCTGGGCATCTCACAACGCACAGCACAGGGACATGTGGAGCACATCCTCACCAAACTGGGCTTCACGTCACGAATACAGGTTGCGGCATGGGCCGTCGAACATTCCCATGAAGGCCTGCGTCCTGATACGCGGAATTGAAAAGTCTGTCTCCACCGCCGCGCCCACCGACCAGGCAGGATCCCTGCGCTGGTTCCGCTCGGCGAAGGCTGACTCTCCAACCAGCAGGGCTCTTCTCTACCGAGACAACACCTGCGGTTGCCGCAGCGTCGACAACCGCAGCTGTATCACGTTGCAATGCAGCCAGTCTCGTCTGCAGGTTCGCCCACATCGCGCGAGTGAAACCGGTCCCGACACCTTCCGGCCCACGACGGTGGCGGCTGCGACTGCGGCGCCGGGTGAGACCGTTGACAACCGTCAGGGCGCTGAAGGCTTGGCGGATCAGCGCGTCGATGAGGCGGTCGTTGTGCACGAACCGGGCGGCGATGATCTTGTTCTTGCCGGAGGCACGGGTGATTGGGCTGGTGCAGGCGTAGTTCTTGCGAGCCTTCGCCATGGCGTTGGCCGCTGATGGCGCTCACTGAACTGGCTCTGGCGCGAACTCCGTGAAATGCCTTGGTGCTCAGGCGATGTGGGTGTCAGCGAGTTCGGTGGCGGGGCTGTGGGTGAGTTTTGCCCAGGTGGTGATGGTGCCGGTGAGGGCGAGGGCGGTGCCGTAGAGGACGTGCAGGCCGCCTTGGCTGGCGATGACGGCGTCTTGTTTTGCGAAGGCGCGGTGTTTTCGGGCCAGGGCGAGCAGGTCGGTGGCGGCGCGTTCGCCGATCCAGTGCCCGCGGGGCAGGCGGACGGCGGCGGCCAGTCCTTTCGGTGTGTCGGGGTTGCGGCCGCAGAGCCAGTCGTCGAGCAGGCCGGTGCCGACTCCGATGCTGCCGGAGACGGTGGCGTCGTCCGGGCTGGTGGCGGTGGGTGGGATCGCGTCGAGCAGCTCGGTCGCGGCCGCATCGTCGCCGTTGATCAGGGCGACGACGACCCCGCGCAGGGTGGCGAGGGTGTTGTCGCGGGCGGCACCGACCGGGGTGGATTGGATCATGTTGAGGCGCTCGACCGCACGGGCGAACGCGGCGTTCAACGTTTCCAGGTCCGGGACGTCGATATCGTCGATATCGATGCCCTCCTCGGCCAGAAATGGCGCGAGCTCACGCATCATCTCATCGGCCATGCCCGGGGTGTGCTGGATCCGCGTCGGGCCCGGTTCGGGTTCGGGTGTGCGCCGTCGTATGTTCGCCACCGTGCCTATCCTGCCAGCCCCGCCCGGCCGGTGGAATCAGTTGGGGTGCAGGATCCGGATGCGCAGCAGGTCGAATTTGGCACGCCCGTACATACTTCTCTTCAAATGCTTGATTCGCGTCACGCTGCCCTCGACAGCACCGGAACTGTGCGGCAGGGTCAAGCCGTTGGTGACAGCGTCGATGTCGCTGCGCAGCCCGCGAGCGAACGTTCGCAGCGCGGGCGCGCCGGTGCGGGTGACTCTGGTGATCCAGGACTGGATGCGCTGGTTGCCGGTGCGGGTGGTCATGATGTCGGCGAACTCGCGCACCTGCCGATGCGTCACCCTGAGCACCTCACTGCATTCCAGAACCTGCTTCAGCTGCACGCGATCGCCGTCGGTGAGCCGGTCCGGGCGACACGTCATCCACCGCGCGACCTGGCGCACGGTCGGCGGCGCCGGAATCGGGGCGGGCAGCGGCAGGTGTTCACGCAACGGCTGCACATAGCGGCGGACGGTGCGGACGCTGCCGCGATACCCGAGCGCCCGGATCTCGGCCGCAAGCGTCGCGGCGTCGCGGCAACCGGTGTTCAACCGGTCGTGCAGGTGGGCTCTGAACGGGTCGAGCAGGCTGTCGCGGACCCGCTCGGCGCCCAGTAGCTGATCGGCGGTGTCCGCACGGGCGAAGCGCCGCACCGTTTTCCGATCCAGCCGCAGTTCACGGCTGATCGCCGAGATACCGTCCCCACGCTCGATACGAGCGCGGACAGCGGCATATCGTTCCCGTGTTCGTGTCGTCAATCGCCCCTCCGCCGGCGCGACCGATGGCAACGGAATAGACTGCGCGGCAGGTTTTTCCGGCATCTGCTCCATGGTGGCACGCAGGGCGGCTCGTTCGGCCACGACGGTCTTGTCCACCGCCTCGGCGAGGTTGTGCCACAAATGCCAGCGGTCGGCGACCTGGATCGCGTGCGGTGCGGCGGTCTTGACCGCCTCGGCATAAGCCGACGCGCGATCACGGCACACCACTTCGACACCGGCATGCCCGCGCAGCCACTGCGCCAGCGTCGCGGCGGTGCGGTCGGCGAGCACCTCGATCGGACG
>NZ_JBHZCS010000062.1:0-58796 GCF_042755705.1 Nocardia sp. NPDC059154
CCCGGGCGGATCTGCGGGAGGCGGGGCGGCGGGCGACGGCCGCGGTGGAGTTCGCCGACGAGGGCCAGTTGCAGCCGCTACTGGATATGGTCAGCTGTTTCGCCGGGACCATGGAACTGCTGCGCGGGAACATCGACGCGGCCGATGAGCTGTACCAGCGGTTCACCACCCGTACCCGGCTTTCCGGCGTCGCCAATCACGCCGAGGCGGAGTTGTTCTGCGCGCTCTCGACCGGATGGGCGCGGGGTGAACTGGGGACCCTGACGGATCGGCTCGCGAACGCCTATGCGGCCCTGCCCGCGGCCGCCGCCCCGGCCTACACGCTCGCGCTGCTGCAGAGCGGACAGCGCGAGCGCGCACGCGGCGTGTACGAGGACTCGGATCCGATTGCGGCGGGCTTCTATCCGGTCCTCATGTCGGCATTGCGGGCGGTCGCCGCCATCGAGCTCGGCGACACTCCAGCAATTCAGCGGCTCTACGAATACCTGGCGCCGCACAGCGGCACCCTGATCGGCCTCGAAACCGGGATGACCGAGTTCGGCCCGATGGACTCGATCCTGGCGGCGCTGGCCGCCGCCCAGGGCGACGCCGAGGCGGCCGCCGCGCATCGCGACCGCGCCGAACGCCTACTGGAAAGGATTCGAGCCGAACTTCCCGAGTGCGGCGCCGCACTACTGCGCGCGGCCTGACGCACGAGAAATCCGGATCGAGCCATTGGCCTGAAATGTCCTCCCCGCGCTTAGAGCCGATGCCCACAGGCTTCGGCTCCCAGCGAATTCCCAGCGCCTTGATTTGCGCTGGTTAATTCTTGGCGCGCTGGTAAGCGTCGACGATCTCGGCCGGGATACGGCCGCGCGAGGAAACCTGGTGCCCCTGAGCGCGCGCCCATTCGCGGATCGCGGTGCTCTCCTCGCGGTCCACCGCCGGACGGGTGCGGCCGCCCGCGGCCACCTTGCCGGTCCGCTTGGAACGACCGACCTTGCGGGCCTTATCGGTCCACGGTTCCAGGGCCTCCCGCAGCTTGCCGGCGTTCTTGTTCGACAGGTCGATCTCGAAGTCGTTGCCGTCGATCGAGAAAAAGACGG
This sequence comes from Nocardia sp. NPDC059154, assembly GCF_042755705.1. NCBI lineage: Bacteria > Bacillati > Actinomycetota > Actinomycetes > Mycobacteriales > Nocardiaceae > Nocardia > Nocardia sp. NPDC059154. Next base: position 1,086 of record NZ_JBHZCS010000062.1, read on the forward strand.
TCTCGTCGGCCTTCGATTCGCCGTCGTAGTCGTCAACCAGAGTTACGGTGACTTTCTTCGCCATGGACTGCCCTTCCACGTGTGAGGTGCCGCTATTCGCCGAAATGTTAATGCCGCGCGATGCAGGATTCAAACCAGGCGCGAATCGAATTAGAGGCGACCAGACTATTCTGCTATTACCGCAGAGACCGTCCGGTCTTCAGCACACCCGGAATGCGGCCAACCGCCACCCGGAACGACCGTGGACAATGCGGGCGGCGAGCGCGAAACGCCGCCCGCCGCGGTCGTAACCCGCGCAAACTTCCGCCTGCCCCGGCCCGGCCATGATCACATCCACCCTGGTGAGGGTGGCGGTGCCGAGCTCCCGCCCGGGTAGCCGTCCGGCCCCCGCCAGGGTGCGCACCGCGGCCACCACCGCGGGCTCGGCCAGCGGGTCCAGCTGCCTCGCCGGACGGCGGCCGTCCAGCACCTCGAGCGCCAGCCGCAGCGCCGCACCGGCGAATTGCCTTGCCGCAGTGTTGCATTCATCACCACCCCGGGCTTTCACAGCATGCGAAGAACGCAGAAGCCGTTGCAGGCCGACCGATCCGGGCGCAGCAGACATCGATCGGCGATCCACTCGATTCCGGCATCCGGGCGATCTGCCCGCGGCGGCGGCCGGCCACTGATCGGGCTGCGGCACCCGGCGGCCCACCTCCGGTACGTGGCGGCCTGCCCTTGGAACCTGGCGGACCGGCGCCGGATTGCCACGACACTGTTCCAGCGGCGGCTCGAATCGTGGTGCGGGCAGCAGGAATCCGCCCGGCGCTGTCCTCGAGTCCACCGCTGCCCTCGAGTCCGCCGCTGCCCGCGACTCGACCACCGCTCTCGTCTCCACTCCTCCCACGGCGCGAAAGCATGGCAGCCCAGCCGAACGCAGACGGCCGAAATCAGAGTTCGCACCCTCGGGCTACTTCAGCAGCGCGAGCCGCCCCAGCAGGTCGGTGGGCAGGTAGAGCAACCGGCTGGTGGTCCACAGCTGCCCGGACTGCGGGTCGTACTGATCGGGCATGGCGACACCGGAAGGGGCGAAGGCCCGGAAACCGTGCGCGGCGGTTGTCCTGGTGGCCCGCCACTGATGGTCCGCGAAGGCCACCACCGCGGCCGCGTCGCCCGCGACCGCTGCGCCCCGGAGTGCGGCGACCTGCGCGGCCACCCCGTCGGTGGACAGATAGACCAGGGTCCCGTCGGCATTGCGCATCGGATCGATGGACACCACATCGGTCATTCCGTACCGCGAGGAGAGCACCTGGGCGATTTCGGTCTGCGCGTACACCGGGATGTCCCGATCGCCGCGCGCGGCCACCACGGCCGCGGCCAGGGCCTCGTTGACCGGTCCGGGATCGCCGACGGTGCGCGCCGGATCCGCGCCCGCCGGAATGCGATTGCCGAAGCTGTAGGCCACGATCAGCGTGGCCGAGTCGGCGGGCGCGGCAGGGATCGTCCAGAGGTCCTGCGGCGCTTGCTCGCTCGCCGGCCCGGCCGGGGACAGCGCGGCGGCCGCCTGGGCGCCGAGGCCGCCGGCCGCCGCGAGCAGCGCCGCGGAGACCGCCGCGACCGCCACCCGCACCGACCGCAACGGACCGCCGAACCGCGTGGATGTCATGGCGGCCATGCTAGCCAGCAGGCCCGAGAGCGAGCCGCAAGCACTGCACGAGAGCGAACCGCGGGCCCTGCGGCGAGAGCGAACCGGAGGCACTGCGGCGAGAGCGAACCGCAGGCACTGTGGCGGAAGCGAATTCAGTGGACCGGTTCGAGCACCTCGGCCGCCGCGACCGGCCGCAGCGTCTTGCCGAGGTCGGTGCGCAGGACCATGGCGGTGTCCAGCAGGTAGTTCTGCCGCACCTGCCACGGATGCCGATCGCCCTGGCGCGGGAAATCGCCGATCGAGCGCTGGACGTACCCGGAGGCCAGATCCAGCAGTGGCCGCTCCTGCAGGGTGCGCTGCGGCTGCGGGACCACCGCGCGGTAGCCGTTGCGGTCCATGTACCCCAGCACCTTGCAGACCAGTCGCGAGGTGAGGTCGGCGCGCAGCGTCCAGGAGGCGTTGGTGTAGCCGATGCACACCGCGAAGTTGGGCACGCCGGTCAGCATGGTGCCCTGCCAGACGAACTGCTCGGACAGCTCCACCGGTGCGCCGTCGACCACCAGGTCGACGCCGCCGAAAGCGAGCAGCTGCAGGCCGGTGGCGGTGACCACCACATCGGCCTCGAGCACCTTGCCCGACTTCAGCCGGATGCCCTCGGGCACAAAGGTTTCGATCTGATCGGTGACCACCTCGGCCTTGCCCTTGCGCATGGCCTTGAAGAAGTCGGCGTTGGGCACCGCGCACAGGCGCTGATCCCACGGGTTGTATTCGGGCGTGAAATGCTCGGCGACGAGCTTCTCGTCCTTCAGGATTCGGGTGGTGAGCCCGGTGAGCAGCTTGCGGGCGGCTGCGGGCCGACGCCGGCAGTACTGGTAGAAGCCGATGTTGAACAGGATGTTCTTGGTGCGGATGAGCCGGTGCGCCAGGTTCGGCGGCAGCAGTTCGCGCATCCGGTCGGCCACCTTGTCGTGGCCGGGGACGGCGGAGATCCAGGTGGGGCTGCGCTGCAGCATGGTCACCAGTTCGGCCTGCTCGGCCATGGCCGGGACCAGGGTGACCGCGGTCGCGCCGCTGCCGATGACCACCACGCGCTTGCCGGTGTAGTCGAAGTCCTCGGGCCAGAACTGGGGGTGCACCACGGTGCCGGCGAAGTCGGCGATGCCGGGGAACTCGGGCTGGTGGCCGTGGTCGTAGTTGTAGTAGCCGGCGCAGGAGTAGAGGAAGTTGCAGGTGAGCGTGCCGCGCTCGACGCCCTCGGAGATACGCCGCTCGAGCGTGAGGGTCCACCGCGACTCGCCGCTGTTCCATTCGGCGCCAACGACTTTGGTGCCGTACCGGATGTGCTTGTCGATGCCGTTCTCGGTGGCCGTGTCGGTGATGTAGCGCAGGATGGCCGGCCCGTCGGCGATCGACTTGGCGTCACGCCAGGGCTTGAACGGGTAGCCGAGGGTGAACATGTCGCTGTCGGAGCGGATGCCCGGGTAGCGGAACAGGTCCCAGGTGCCGCCGAGCGCATCGCGCGCCTCGAGGATGGCGTAGCTGCGGCCGGGCTGCTCGGCCTGCAGGCGATACGCCGCGCCGATGCCGGAGAGCCCGGCTCCGACGATGACGACGTCGAGGTGTTCGGCGAGAGGTTGCGCGGCGTTCATGACTTCCAGTCTGTTGCGCCCGCCATCCGGTTTCTTGACTCTGCACGACAAGTATTTGATCCTTGACGACATGTCGGTGATCAGATCCGCCGGACTGCGGGGTTTCCGCGCGACCGTGGCCGAGCTCGGCGGGGACGCCGAGGAGCTGGCCGCCGCCTGCGGACTGCCCCTCGCCGCCCTGGACACCGACGATCTACTGGTCCCCGACCATGCGGTCGGGGCGGTGCTGGAGCTGGCGGCCCATCGGCTCGACTGCCCGGATCTGGGGCTCCGGATGGCGTCGCGGCAGGACCTGGACATGCTCGGCCCGCTGGCGCTGGCCATCCGGAATGCCACCACCCTGGCCGCGGTACTCGACTGCACCTCGCGGTACCTGTTCGTGCACGCCCGCTCGCTCAGTCTGACCATGGCACCCGACCCGTACGGCGATCGCGGCGTCATCGCCCTGCGCTACGGCGCCACCGCACCCGGCCTGCCCACCCCCGTCCAGGGCACCGATCTCGGATTGGCCTTCGTACACAGGACGATTCAGCGCCTGGCCGAGGACCGCTACGGGCTGCGCTCGGTGGAGGTCCCCTACCGGCCCGCCGCCCCGATCCAGGCGTACGAGGAATTCTTCGGTGCGCCAGTGCGAATCGAGCGTCCGGCCGCACTGCTGCGGATACCGGCCGCGCTCGGCAATCGGCAACTCTCCGGCGGCGACGAGAACCTGCACCGGATGGCGATGGCCTTCCTGGCCCAGCAGGCCGGCGGCGCGGCCACGGCGATCGCGCCGCGCGTGCGGACCACCCTGCAGAAGCTGCTGGGCACCACCGCCCCTGAAATCGATGCCGTGGCACGGCTGCTCACCATCCATCCGCGCACCCTGCAGCGACGGCTGGCCGCCGAGGACACCAGCTTCGCGGCGATTCTCGACGGGGTCCGGCGCACCGAGGCGCGACGCTACCTGACCACGACGGATATGCCGATGAGCCAGGTGGCCTCGCTCATCGGTTTGTCCGAACAGTCGGTATTCACACGTTGCTGCCAGCGCTGGTGGGGTGCAACGCCGACCGCGGTGCGCAAGGGCAAAGCGGGCTGACCACACCGGATGTCAACCGGACGCCACCGAGTTTCGATGGGCCCATTGGCAAATCACGCACGGCGAGTCGCTCACGACACGCACTCGATTTGCGAGTCGCCGCGTGTCGATCATGGTCAATCGGCGCTCCCGCCCCCAGGATGTCCTGATGATCGCCGAATGCCCTTCCTGCGCATGGCCCTCTCCCACGGCCGTCTCCTCCCACCGCGGGGTGCAGTACCTGCGCTGCGTGTGCGGCCAGTGGCTGATCAGCATGCACGGGAAGGTGGTCGGCGCGGCCGGGGGCACCACGTTCAGCGGGAACAATCCCCTGGCGGAGATCGCCGGGATCCGGGATTAGCTCGCCGGCACGAAGATTCGCGCCGACTCGATGCGCAGCCCGCGGTCGGCGAAGTCCAGTTCGGCGATACCGCGGCCCTCATGGGTCTCCACCGACACCGTCACCGAGTGCCCGGCGGCAATGGCCTTGCTCCAGCGCAGGCCCTTCACCCGGGTGGTGAAGTCCTCCAGCGACATCGCGCCGTCCACACCCCACTCCAGGCGCGGGACCGGAGCCAGAACCGCACGGGCACTGGACGAGTCACCGGCGGCCACGGCATCCAGCAGCTGCCCGGCGGCCCGCTTGCCCGCCGCGCCGACACCGCGCAGGCCGGACATGAAGCCCATCGCCCCGCCGATGCCCTGGTTGCCGAGCAGCTGCGGGCCCAGCTTGGCCCCCGCCAGCAGGCCCTGCGTGCCCGATCCCAGCAGCTGGCCGATCATGCCCGCCAGCTCCCAATGTGCGCGCAGGGCAGCGATTTTCAGCGCGCCGTCCTCCTCGGCCAGGTCGTAGCGGAGATGCATGGGCACGTGCAGGGTGACCCCGGTGGACATGGTGGTGGCGATGGTGAGATCTCGGAAGACCGTCATGCCACACACCACGTCACCGGTCACGTCGAAGACGATGCCGTTGGGCGCGATGAAGGTGTCGTAGAAGCGTTCGATGGCCGCGCGCCCGATGTGCGGGCGCGAGCCGACCGGGTCCTCGACGCTGCCGTTGTCGGCGAAAAGGCCCACCCAGGCGGCCTTGTCGTGCGCGCCGACCGCCCGCGGTGACGCTTCGACGGTCGCCAATAGTTCGGCGGCGGTGGGATTCGCGGGCACAGTGTCCTCCAGATCTCGGCAAGCGCGCGCGATGATACCGAACGCCCCGGCCCCGGACTAGATGGTCGCCAGGCGCGGGAGCAGGCGTTCGGCGAATTCGGTCGCGAAGGCGATGGGATCGCCATCGGGCATGAAGTCCAGCTCGGTGATGCCCAGGGCGGCGAGCTGCTCGACCTCCCGCAGCACCTGGTCCGGATTGCCGAGGGCATCGGACACATAGACCGCGGTCTTGCGGATGGCGTCGTAGTCGCGGCCCTCGGCCTCGCAGTGCGCGCGCAGCACGGCCAGCTTGGCGGCGACCTCCTCGGGGCTGCTTGCGAAGAGATTGCAGGCGTCCGCGTAGCGGGCCACCAGCAGCAGCGTCTTGCGCTCACCGCCGCCACCGATCCGGATGGGCGGGCGCGGCCGGCTCAAAGGCGCTGGCACGCACAGCGTCTCGGCCAGCTGGTAGTGCTCGCCCTTGTACGGCCCATTGTCGGGGCCCCACATCTGCAGGCAGATCTGCAGTGTCTCCTCGAGCCGTTCGAACCGCTCGGCCATCGGGACGACCGGTACGCCGAGCCCGCGCTGTTCCCGCTCGTACCAGGACGCGCCGATGCCCAGTTCGGCCCGGCCGCCCGAGAGCACGTCGAGGGTGGTGACGATCTTGGCGAGCAGGCCGGGATACCGGTACATCACCCCGGTCACCAGCAGTCCCAGCCGCATGCGCTCGGTCAGCGCCGCCAGGTAGCCGAGGGTGGTGTAGCCCTCCAGCATGGGTTCCTCGGCGGTGCCGCGAAGCTCCATCTGGAAGTAGTGGTCCATGACCGTGAACTGCGCGAATCCGGCCTGTTCGGCAATGCGCGCGGTATGCGCCAGCGTCGACGCGATCCGGTCGGTCGCGGCGGGGTGCGAGTAGTTCCAGTAGTGCAGGCCCAGCTCCATGGCGAACTCCTCCGTTGGGGACGACATGCCTTGTTTCGTGCGTGATGCCATGCGTTCGTGCGCAATACAGTCTGCCCCACGATCACGCCGGGAAGGTCGGCGGCGGGATCGGTACCGTCGGAGGCGTGCCTGCTCTCCGGAGGGTCGTCGCAGGGATCGTCGCCGTGACGGCGCTGATCGTCGCTCTCGCGTTCGCGGGGCTGCCGGTGTTCGTGCACCCGCAGGTGGATCCGCTGCGCCGGGCCGACGCCATCGTGGTGCTCGGCGGGACGGCCTACGCGCGTTACGACGTCGGATTGCGGCTCGCCGAGGAGGGCTATGCACCCGAGCTGCTGATCTCACGATCCACCGGCCAGAACGACCCGGTGATGGACCGCTACTGCGACGGCGGGTTCGACTTCACGGTCTCCTGCTTCGTGCCGAATCCGTGGACCACCCAGGGCGAGGCCGAGGAAATCCGCCGGCGGGCCCAGGCCGGGCACTGGCAGCACATCATCGTGGTGACCTATACACCGCACGTCTCGCGCGCGCGGTACATCGTGGGGAAGTGTTTTTCCGGCCAGATCACCATGGTCGCCAGCCCCAGCGATTCGGGGCTGTTGTTCTGGTCGTGGATGTATGTGCGGCAGTCGGCGGGTTATGTGCGCGCGTTTCTGCAGCGCGGATGCTGAGCCGAAAGATGCACCACGGCCGCGCAATTGAACGGTTACGATGAGGTCCGGGCAAAGGGAAGCGCGTCCGTCGCGGGGGTGGATGCGGGTGCGGGAGGATTTCCGGTGCGTATCGACGACCTTCGTGCCGTGCGGGACAGCGAGCTGACGGCCGACCTGTGCATTATCGGGTCCGGACCGGCGGGTCTGACCCTGGCTGCCGAACTCGCGGGAAGTTCGCTACGGGTGCTGGTGCTGGAGAGCGGCGGGCGCGAACTCGCCCCCGGCACAGATGCGCTCAATGACATCGAGAATATCGGCGCGGCGCGGGCCCAGCCGTATCGCAATGCCCGCAATCGCATTCTGGGCGGCAGTTCGCACACCTGGAGCGGACGCTGCGCACCGCTGGACGAACTGGATTTCGCGGCCCGCGCCTGGGTCCCGTTCTCCGGCTGGCCGATCGGATTCGCCGAGGTCCAACCATATCTGGATCGGGCGGCGGGACATCTGGGACTGGGGTACGGGGCCGGGTTCACCGGCGACCGGTTCTGGGAGCTGGCCGACCGGACACCGGCCCATCCGGAGGTGGACCGGCGCTGGCTGCGGCCCTACTTCTGGCAGATCAGCAAGGACCCGGCGGATCCGTTCGACTCCAAGCGATTCGGCGTCCACGCCGGGGAAATCTCTGCGGCCAATGTTCGAATTCTGCTGAATGCCACTGTTTCCCATATCGATACCGATCCGGACGGCACCCGGGCCGAGGCATTACGGGTGGTGGATTCCGACGGAAATGCCCGTATTGTGCGTGCGACGCGAATTGTGCTGGCCGCCGGAGGAATCGAAAACGCGCGCCTGCTGCTCGCGTCGAATCGCATTGTGCCGGAAGGTATCGGTAATCGTCACGACGTGGTGGGCCGGTATCTGCTGGATCATCGTTGCGGTGTGGTGGGCGCGCTGGACCCGCACACCTCGGCCGCCGCGCGTGACCGGTTCGGCAAATACGTGGTGAAAACCCGCGGCGGTAAGCACACCTTTCTGCACGGGCTGGCGCTGTCGCCGGAAATCCAGGCCGGCGAGGGACTCCTCAACTGCGCCCTGTGGATTCAGGAGGTACCCGCCGAGGACGACCCCTGGGAGTCGGTGAAGAACCTGTTGCGCGGGCATATGAACCTGCACGACGCCCGCACCGTCGCCAGCCATCCCGGCCTGCTGCTCTCCGGGGCCAAACGCCGGCTCATCGACCACACCGGCCTGCCGCGCAAGCTCGAACATGTGGAACTGCGCTGCATGGTGGAGCAGACCCCGGATCCGCGCAGCCGGATCACGTTGAGCGACACCGTGGATCGCCTCGGCATGCCGCATCCGCGCATCGACTGGCAGGTCAGCGTCCAGGAGGACGCCACCGTCCGCCGCGCCGCCGCCCTGGTCGCCGGCGAGTTCGCCCGCCTCGGCTATCGCCCGCCCGCCCTGGACGAATGGGTCCGCGAGGCCAGTGATCTCCCGGTCCGGCTGACCGACTGGGCGCACCCCACCGGCGCGACCCGCATGTCGGCGGACCCGCGCACCGGCGTCGTGGACGGCGACTGTCGCGTGCACGGCATGAGCAACCTCTATATCGCCGGCAGCTCGGTCTTCCCCACCAACGGCCACGCCAACCCCACCCTGACCATCGTCGCGCTGGCCGTGCGGCTGGCCGACAAGCTGCGCGGCGCCGCCTGACGGGTGCACCGAAAGACCCGCCGAGCTCGAAAGCTGCGGCGGGCCAGGGTTTTCGGCGCGCGATTACTGCTTGGGCAGCGGGAGGTCGATGCCGCCGACGTCGGTGACCTTCCAGTCGCTCCTGGGGTCGACACTCACCGTGTAGTAGATGGTGGTGAGGACACCGTCCGGGTTCTGCGCATTGGTGGAGTTGACGTTCAGATAGACGTTCACCTTGTAGGCGCCGTTGTCGCGATTGGTGACCTGCGAGCTGAGCAGGGTCGGGCTCGAGGTCCACTTCAGCGGAACCAGGATCTCCTGCAGCTTCGAGGAGGTGGCATCGAACTTGCTCGCCAGCGCCGGGGTGGTGTTGGACTTGAGGCGAGCGGTCCAGGCATTGAAGTCGGAGAAGTTGAGGTTGGCCGCGCCCATGGCGTAGTCGGAGGCCACCTGCTCGGCGTGCTTGTCGTTCGCGGCCTGGGCGTCGCGGTCCTTCAGGTCGCCGCGCGCGGACTGCCACAGCACGGTGACCGTCACCAGCGCGCCGACGAGCAGCACCGCGGCGACCGCGGTCACCAGGGTCGAGACCTTCAGCTGCACCGTCTTGCCCGGGGCGGGCGCGGGATCCGGGTCGACCGGCTGCTTCGATTCGGTGTCCTGAGACATGGTCTCCTCCTTGCTGGTACTGCTATTTCACGCCGACCTGCACGCGCACGGCACCGTCACCGGTGGACGCGAGCGCCTGCGAGATCAAGCTGCTGATATTGAGCTGAGGCCCGGCGGTGCGCGCCGCGTCGGCGAGCGGCTGCAATTGGGGCGCGAGGGTCTTCAATTCGGGTCCGGCCTGCTGCAGCCACTCGGTCAGCTTGGCGAGGAAGGGCGCCAATCCGTTGCCGGAGACATATGCCTGCGGCCCGGGGGCACGGTCGACCAGTCTACCGACGGCATTGATGAGCTCCTCGAGCGACTGCTCGAACTGCACGAACGCCGGTGCCGCGGCCGCCGTGGCCTCGCCCATGCCATCGATATTCGAGGCCGCCGCCTGGAAGCTGTTGAGTAGCTGAGCAATCTTGGGTTCGCGGCTCATAATCGCGGCGGCCAGTAGATCACCGGCGCGGGCCAGGTTCGGCATGGCCGAATCCGTGTCGTGGAAGGCCGCTCCCAGCGTGCTCGCCAGCGAGGCCGCGACCTTCGGGTCGAGCTGGTTCATGACCTTGTTGACCAGTCGCGACACCTCGGGAATGGACAGCGGCGACTTCACCGCGGCGGCATCCAGGCGCTGGCCGTCCCTCAGGTACGGCCCGCCCGCGGTACGGGGCCGGAATTCCACGAACGGCTCGCCCAGCGCGGACAGCTGCTCGATGGTGACGTCACTGTCGGTGGGCAGCCTGCGGTCCCCGTCGATGCGGAAGCCCACCTCGATGCCGCGCGCGGTGGAGTCCACCGACGTGATCCTGCCGACCCGCATGCCGGTGAGCAGGATGGGCGACCCCACGCTCAGCCCACCGGAATTCGCCATCACCATGGACCCGTCGGTGTGGTGCGCGAACGGATCCGCCCGCACCACGCCGAAGGTCAGATAGCTCGCGCCCACCACGGTGACGGCCGCGATGCCGCCCAGCGACGCCAGCGAACCCCACTTCATCGCACCGCTCCGATCATGCGCAGCCCGGCCAGAATGTTGGTGACCTGATCGTCTCGGGAGACCGAATCCGCCTGGATGCCGGTGATGTTCACTTTGGGCCCGTTCTCGACGAACGGAATCAGCTTGTCCCGCAGCAGCGAGGTCAGCAGCGACAGGTTCGAGGGCACCGACAGGTCCAGCGGCCGTCCCGAAAGCACCAGCGGTGCAAAGGATTGCGTCACCGGATCCAGCGCGGTGGCCAGCGGGGCCAGCCACACCAGCGACTGCCCGAGCTGGCCGAGCACGGCGAAGATCTGCGTGACGCCCTTGATCGAGCCGGTGATCCCGGTCATGGCGTCCACCGACTCCTGGCTGAGCTCGTGGTCCAGGAAGTCCGCGCGATCGTGCAGCACCTGGGCGTTCACACCCAGACCGTCGAGCAGCTTGTCGACCTGGTCCAGATTGGCCGCCAGATCCACCGCGTTCCCGGCCGCGTTCTGCGCGATCCGCTTGGTCTCCTCGGGATCGCGGGGCAGCACCGCATTGAAGTGGTTGATGATGTCCTGCAACTGATTCACGGCCCCACCCTGGGTGAAGGCGGCCAGCGCGGCCATGGTGTCCTCGAGCTGCACCGGCGGGCGAGTGTGGTCCTGGGTGATGGTGCCGCCGTCCTTCAGCAGCGACCCGAACCCGTCCGGCGGCGTGGTCAGCGCCAGATGGATGTCACCCAGCACCGTGTTCTGCCGCAGCTCGGCCACCGTCGTGACCGGCAGCTGCACCTTGGACGAGATGTCCGCGTCCACCACGACATAGCCGCCGCGCCCGCCCGCGTGCGCCGAATCCACCACGCGCACACCGCCGACCGAACCGACCTGCGCGCCATTCGCGATGACCTTGGCCTTCGCGGGCAGATTCAGCACATTGCCGAACTCGATGTGAATCCGGTAGGTGGGCCCCGAAATCGTGGTGCCCGGCACCGGCACCGAGGACGGGTCGAAGGCACAGCCCCCCGCCCCGGCGAACAACCCGGCAGCCAGCACAGCGGCTCCGGCACGCCTGGCCGCACGTCCCCGCGGACGCATGTCGGAGCCTGCCCCCTGCGCAGGCTTCGACCACGCCGAGCCGCCCTCTCCCGCACCGGAACCAGGCCGGGTGGCGACGACGATCTCCCAGCGTCCGAACCTCATCGCACACCTGCCATTCCGAGCACCAACGGGACCAGCGGGACGTTCACCATGCCGTTGGCGGCGTCGGTGCAGCTGCCCGGGGTGACGGCATTGACGGCGGCGCAGACCTGTTCGGCCTGCGGGGCCGGCAGGGCCGCGCGCGGAGAGCCGTAGGTGATGCCGTTGCCCATGATGTTCTGGGCCGCAGTGGTCAGCACCGGGAGTTTCAGCATGACCTCGGAGAGCGAGCCGACATTGGCGCGCAGCAGCCGGACCAGCGGCAGGGTGTCGTCGAGACCGCGCATGATCGGGTCGCCCGCGATGGTGACCAGATCATTGAGCATGGGCAGCACCTCACCGAGCCGGTCGATGAGTTGCGCACCGGGACCGAGCAATTCGGTGCTGGCATTGTTCAGGGCGGGGGCCAGCCGCAGCAGCATGGAGCGCAGGTCGCCCCAGTGCTGCTCGACCTTCGCACCGACCGCGGCGAAGGCGTCGAAGATGCCCGCCAGGTGCCCGATGTCGGCATCCGGCTGGGCCAGCGCCGAACCCAGCTTCTCGACGATCTCATTGATCTGCGGGCCCGCGCCCTGGGTGGCCGAGTCCAGCGCGGACAGGCCGTGCGCCAGCGCATCCGGGGCCTGCGCCTGCTGCAGCTGCGCGGACAAGTCGGCCAGCGCCGTCAGGGTCTCGGTAATGCTCTTGGGCGTCAAAGTTTTGGTGATGCACTGCGACGAATCCCAGTGCGCCAGATCCTTGCCACTGTTGAGCACCGCGAGATTGCGATCGGCCACAATGGAATCAGAGACCGTGGTGGCGGCGGCGTCCGCGTACACGGGGTACTTCGCGTCGACGGAGAACTTCACCTTGACCTTGGTGCCGTCCGAATCGATGGAATCGACGGTGCCGACCGGGATTCCGCGCATGGTCACCTTGTTGCCCGCGTACAGACCGACCGCGTCGGGCATGACAGCGCAGTAGGAGACTGTCTTCTTCATCGGGTCGAACCACAGGAGGTACCCGACCACCGCCAGCAGTACCACCAGCACCGCACCGGCGACCGACATGAACGCCTGCGATCCGAGCATCCGCTTGAACATCAGCAGTCCTTCCCCGGCACCGGAATGCACACCTGCGGCTGTGCCGCGGGCTGCTGCGGCTGCGCCACCGGCTGCTCCGACAGCGCGACGGTCTGCTGCGACTGGTCGATCTGCACGCCGCCGTCCGGAATCGCCAGGTCCGACAGCTTCTTCTGCAGGTCCTGCGCGGCGGTCAGGGTCGGGGTGAACTTCTGGCCGAGCTGTTCGAGCTGGGTGATGGCGTCGGTCAGCTTGGGCTTCAGATCCGACCAGGTGGGTTCCGCGCCGCCGAGCCGGCCGAGCACATCGCTGAGCAGCCGGATGGCCTCGGCCATCTCGGCATGCTTGTCGTCGAGCACGGTGACCAGCAGGTTGGCATTGTCCATGAGCCGGCCCAGATCGGATTTCGCGCCGTCGTACATGCGCACGTACTCGTCGGCCACGGCCACGGCATTGGACACCTGGCTGCGCTGTTTGTCCAGCGCGTCCACATAGGTGTCGACCGTGGCCAGCGTGGTGCGCAGGGTGTCGGGCGAGCCGTCGATCGAATTGCCCAGTGCCGCAAGGTTCTTGTTCAGCGTCGAGCCGTCGATCTTGGAGAGCGGGGCGGCCGCGTCCTGGAAGGTCTCGATCAGGCTGTAGGGCAGGCGCACCCGGTCCGCCGGAATGGCCGCCGACCCCAGCGGCTTGCTCCCGGCCGGGAACACCGCCACATAGTGGCCGCCGACAATGGTCAGCATGCGAATGTCGAGGGAGGTCTGATCGCCCAAGAACACATCGGATTTCACCGTGAAGCGCATGACGACCTTGTCCGGCTTCAATTCCAGCGACTTCACCTCGCCGACCGAGATGCCGGCGATGCGCACATCGTCGCCCGCCTTCACCGACTGCGCCTCGGACAGTTCCGCGGTGTAGGTGTGCTTGCCGAACGGGATCACGTACAGCGCACCGGCCGCGGTCAGGCCCAGCACCACCAGCACCGCGCCGATGATGCCCTTGCGCAGGTGCCGCTTCTGCTTGGTGGCGTCGTCGACCACCCGATCGTCACGTTTCAAACCGAGCCCGCTCGAGAAGCGGGGCAATGTCATCCGTTGCATATCGCCACCTGCTGTCCCGACACGAGCACCCTGACCACCGCCGGCACATCGGCGGTTCCCTTGCTGCACACCGGCTTCCAGCCGCTGGGGCTGGTCGGCAGGGCCGCGTCGGCCGCGCCGAGCACCGCGGGCAGGCGGCCGAAGGCGTCCACCGCCTCCTTGGCGTCGGGGAAGATCTTGCGGATCAGCGCGTCCACATCGGACCCGCTGTCGATCCCCAGCGAGCGCAGCAGATTGTCGATGGGCCGCAGCACCGAGGGCGCGGTGACCGCGAATTGCGCCAGGCCGCCGATGTTCTGCTGCAAAGCCTCGAAGATGTCGGAGAGCTGCTTCAGCAGCGGCACCAGGTAGTGCACGCGCCCGCCCAGCCGGTCCGACAGATCCGACATGTTGTGGATCAGCGTCGAGATCACCTGCTGCCGGTTGTCCACGTACGACGCCAGTTTCCCGATCGCGTCCATGGCCGGGCCGATCCCGCTGCCGTCACCCTCGATCAGGGCCACCATGCTGGCGCTGAACTGGTTGATGGCCTCCGGGGAAATGGTCTGCAGCACCGGCTTCAGGCCGTTGAACAGCTGCGTCACATCGAATGACGGGACGGTGTGGTCCTCGCCGATGCGCGCGCCCGCCGGAATCCGGTTGCCCGGCTGCGGCTGCTGCTGCAGATCGATGTACCGCTGCCCGGTCAGATTCTGGTAGCGGATGGCCAGCTTGGAGTTGTCGTAGACGGGCGCATCGGTCTTGACCGACAACTGCACCCGCGCCTTCGCACCCTCGAGACCGATCTGCTTCACCTTGCCGACCTGCACGCCGAACATGCGCACGTCGTCGCCGACCTTCAAACCGTTGGCGTCGGTGAAGATGGCATCGTGGGTCTCGGTCTTCCCCGACACCGGGCGCTGAATCGCGGTGAGCACCAACATGAGCACCGCCACGATGACGCCCGCGAACAAGGCCAGCCGCCAGGCTGCGGCTTTCACATGCCCACCCGTCGCCCCACCGCCACCCCTGATGGAATCGCTGCGCGATGCACGCCTCATTTGGCCCCTCCCAGCAGCGGCACCGCGATGGCAGGCACACCCTTCAGGTCGATCTCCACATTCAGCACCGTCCCCTGCCCGGTGTCCGGCATGGCCGCGCGCAAACGCTCCAGCAGCAGGCGCAATTCGGCCGCGGACTGCTGCGGCTGCGGCACCATCTGCGCCAGCGCGGTCAGCACCGGCACCAGCATGTCGGTGGTGCCGGAAAGCTGATTCCCGGCCTGGGTGAAGGTGGTCGCCAGCGCCGGCAGCAGCTGACCGGTGACCGTCGCGACGCCCTTGTCGTAGGCGGCGCGGCCGGTCTGCAGCCGCTGCATGCTGCGGATCAGATCCACCACCTGCACGGTCGCGCCCGCGAACCGGCCGCCGCCGTCGAAGGCCGGGCCGAGGTTGCCGAACAGCTCCGACATCGGCATCTTCTGGTTGTCGGTAATGGTGCGCTGCGCGGTGATGAGCGCCTGCGCCAGCGGCATGAGCGCCTGGGTATCGGCCGCGGCCTGTGCGATCACCGACGCCATCTGCGGGGTCAGCACCGAACCGCCCACCTGCGAGGCGCTGCGCAGCAGCGAGCCCATGGTGGCGTCGTAGACCGCGGCGGCGTGGCTGCCGGTGAAGTCCAGCACCGTGCCCGAGCGCAGCGGGGAACCGCCCGCGCCCCTGCGCAATTCGATCTCGCTGATGCCGAAGAGGTTGGCCGGCGCGTAGTCCACCTGCAGGCTGTCGTCCAGCCCGAACAGCTCGGCATCATCGAGCCGCAGCGAAATCTGCTGTGTCCCGTGCCGATCCGGCGCGATCTCGGTGACCTTGCCGATCACCACGCCATTGGCCCGCACGTCGGTGCCGACCAGCACGCCGTCACCGATCTGCTCGGTGTGCAGTGAAATCGGCAGTCCGGTCTCGGTTTTCTGTGACCGGTACAGCGCCCAGCCCGCCACCACGGCCACCACCAGCGCCAGCGCGACGGTGCCGACCGTCATCGCCCGCTTGCGATCGACGGCCACACCCGGCATTCCGTAATTCGGCATCCCCTACCCCGTGAACGTAATGGCCGAGTTGAAGCCCCACAGGGACAGCGACAGCACCATGTCCATGGCCACGATGGCCACCGAACTCGCGCGCACCGCCTTACCCGAGGCGATACCCACACCCTCCGGCCCGCCGGTCGCGAAAAAGCCGAAGTAGCAGTGGATCAGGATGACCACCACCGCGAACACGGCCACCTTGACCACCGCGGCGATCACGTCGAACCCGGACACGAACTGGAAGAAGTAATGGTCGTACACACCGGCAGACGCCCCGTGCACCAGCGTGATCAGCCCGCGGCAGGCCGCGTAGGACAGGATCAGCGCGATCAGGAAGGTCGGCACGATGGCGACCGCGCCCGCGAGCACGCGGGTGGTCACCACGAAGGGAACCGAACGCAGACCGAGGGATTCGATGGCGTCGATCTCCTCGGAGATGCGCATCGACCCGATCTCGGCGGTCATGCGGCAGCCCGCCTGCGCGGCGAACCCGATGGCGGCCACGATCGGCGCCAGCTCACGGGTGGTGGCGTAGGCCGACACCAGGCCGGACACCGGGCCCATGCCCAGCATGTCCAGCGTGGTGAACGACTCCACCGCCACCGACGCGCCCATGACCAGGCCGAGCACGATCATCATCGGCACGGTCCCGCCGCCCACGATGACCGAGCCACGGCCCCAGGTCATATCCGAGATGGCCCGCATGGTCTCGCTGCGATAGCGCTTCAGCGTCAACGGTATCGACGACAGCACCTGCCAGACGAAGGCCAGCGTGAAGCCCAGGTTCTCCACCCGGCGCAGGATCAGGCCACGGCGGCGATAGGCGCGCGCGGCCCAGCCCAGCCCCTTGGGCACATAGGTTGCCGACATCAGGCCAGCCTCGTGGGCAGGAAGAGATCGGTGATCTGGGTGGCGACCAGATTGACGGTCACGATCGACACCACCGACAGCACCACCGCGGCATTCACGGCGTCGGCGACACCCCGCGGGCCGCCCTTCGCCTCGAGCCCGCGCTGGCAGGCGATGATCACCACGAGGAAGCCGAAGATCACAGCCTTCAACAGCGACACCCACACATCGGCGGTGGTGGTGAAGGATCCGAAGGTGGACCAGTACGAGCCCGGCGTCACGCCCTGCCCGCCGATGGCGACGCCGTAGCCGGCGAGCACGCCCACGAAGATGATGAGCACGTTCAGCAGCGGCGCGACGAAGACCATGGCCACCAGGCGCGGGATCACCAGCCGGTGAATCGGGCTGATGCCCATGGTGTTCAGCGCGTCGATCTCCTCGCGAATGGTGCGCGCGCCCAGATCCGCCGCCAGTGCCGCGGCGCCCGCGCCGCCCAGCAGGAAACCGGTGGCCAGCGGCGCGCCCTGTTTGATGACGCCCAGGCCGCCGGTCGCGCCCAGCAGTGAATCCGCGCCCAGGGTGTGAATCAGATTGCCCACCTGGACCGAAACGATGACGCCGAACGGAATCGCGATGAGCACGGCCGGAATCGCCGTCACGGTAATGAGCCGCCAAGCCTGGAGAATGGCTTCTTTCCATTGGAATTGGCGGCGCGCGATATCGGTGACGGTGCCGACCACCGCTTCCTCGGCAATTCCGACCGCGCGACCGAAGGTGCGCAGCGACGCCACCGAGGTGCTGGAGAAGTTGTCACGCACGATGCGCACGGCGGACCGACTAGGGACGGCCCGGGTCATCGCAGGACTGCTTCTTCGAGACGCCGGAACCGACGTGTGGTGGCGAGCTTCAAATTTCTTCTCCGTGATCGGCAACACTGCCTGCCATCAAAGCTAATGGTTACGCGGAGTTACATCAAATCGGTTCGAGGTGTGATCGGAACCTCCAAGTTACCTACCGGTACATCCGGAGTCAGTCCCGGTCAGCGGGACGAATAGCCATGTGACCTGCAGTTCTAGAACGTGTTATCAGAGCAGATCGGCTATAACTATGACGCTGAGCACGCCCCGGGCGAACCCCCGGCGAGGCGGTTTCGGGGCCCTCAGCCATACCTGAAGCCGAATAGAGTGATCTCGCAGCAACCCCAATTTCCCATCGAACCCACGCGAAACGCGGACAGTGCGTGTTCACTGTCGCTGTGGACAACACGGTGTCGGCGGTCCTGCACACGATCGAAGCCGGCGACTGGGCGGAATTCGCGAAACTGGTGCATCCCTATGTGCATTGGACCGAGGACGGCGTCACCACCCGCGGACGAACCCGCGTCATGGCGCTGCTGTCCCGGCACGATGCCACCAATCCCGCGACGTCCTACGAACTGCGCGACGGCCAGATCTATCGCTGGAACTCCTGATTACGGACTGACCGCCAGAAAAACGAAGGCCGAGAACAACACCAGGTGCACACAGCCCTGGAGCAGGGTCGCGCGTCCGGGCACCACGGTGAGCGCGCCGACCACCACGGTCAATGCCAGTAGCACCATCTGGGTCGCGCCCAGGCCGAGCATGAGCGGACCCTCGATCCAGACCGAGGCGAGCGCGATGGCAGGAATGGTCAGTCCGATACTGGCCATGGCCGAACCCAGCGCCAGATTCAGCGAGATCTGCACCCGATCGCGGCGCGCAGTACGCACGGCCGCAATGGTTTCGGGCAACAGCACCAGCATCGCGATCACCACACCGACCGCGGACTGTGGCAGCCCGGCCGCGGCGATACCGGATTCGATATTCGGTGTGTCCACCTTCGCCAGCCCGACCACGCCGATCAGGGCAACCAGCAGCAAACCCAGACTCAGCAACGCCTGCCCACGGGTGGGCGGCTCCGCGTGCTCATCGTCGACGGCCGCGATCCCCTCGACGGGCAGGAAGTCGTCCGGATGCCGGACCGTCTGCACCATGACGAAGACGCCGTAGAGAACCAGCGACGCCACGGCGGCGAAGGCCAGCTGCGAGGTCGAGAACACCGGGCCGGGTTCGCTGGTGGTGAAGGTGGGCAGCACCAGGCTCAGCGTCGCGAGTGTCGTGACCGTGGCCAACGCTGCGCCGGTGCCCTCGGCATTGAAGACCGCCACCCGCCGCCGCAGCGCGCCCACCAGCAGCGAGAGTCCGAAAATGCCGTTGCACGTGATCATTACAGCGGCGAAGACGGTGTCGCGGGCCAGCGCGGCGGACTTCTCCGGACTGGACACCATGAGCGTGACGATCAGCCCGACCTCGATAATGGTCACCGCCACCGCCAGGATCAGTGATCCGAACGGCTCGCCCACCCGGTGCGCGACCGTCTCCGCGTGGCGCACCGCGGCCAGCACCGCGCCGATCAGCACGGCTCCCACCAGTACCGCCGGGACCGGGCTCAGCTGCCGGCCCCAGGCCACCACCAGCACCGCGGCGCCCAGCACCGGGAGGATGGCCGGCCAGTACCGCCTGCAGAAACCCACCATGACCCCATCGTTGCAGCAAACCGTCCGCACACCCCGTAAATGGGAGCCATGCCTCCCCCGAACGCATTACCGCATGAGTGCGTCCCGGTGAATTAGGCTGCCCACGTGGACGACACCGGAGCCGCCGACGCAGCGCTACCGCACCCGCACGAGCCGCACGACGAGGGCCTCGCCGCCCGCCTCAACTGGTTGCGGGCCGGCGTGCTGGGCGCCAATGACGGCATCGTCTCCACCGCCGGCCTGGTGGTCGGTGTCGCCGCCGCGTCCACCGACTCCAGTGCCATCCTCACCGCCGGCGTCGCGGGTCTGGCGGCCGGCGCCATCTCCATGGCGGTCGGCGAATACGTCTCGGTCAGCACCCAGCGCGACTCCGAGCGCGCCCTGCTGTCGAAGGAGAAGCGGGAGCTGGCCGAGGAGCCGGAATACGAACTGGCCGAGCTGACCCAGATCTACCGGGCCAAGGGCCTGTCCGCCGCGACCGCCCGCCAAGTGGCCCAGGAACTCACCGCACACGACGCCTTCGCCGCCCACGCCGAGGCCGAATTGGGTTTGGACCCACACGAACTCACCAATCCGTGGCAGGCCGCGCTGTCGTCGGCCGTCTCCTTCACCATCGGCGCCATCCTGCCGATCCTGGCCATCCTGCTGCCCCCGACCCAGTGGCGCATCCCCGTCTGTTTCGCCGCCGTGCTGGTGGCGCTGGCCCTGACCGGGTCGGTGAGCGCCCGGCTCGGTGGCAGCAATCCACGCCGCGCCGTGCTCCGGGTGGTCATCGGCGGTGCGCTGGCCATGGCCGTCACCTACGGAATCGGCCAGCTGGCAGGGATTTCCGGACTCTAGCCGGAGGGCCGGCCCGAATCCACCAGCGGCGCGAGCGGATTCGCCGGCCCGCCGTCCGGGCCCACCGGCGCCGGGATATTCACCGGATGCGGTGCGACGGGCGCCGGAATCACCACTGGCGGAGCCGGATCCGAGGCCGGTCCCGGAACGGACGGAACCTGTTCGGCGGGAGCGACATTGGGCGGGCGCGGAGCGGGCGCGACATTGGGCGGATGCGGAGCGGGGGCGACATGGTCGTGACGCGGCCGGGGGACATTCACGATCGAGGTGTCGGCAATCGGGCGATCACCGGACGAGGTGAGCCAGATGCCCGCCCCGACAGCCATCGCCATGAGGACGGCGGCCAGGATCACGCGGCCCAGCCGCCGGGGGTCGATATCGCCGTGGTCGCGCCCGATCTCGTCTGCCGTGCCGAGCATGGCTGTCCTCCTTCGGATTCCGGGCGGCGACAACTAGGGAGCGGGCGGGGGCGGGGGCGGGGGCGGCACCAGGAACGGGAGGATCGGGGCCAGAATGTCCGGCAGTGCGGGGGCCGGTGGTGGAGGCGGCGCCACCGGGGCGGGTGCGGGCGGCTCGGGAGCCACCTGGACCGGCGCGGGCGGAGGGACGTATTGCTCGGTGTGCGGGGCGGGGGCAGGGGCAGGTGCGGGCGCCGGGGCGGGCGTGGGATTCTGCGCTGCGGCCGGGGCGGGCGGTGGCGGTGGTGGTGACGGAGCGGCGGAGGTGGCGGGCGGGGGCGCCTGGGGCTGTGCCTTGACGGACACCGGGGCGGTGGACGTGGAAGCCGGTGGGGTGTCCGGTGTTTCGGCGCCACCGGGTCTCTCGAGCGCGGCCCACATGGTGCCGCCGATGAGGGCGACGATCACGCTGAACGAGAGGACCAGGAGGCCGCCGAGCACGTTGGCGGGCATCGTCCCCACCGCGGTCAGACCGGGGGTCCCGTCATTCGCTGCGACGGCGGGCTCCTCCCCCGCCGCACCGGGTCTCTCGCGTACCGCGCCCACCGCCATCGGGGAACTCCTTCGGCTCGAAGCACACGCTCGTAGATCCGAAATGCTTCTCCTTCAAGGCACGGTACACAGATTTGCTGATTATCTGAACCGGCTACAAGGTAAGGAAATAGTTCCAGGTAGATATCTATCCAAACCGATTGCCAGTAAGTTGCGCTCAATCCAGGGTGAGCACCACCTTGCCGAACGGGTCACCGGTCTCGAAGTATTCGAACGCCTCGACCGCCCGCTCGAACGGATACACCCGATCGATCACCGGCCGCATGCCGTGCTCGGCCATGGTGCGGTTCATGAACTCCAGATCCGCCCGGCTGCCCACCGCGATGCGGCGCAGGCCGGCATACTTGCCGCCCAGCGGATCGGCGGGTTGCTGCCCCGGCTCGGCCGGGAAGGCTCCGATCAGCACGACCTCGCCGTTGTAGGCCGTGGCCGCAAGGGATTTCGCCAGCGTCCGCTTGCCCACCGCCTCCACCACGCGCTCTACGCCCAGGCCGTCGGTGAGCTCCAGCACCACCCGCTCCCAGTCCGGGGTCACGGTTCGGTCCACCACCTCGTCCGCGCCCAGCTTGCGCAGGCGCTCGCCCTTCTCCGGCGACGAGGTGAGGGAGATGACCTGCGCGCCCAGCATTTTCGCGTGCTGCACCGCGAAGAGGCCGACCGGACCCGAGCCCACAGTGAGCACGGTGTCGCCCGGGCCGACCGGCACCGGCTTGGTCACCGCGGCCCAGGCCACCAGACCCGCGCAGGTGAGGGCGGCGGCTTCCGCGTCGGTGAGATACGGCGGCACCTGCACCACCGAATCCTCTTCCAGCAGCACGTAGGTCGCGAGCCAGCCGTCGTGGGTCGCGCCGTACTGCTCACCGCTCAGCGCCCGGGTCTGCGGGCCGTCGTTCCAGCCGACGAAGTAGGTGCCCATCACCCGGTCGCCCAGCGCCGCGCGGGTCACGCCCGCACCCAGGCCGATCACCTCACCGACGCCGTCCACCAGCGGCACCACGCCCGGCCGGGCCGGCACCGGGTAGGTGCCCTCCATCAGCATGATGTCGCGCCGGTTCAGGGAGGCGGCGCGCACCCGCACCAGCACCTGGTGCGGTCCGGGGATCGGCGGCGCCTGCACCGCCGTGCTCAATCCGGCCATGCCGCGCAGCGGATCCAGGTGGTAGGCAACACCATTCGGGTTCTGATCATGTCCATCGCTCATGGCTCCGAGTCTGTGCCGCGCCGGCCGCCACCGCGATTCCCTGCAGGGAATGATCACGGCGCGGCTCCCCGTCCGTGTGACGATTCCCTGGAGGGAATCGCGACGCGACACCGCCTCGAACACAGTGGAGGTATGACGACCATGGCCCCGGCCACGACCACACCGTTCGCACAGCAGCTCCGCGGCTGGCGGACACGGCGGCGGTTGAGTCAGCTCGATCTGGCCATCGCCGCCGAGACCAGCCAGCGGTATCTGAGCTTCCTGGAGCAGGGGCGCTCACAGCCGGGACGGATCATGGTGGTCCGCCTGGCCGAGGTGCTGGGACTGTCCCTGCGGGAGCGCAACGCAATGCTGCTGGCGGCGGGCTATGCGCCGATCTTTCCCGAATCCTCGCTGGACGCACCGGAACTCGACGCGGTCCGGCATGCGCTCGACACCATCCTGCAGGGGCATCTGCCGTATCCGGCCGTGGTGACCCGGCCGTTCGGCGTGCTGGTGGCGGCCAATCCCGGATTCGAGCTGCTGACCGAGGGCTGTGCGCCGGAGCTGCTGGAGCCCCCGATCAATGTGCTGCGACTGGCCCTGCATCCGGACGGGCTGGGCCGGCGGGTGGAGAACCTGCCGGAGTGGGGGCGGCACGTCACCGACAGCCTCCGCAATCGCGCGGGCCGCAGCCCCGATCCCGCGCTGGACGCGCTCATCGCCGAACTCGACGGCTATCTGCCGCCGGTGGAGCCGGGCCCGGGACATCTGGGTTTCGCGGTGCCGCTGCGGCTGCGGTCCGAGGCGGGCGAGCTGCGGCTGATCACCACTGTCACCTCGTTCGCGACGGCCACCGACATCACCCTGTCCGAGCTGCACCTCGAGGCGTTCCTGCCCGCCGACCAGGCCACCTCCGACCACCTGCGCGCCCGCTTCGCCCACGCGTAGACGCCGATCGGAGCTCGATTCCGGCCGAATGCTTGTCGCCGAATACTCGTAGACGTATATTCGTAGACGAGTAAGGGGGTGCCGGATGGCCCGCAGGCGCAAGGTCGCCAATCTGATGGGGCTGGCGGTGCTGTCCGCCGTCGTCGTCAAACCCATGCATCGATACGAGATCGCCGCGCAGTTGCGGGCATGGGGCAAGGACAACGACATGAGCGTCAAGTGGGGCTCGCTCTACACGGTCGTGGACAACCTCGCCAAGCACGGCTTCCTCGAGATCGCGGGCAGCGAACGCGACGGCGCCCGGCCGGAACGGACCATCTACCGGATCACCGACGCCGGGCGCGCCGAACTCACCGACTGGACCAGGGAACTCATCGCCGACCCCGAGCCGGAGAAGCGCCGCTTCGTGGCCGGGCTGTCCGTCGCCTCGGTGCTGCCGCCCGACGAGGTCGTCGACCTGCTCACCCAGCGAATCACCAAGCTGGACCGGACCATTGCCGAAAGCCGCACCCAACTGGCCGCCCTGGACGGCACAGTGCCGCGGCTGTTCCTGATCGAAGAGGACTACGAGCTGGCCATGCTGGCAGCGGAGTCCGAATGGGCACGCGCACTGCGCGATTCGCTCGCCGACGGCAGCTTCCCGGACGTGGAGGGCTGGCGGGCCTGGCATCGCGACGGCGTCATGCCCGCCGACATCGCAGAGCCGGCGGAAGGGGGAGCCGACACACCGCAGTCCCAGCACGACTGATCCACATGGACCGGGCCCCGGCGAGGGTGCTGCAACACCACCGCCGAAGCCCGGGAACACACCGTCTCGAACCGCGTCCGTGCAGGCGAACCCGGCACCGAGTTTGGCAACTACAGGATAACTGGGTTCTCCACGCGCGGGACGGTTCGGGGTTTTCGACACCCTGCGAACACTTCTCGGGAGAGAAACATGTCCATTCGTTCCGCACTCGTCATCGGTGGCGGCATCTCCGGCCCCGTCACCGCCACCGCGCTCCACAGGTCCGGTATCGACGTCACCGTCTTCGAGGCCTATCCGGGTCCCGCCTACGGCATCGGCTCCAACCTGGCGCTCGCGCCCAACGGCGTGGCCGCGCTCGACATCGTCGGGGCCGGCGACGCGGTGCGCGCCCACGCGGTGCCCATCAGCCGATCCTCGATGTCGGTCAACGGCAAGCGATTCGAGCTGCCCGGCATGACCGATATCGAGCCGCTGCGGGTGATCGACCGCGCCGACCTGCACCAGGTACTGCACGACAGTGCCGTCGCCGCCGGGGTGCGCTTCGAGTACGACAAGCGGCTCATCGAGGTGGAGGAGCACGCGGGCGGGGTGACCGCCATCTTCGCCGACGGCAGCAGCGCGACCGCGGATGTCCTCATCGGCGCGGACGGAATCCGCTCCACCGTGCGCACCCTGGTCGATCCGAAGGCCCCCGGGCCGACGTACCTGCGCATGCTCAGCTTCGGCGCGTACACCGACTGCCCGATCGACCTGGAGCCGGGCATGATGACCTTCGCCTTCGGCCGGCGCGCCTACTACCTGTACTGGGCCATGCCCGACGGGCGGGTCTCGTGGGGCGCGAATCTGCCCAGCGAGCAGTACTACTCGCTGACCGAGGCCCGGGCCGTCCCCGCCGAGCAGTGGCTGCGCACGCTGCGCGAAACCTACGCCGGGGAGGATCCGGGCGAGCAGCTGGCCCGCAGCACCACCCCGGCACAGCTGGCCGTGATCGGCGCGCTGCACATCATGCCGCCGGTGCCGCACTGGTACCGGGGCCGGCTGGTACTCACCGGCGACGCCATCCACGCGCCCAGCAACACGTCCGGGCAGGGGGCCTCGCTGGCCATCGAGAGCGGGATCGAGCTGGCCCGGTGCCTGCGCGATATCGACGATCCGGCACGGGCTTTCGCCACCTACGAGGCGCTGCGACGGCCGCGGGTGGAGGGGGTCGCGGCCCGCGTCGCCCGGATGAACCAGACCAAGGCCGCCGGGCCCGTCGCCCGCAAGGCCATGCAGCTGATGATGCCGCTGCTGTTCAAGCGGATGGATCCGGAGAAGATGCTGGGCGGTGAGCAGCGCTTCCGGATCGACTGGGACGCCACTGTGCGGCCCGCCACCGTGTCCGCCTGACCGTCGAGCGGCCCGACCGTCGCAAGCCGATGCCCCGCTGCGGATTCCGCGGCGGGGCATCGGACGCCACGGTCAGCGCACCGGCAGGACGTCCGGGCGGTCGGCCTCGTCGAGCAGCTTGGTGGCGATATTGTCGATGGCCTGATCCAGCAGGACCCGATCGGCGGCATCGGTGGAATCCCAATCGGTGAGCTCGGTTTCGAGCCAGCGCTTCCACGCGCCGCGCACCCGATCCACCTCCTGCACGCCCTTGTCGGTGAGTGCGAGCTGGTCGCCGTCACGGCGCAGTAGACCCTCGCGTTCGGCCTTGTCGTATACCGGGCCGATCAATTCCACCGGGATCCAATGAGTTCGGGCGATGTCGTCGATGGTCGCCGTCCCGCGCAAGCGGTTGTACATGCGCACCTGGCCCAGCGCCCACGCCTCGTCGCGGCCCAGCGAACTGCCCGCCGCCGCCAGGATTCCCGGGTCCGGCACGCCATTGTCGCGCTGCTTGCTCAGCACCCGCGCGACGCAACGCTCGAGCTGCACCAACCGGTCGGCGGAGTCCGGCACGGAGAACTGCTCCCCCACATCGGTGGCCTCGGCCCGCGCGCTGTCGCGGAGTATCACCTGCTTCAGGAAGAACGCCACCACGAATCCGAGCAGCGCCACGGGCACCACCCAGCGGAAGACGAAGTCGATGGAGTCCGCGTAGGCGTGAATGATGGGTGCGGACTGCTGTTTCGGCAGATCCCGCAGCGCCGCCGGATTCTGCGCCGCCTGCGGCGGGACCCGCGCCTCGATCAGCGCCGCCTCCAGATTCGGGCGCAGCTTGTTCGTGTACAGGGTGCCGAACACGGTGGTGCCGAACGCGCTGCCGATGGTGCGGAAGAAGGTGACGCCGGAGGTGGCGGTCCCCAGATCCGAATACGAGACGCTGTTCTGCACGGCGATGGTCAGCACCTGCATGGCCAGACCGACGCCCAGCCCCAGGATCAGCATGTACAGCGACATGACCCAGAAGCTGGTGTTCGCGCCCATCGTCGACATCAGGTACAGCCCCAGCGCCATCACCGCGCAGCCGATGATCGGGAAAGCCTTGTAGTGCCCCGTCTTTCCAACGATATTGCCGGACAGGATCGACGTGAAGAACAACCCGACCACCAGCGGCAGCGTGCGCACTCCGGATGCGGTCGCCGAAACACCCTGCACGTATTGCAGATACGCGGGCAGGTAGGTCATGGCGCCCAGCAGCGCGAATCCGACGATGAAGCTCAGGATCGAGCACACCGTGAACACATTGCTGCGGAACAGGTGCATGGGCAGCATGGGTTCGGGGGCCCGGAACTCCGCGGCCACGAAGGTCGCCATGAGCACCACCGCGGCCGCGAACAGGCCGATGATGGTGGGCGAGCCCCACGCGTATTCCTGCCCGCCCCACTCCAATCCGAGGATCAGGCAGGCGACGCCGACCGCGATCAGCGCGATGCCGAGGTAGTCCACGATCGGTTTGACGACCGCCCTGGTCATCGGGATGGTGCGGGCCGCCAGCGCGATCATGACGATGGCCAGGGGGACATTCACGTAGAAGCACCAGCGCCAGCTCAGGTGGTCGGTGAACAGCCCGCCCGCCGTCGGCCCGATGACGGTGGTGATGCCGAAGACCGCGCCCAGCGCGCCCTGGTACTTGCCGCGTTCGCGCAGCGGGATGACATCGGCGATGAGGGCCATCGAAGTGACCATGAGCCCGCCCGCGCCCAGCCCCTGCACCGCGCGCGCCACGATGAGCAGCGTCATGCCGTTCGCGAGCCCGGCCACCATCGAGCCGATGATGAAGACGGCGCCGCTGATCTGGAACACCAGCTTGCGGCCGAACAGGTCGCCGAACTTGCCGGACAGGGCGGTCGCGATGGCCTCGGCCACAAGGTAGGCGGTGACCACCCAGGCCATGTGCCCGGCCCCGCCCAGATCCGCCACGATGGTCGGCAGGGCGGTGGAGACGATGGTGGAATCCAGCGCGGCCATGAGCATGCCGAGCGCGACGGTTCCGAAGATGACGTTTCTGCGGGCCCGGCTCAGCGGACGAGGCGGGGCAGGCTTCTCGGCGGTGGCGCTGGCACCGGTCATCGGCCCAGTATGTGGCGCTCACCAGCCACTCTGCGGCAACGACACGGCACCTCGGCCATTCCAGCAGAGTGACCGATCAGTTCGTGTGCGGCACCGGTCAGTTCGCGCGCACCGCGTACCCGCCGAGCGCGGGTTCGAGGGTGTCGAAGGCCGCGGCCACCTGCTCGCCCAGCACCGCGGCGATGGCGTCGTTCGACTCCCCCGCGACCGTCCGCCGCAGCACCTCCTCGAACAGGGTGCGATGCACGCCGCCCAGCAGCGCGGCCGCGAGCCGGGCAGTGAAATCATCTGCGGCGCAACCAGTTTCCCGCGCCAGCACCTCGGCCAGCCGCCGCTCCCGGTCCTCGTGGAACTCCCGCAGCCGCGCCACCAGTGCGGGGCTGCCGGTGATCAGGGCGGCGAAGTCCGGCCCGGAGAATCCGGCGAGCACGGCATCCTTGTCCGCGACCGCGGCCAGATACACCCGCCGCAGCGCGGCCAGCGCCGACTCACCGGCCCGCCGCTCGCGCACCGTGACCGCCGGACCCGCGACGAAGGCGTCGTGAATATCCAGCACCAGGTCTTCCTTGCGCGGGAAGTAGTTGGTCACGGTCATCTTGGCCACCTCGGCCGCCTCGGCGATCTCGGCGATGGTGACATTGCCGTAGCCGCGGTCCAGGAACAGCCGGGTGGCTGTGTTCGAGATGTTCTGTCTGGTCTGCAGCTTCTTGCGTTCGCGCAGGCCCAGCGGCGCGGCGGTGGGCGTGGATGCCATGAAACCATTATCATCACCATTTTATGACTGTCACAAGTTTGCCCCGGCCCGCGAGGGCTACCGCCGGAACTTACTCTGAAGTAAGGTCGAACAAACGACTCGAATTGTGAGGTCAGCAGCCATGGCATGGAAGCCCAGCGAAATCCCGGACCAGACCGGACGCACCTTCGTGATCACCGGCGCCAACGGCGGGCTCGGCGAGCAGACCACCAAGGTGCTCGCGGGCAAGGGCGCCACCGTCATCATGGCCTGCCGCAATGCCGCCAAGGCCCAGGAGGTGGCCGACCGCATCGAGGGCGATGTCCGGGTGGCGAGCCTGGACCTGGCCAGCCTCGACTCGGTGCGGCAGTTCGCCGACGGCACAGGCGAATTCGACGTGCTCATCAATAACGCGGGCCTGATGAACATCCCGTTCTCCCGCACCAAGGACGGCTTCGAAACCCAGTGGGGCGTCAACCATCTCGGCCACTTCGCCCTGACCGGGCTGCTGCTGGACCGGATCCGCGACCGGGTGGTCACCCTGGCCTCCATCGCCCACAAGCAGACGCCCAAGCTGTGGATCGACGACCTCAACTACGAGCACCGCCGCTACCAGCGCAATCTCGCCTACGCGCAGGCCAAGCTGTCGAACCTGATGTTCGCCCGCGAACTGCAGCGGCGGCTGACCGAGGCCGGCTCGGCCAAGCGCTCCTACGCGGTGCACCCGGGCGTCTCGGCGACCGACCTGTTCGCCCACACCGAAACCGTCCTCGACAAGATCTCGAAGCCGTTCATCCGGATCGTGGGCCAGTCCCCGTACCACGCGGCCTACTCCTCGCTGTTCGCCGCGACCGAGACCGACGCCGACCCGACCGTGTACTGGGGTCCCACCCGCTTGTTCGGCAGCCAGGGCCCGGTCGAGCCCTCGCCGTCCAGCAAGATCTCGCAGGATCCGGAACTGCTGCGCCGGCTCTGGACCGAGTCCGAGCGTCTGACCGGGGTCACCTACAAGTTCTGAGCCTCGTGCCCGTGGCCCGTCGCATCATCCAATGCGGCGGGCCCTGCTGTTACCCACCTCCTACTACGCAGTGCGTAGTCCCCAGGTACCGTGGAGTGCGTGTCCGCTCCCCATCGCCGCCCGGCCCTGATCGTGTTCGTGGTTGTGGCGTTCGCGGCATGCCTGGGGCTGGGCTACTGGCAGTGGACCCGTTTCGAGTCCGGCGGCGGCACCTATCAGAATCTCGGCTACGCGCTGCAATGGCCGTTGTTCGCCGGGTTCGTGGTGTGGGCCTACGTTCGATTCGTGCGCCTGGAGCAGGAAGCCGAGCAGGACGACGCTCCGGTGCCGGAACCGGCCGCCACGTCCATGCCGACCGGCGCCCCCGCCGACCGGCCGCGTCGGCCGAAACCCACGGCGCCGCGCGAAATCCCGGCGGGCCTGCTGCCGGAGCGCCCGAAAGCCGCCCGGGACGAGGATCCCGAGCTCGCCGAATACAACAGGTACCTGGCCGATCTGCACGCCCGCGACATGGACGACAAGGTCCGTGACGCCGGTCTGCACCACACCGAGAGGAGCGCCGGTTGAGCACCCGCGACAACTCCGCACCATCCCCCGTCGCCGGTGACACCACGCTGGCACCCCGCCCACTCGGCGCCGCCGCGCCGGCGAAGATCCGCGGCGCGCTGACCCGCTACCGCGCCCTGGCCTACATCACCGGTGTCTGGCTGCTGGTGCTGTGCGGTGAGATGGTCTACAAGTACCTCATCCTCGACGACAGCAGCACCGCCCCGCACTGGCTGTTCTACATCGGCCAGGTGCACGGCATCTTCTATATGATCTACCTGGTCTTCACCATCGACCTCGGCATCAAGGCCCGCTGGAAGCCCGCCACCACGGCCCTGACCTGCATCGCGGGCACGATTCCGTTCCTGTCCTTCGTCTTCGAGCACTACCGCACCCGCGAGGTCAAGGCTCTCACCGCCTCTCCGGGACTCTAGCGGGAGGCTCGGGAGCCGTTGACTGTCGCGCACCCGTGCCGGCGGTCGGGTGCCGAAACTATCTTGGGCGTACCCGGGGAGTTCCCCCGAACGGCACGAGATCACTTGCCGCCCTCTCGATCGAACTACACGCGAACGGCCGAAAGGGGTTCGGGGACCAGGTCCCCGAACCCTTTTCGCGTCTACGGGAATTCAGTTGCCGGCGAGTGCCGCCAGTGCCGGGAGGAGCTGACGCAGGGCGCGGCCGCGGTGCGAGGCAGCATCCTTCTCGGCCGGGGTGAGCTGGGCGGAGGAGACGTCGCCGCCGTCCGGGAAGAACAGCGGGTCGTAGCCGAAACCGCCGTCGCCCACCGGCTTCCGGCCGATCACACCCGGCCATTCGCCGCGCACGACCTCCTCGACGCCGTCGGCGACCAGGGCGCAGGCGGAGACGAAGTGGGCGCCGCGGCGCTCGTCGGGGACGTCGCCGAGCTGGGCCAGCAGCAGGGTGTTGTTGGCCCCGTCATTGCCGTGGGTACCGGACCAGCGCGCCGACAGCACGCCGGGCATGCCGTTGAGCGCATCCACCTCGAGACCGGAATCGTCTGCGACGCAAGGCAATCCGGTGGCGGCGAAACCGTCACGGGCCTTGGCGACAGCATTGCCCTCGAAGGTGGCGGCGGTCTCGGGAGCCTCGTCGTAGGGCGGCACGTCGTTCAGCCCGACGATCTCGATGCCCGCGATACCGGCCTCATCCAGGATGCGGCGCAGCTCGTTCAGCTTCTTGGCATTGCGGCTGGCGACCAGGACGCGGCGGGTCATCGCTTCTTGGACTCCCCGGGCTCCGGCAACACGCCGGGGTACGGCAGCGCGAGGGCGGCCTTCTGCACCACGAACAGCTGCTCACAGCCCGCCAGCGCGGAGTCGAGCAGCTTGTCGAGGGTGGAGCGCGGGAAGGTGGCGCCCTCGCCGGTGCCCTGGATCTCCACCAGGGTGCCGGTGTCGGTGGCGACCACGTTCATGTCGACCTCGGCGCGCGAATCCTCCTCGTACGGCAGGTCGAGGCGCACCCGGCCGTCGACCACGCCGACGCTCACCGCGGCGATGGCGCAGGAGATCGGTTGCGGGTCGGTCAGTTTCCCGGCCGCGCCCAGGTAGGTGATGGCGTCCGAGAGCGCGACATACGCGCCGGTGATGGCGGCGGTGCGGGTGCCGCCGTCGGCCTGCAGCACATCACAGTCCACCGCGATGGTGTTCTCGCCGATGGTCGACAGGTCGATGCAGGCGCGCAGCGAACGGCCGATCAGCCGCGAGATCTCCTGGGTGCGGCCACCGACCTTGCCCTTCACCGACTCTCGTCCCGAGCGGGTGTGCGTCGCGGCGGGCAGCATGGCGTATTCGGCCGTCAGCCAGCCCAATCCGGACTCGCGCCGCCACGGCGGCACCCCGTCGGTGACGCTCGCGGTGCACATCACCCGCGTCTGCCCGAACTCCACCAGCACGGACCCCGCCGGGTGCGTGGTGAAACCGCGGGTGATCCGTACGTCGCGGAGTTCGTCATCCGCCCTGCCATCGGCTCGTTTCGACACGGCCCTCAGCGTAGTGGCCCACGATCCGCTGTCGCCCGCGCCCCGCTGAATAGCGTCGGCGCGTGCCGAAGATCAGATGTCGAAGACCTCGCCCGGGGAGACCGCGTGCACGGGACCGCTGAAAACCGCCTTGGCTTCGGCGATGACGTCCTCGCGGGAGGTCCACGGGGGAATGTGGGTGAGGAGAAGTTCGCCGACACCGGCCTGGGCGGCGATCAGGCCCGCCTCGTGGCCGGAGAGATGGATGCCCGGCGGGCGGTTGGCCGGGTCGTGGGTCCAGGAGGCCTCGGAGAGCAGAACGTCTGCGCCGCTGGCCAACTCGAAGACCTCGTCACACAGGGCGGTGTCGCCGGTGTAGACGAAGGTACGGCCGGCGGCGGTGGAGATGCGCAGGCCGTAGGACTCCGGCGGGTGGTACATGCGGCGGGCCTCGACGGTGTGGCCGTGGCCGAAGGGCGCCGGAACATCCGCCTGCCAGACCCGCATGTCGATCACGTCGGACCAGTCGTCGGTCTCGCCGCCGATCTCCGCCGAGGCGTTGCCGATTCGCAGCGCGGTGTCCGTGGGGCCGTAGACGACGGCCTTGCCCGTGGGCGGATTGGGGTGGTAGCGGCGCCACACCAGCAGGCCCGGCAAATCCAGGCAGTGGTCGGCGTGCAGGTGGGTCAGGAAGATGTCGACCTCACCCGGATCCAGGTGGCGCTGCAGCGCGCCGAGTACCCCGGGACCGAAATCGATGACGGTCGGTGTCATATCCGGGCCGGTCAGCAGGTAACCCGACGCCGGGGAATCCGGGCCGGACACGCTGCCCGAGCACCCGAGGACGGTGAGGCGCATTCCCCCATGCTGCCACGCTGCATTCTCACTCAAGGAGGGATCCCCCAAATCGCCGACCGCGTCCAGCGTCACCCCCGCGACGCGAGACGGCCGGCGTCAGCCCCACGACGATGACGACGTTCATTCCCAGAGAGTACCCATCCGGCAACCACTCCACCTATCGCCCCGAAAAGATGTCCTTGCCAAGAGATTTCCGGGTTGCCGGGCAGAACGCCCCACAGGATCGAACCGTAGAGCACCGCCACCGCCACTCCGACCGCGATCTGCAACACATTTCGCGAGAACCAGCCCCAGCAGATCAGATATGTGAGCCAGCCGAACACCAGCACCGAGGCGCCGACCGACACACTGTGCGGCGGCGCCGTGAACCACTGGCCCACCCCGGCGATCACCCAGATGATGGCCGTCGCCGTCAGCCCCCGCCCGATCCCGGTCAGCAGGGTGAGCAGCCCGAGCACGATCACCGGCAGCGTGTTCCCGAACAGATGCCCCCAATTGGCATGCAGCACAGGCGCGAACAGAATGCCGGCCAGCCCGTCCTCGCTGCGCGGCTTCACCCCCGCCTGATCCAGCTCGTTGTCCGTGAGGCTGTTGACCCCCTCCACGAGATACAGCAATGCCGTGAATCCCAGGGTCAGCGCAATGGCGCGCTGCCACAGCAACTTCAGAGCACCATTCCCGCCCGACCCAACCGCCGGCTTCGCCAGCTGCCCCCGCAACCGCGCGATCCGATCCGGATCGAACGACGCGCCCATCCCGCTCCCGCCGCTCATAGCAAGACCTCCTAGCCGCCCTGCCCCGAGCCTACCGCCGCACCGAGTCGGACCGCCTCGGGGAAATCCCCGAGGCGCCGCGGCCGAGTCAGGCCCAGAGCTGGCCGTCGAGCTTCTCCTCGGCCTCTTCGAGGGTGCCGTCGTAGGCGCCGGTGGAGAGGTATTTCCAGCCGCCGTCGGCGACGATGAAGGCGATGTCGGCGCGCTTGCCCGCCTGCTGTGCCTTCTTGGCGACGCCGAGGGCGGCGTGCAGGATGGCGCCGGTGGAGATGCCCGCGAAAATGCCCTCTTCGAGGATCAATTCGCGGGTGCGGCGGACGGCGTCGTAGGGGCCGACCGAGAAGCGGGAGGTCAGGACGGACTCGTCGTAGAGCTCGGGGACGAAGCCCTCGTCGAGATTGCGCAGGCCGTAGACCAGTTCGCCGTAGCGCGGCTCGGCGGCGACGATGTCGATGCCGGGGACCTTTTCACGCAGGAAGCGGCCGGTGCCCATGAGCGTGCCGGTGGTGCCCAGACCCGCCACGAAGTGTGTGATCTCGGGCAGGTCGGCGAGGATCTCGGGGCCGGTGGTCTCGTAGTGCGCCAGCGAGTTGGCCGGATTGCCGTACTGGTAGAGCATCACCCAGTCCGGATTCTCCGCGGCGATCTGCTTGGCCAGCGCCACAGCCTGATTGGAGCCGCCCTCGGCCGGGGAGTCGATGATCTCGGCGCCGAACATGGTGAGCAGCTGCCGCCGCTCCACCGAGGTGTTCTCCGGCATCACGCACACCAGGCGATAGCCCTTGAGCTTGGCCGCCATCGCCAGCGAGATACCGGTATTGCCGCTGGTGGGTTCGAGAATCGTGCAGCCGGGCGTGAGCCGCCCGTCGGCCTCGGCCTGCTCGATCATGCGCAGCGCCGGGCGGTCCTTGATGGATCCGGTCGGATTGCGGTCCTCGAGCTTGGCCCACAACCGCACGTGCTCGTCACCGTCCCACTGCGGGGACAGGTTCTTCAAACCCACCAGCGGGGTGTTGCCCAGTGTCGCGATCAGCGACTCGTAGCGCGCCACGATTAGCGCGCGCCGCCGGCGACCGCCGGGAGGATGGTGACGGTGCCGTTCTCGGGCACCTCGGCCTCGAGCCCGCCGCTGAAGCGCACATCCTCGTCGTCGACGTAGATGTTGACGTAGCGGTTGAGCTTGCCGTCCTTGAGCAGCTTCGCCTCCAGGCCCGGGTAGTTGGCCTCCAGGTCGGCGATGAGGGCGGCCAGGGTCGCGCCCTGGGCCTGAACCCGCTTCTCGCCCTTGGTGATCGGGCGCATGATGGTCGGGATGGACACGGTGACCGGCATGAGGGGGACTCCTTGTGTTGTTCCGGCGGGCGGGGTGCGGTGAAAGTCGTTCAGGCGTCGGCGGATTCAGTGCTCGACGCGGCGCTGTCGGGTCGCTCCGTGGTTACGCGAGCTGCCTCCTCCGCGCCCGTCGACAGCGCCGGGTAAGCGGCGACGATCTCGACGGGCTCCTCGGTGACCTCGCCCTCGAGGATCCGATAGCTGCGCAGGTCGTGCCGCTCCGGATCGCGGGTGGAGATCAGCACGTAGTAGGCATTGGGCTCGGACGCGAAGGCGATGTCGGTGCGGCTCGGGTACGCCTCGGTGGCAGTGTGCGAGTGGTAGATGACCACCGGCTCCTCGTCGGCGGCATCCATCTCCCGCCACAGCCGCAGCTGCTCACCCGAGTCGAACTCGTAGAAGGTGGGCGAGCGCGCGGCATTGATCATGGGGATGAACCGCTCGGGCCGATCGGAGCCCTCGGGACCGGCGATGACACCGCACGCCTCGTCGGGGTGGTCGGCGCGCGCGTGCGCGACCATCGCCTCCACGAGGTCGGCCCTGATCACCAGCACAGTCGCATCCTTCCGCTCGACGCCCCCGGCCGAACGGCCGAAACGCTGTCGTCAACAGGTGAGACTAGGCGGCTATTCCCGATGAACCCGGTCACACCCCGGTGCCCCGCACCCGTCACGGCTGCGACCCGAACAGGTCACGGTAGGCGGGAATGCCTGCCACCGAGGTCGCCGACAGGATCGCGTCCACGATCGCGCGCTCCACACAGACCGCCGCGGCCGTGCACAGCTGGTCCAGGATCAGCAGATCAGCGGGGAAGGCCGGGGGCATCGGAAGCGCCGGCGGCTGCTCGGCGGCGCCGGTGGACAGCGCGAACAGGGTGTCGCCGTCCAGCGGCGAATGCGCGGGCCGGACGGCCCGGGCCAGCCCGTCGTGCGCGGTCGCGGCCAGCCGCTTGCAGGCCGCGGGATCCAGCGCCGCGTCGGTCGCGACCACGCCGATGGTGGTGTTGAGCACGGTTCCCTTCACCGCGAGGGCATTCGCGGCCGCCAGCTGTTCGGCGGTGGCCGGGCGCAATCCGAAATGCTCGGGGCCGTCGGTGCCCGCGCCCCACGGCAATCCGGTGCGCGGGTCGAAGACCGAGCCGACCGGATTGGCCACGATCACCGCGCCGACGGTGATGCCCGCCGCCGGGCCGTCGGTGAAACGCACACTGGCCGTGCCGATCCCGCCCTTGAGCGACCCCGCCCGCGCGCCCACGCCCGCACCGACCGACCCGCGATCGAACACCGGGTCCGCGGCCTCCGCCGCCAGGAAACCGAAATCGGCGTCGGGCCGAATGTTCCACGCCCCCACCGGAAGATCGAAGATGACCGCCGCGGGCACGATCGGCACCACGCGAGACGGGTCGGCGGGATCCATCGGGATCCCCTCCCGGTGCTCCTCCAGCCAGCGCATGACGCCGTCGGCCGCGGCCAGCCCGTAGGCGCTGCCGCCGGTGAGCAGGATCGCATTCACCTGCCGCACAGTGTTTCCCGGGTCCAGCAGGTCGGTCTCGCGGGTGCCCGGACCGCCGCCTCGCACGTCCACCGCGGCCACGGCCCCGTCCGGCACCCGCACCACCGTGCAGCCGGTGGCCGCGCCCGACCCGAGGGTGGCGTTCGCGTCCAGCACGTGGTACTGGCCGACCAGGACGCCGTCGACGTCGGTGATCGAATTACGTGGTCCCGCAACACTGTTCACGGCAGTTCCTCCTCGGCCACGTCCGCTGCCCTAGGGCGCGAGCGCCTGGATCAGTGAGTCCTGCATCCAGGTGAGCCAGTGGTAGACCTCGAGGCTCGGCCCGCGCGGATCGTCGTCCGGGAAATGGTCGGGCGTGTCGGTGGTGATGTCCAGGGCCGTGCCGAGGGCCAGCCGCACGTCGTTGAGCGCGGTGAGCCAGGCGTGCGCCTGTTCCTGGCTGATGATGATCTTGCCGCCCTGCGGCGGCAGCGTTTCCAGGATGACCAGCCCGGCGGCCACCTTCGACTCGATGATCTCCGGCTCGTGCAGGCTGCGCAGGGCGCTGTTGAGGCCGGCGCGCTCGGCGTCGGGGGAACCGGGTTCGGGGCGATGGAAGTCCGGCAGCAGCCGGGCCAGCCGCGGATCATCGGGCGGTTCGGTGTTGCCCGTCTGTAGCCCGGTCAGCTCCGCGAGGTCGTCCTCGGGTGCCGAACGGGCCCGATCGGTGAGCAGTCCGGTGACGGCCCCGACCAGCGAACGCAATACCTCCGCCTCGTGGGCGTCCATTTCCGAACGCAGTTTCAGCCCGCCCAGGGAGGTCTTTCTGCTCCACTTCCGCACGGGGTTACCGTAGTCGTCCTGTTCACTCGTCACGTTGCATGGTGGCCCACAGCCCGGCCGCGTGCAGCCGTTGGACGTCGTGCTCCATCTTGTCGCGCGAGCCGGCTGACACCACGGCCTTGCCCTCGTTGTGGACCTTCAGCATCAGCTCGGTTGCCTTGCCTTTGCTGTAGCCGAAGAGCTTCTGGAAGATGTAGGTCACGTAGTGCATGAGGTTGACCGGATCGTCCCATACGACGGTCACCCACGGCCGGTCCTCGGCCTCCAGAATCTCGGAGTATTCAATGGCCTCCGGTGTCGCCTGTGCCGCCGACATAGTCACGTTGACGCCCGCCGGACCGGCGGCGACCCGGACAACGTCCTGATTACACAGACCCATAACAACCAGGGTACGACCTGAGAACTCAGAAACAACAGCCCACGCGACACGCCGTCCCGACGTGGACGCGAGATCGATGCCCGGGCGTGGCGCATGGTCGGTGGGACGGCCGTCGATGTGCTTAGAGTGATCTCGTGATGATCGCTGACGGACTGACCAGTACGGCCTTGCTGACCGACCAGTACGAGCTCACCATGCTGTCGGCAGCGCTGGCCGACGGTTCGGCCCAGCGGCAGTGCACCTTCGAAGTATTCGCTCGCAGGTTGCCGAACGGCCGGCGCTACGGCGTGGTCGCGGGGACCGGGCGGTTGCTGACGGCCCTGAGCGAATTCCGTTTCGGCGAACACGAACTCGCGGTCGCCGAGCGCTTCCTGGACAACCGTACCCTGGAGTGGCTGCGCGACTACCGCTTCCGCGGCGACATCGACGGCTACCGCGAGGGCGAGCTCTACTTCCCCGGCTCCCCGATCGTCACCGTGCGCGGCACCTTCGCCGAATGCGTGCTGCTGGAAACCCTCATCCTGTCCATTTACAACCACGACAGCGCCATCGCCGCCGCGGCCGCCCGCATGGTGAGCGCCGCCGGCGGCCGCCGCATGATCGAAATGGGTTCGCGCCGAACACACGAACTCGCCGCCCCCGCCAGCGCCCGCGCCGCCTACCTGGCCGGTTTCGACGCCACCTCCAATCTGGAGGCGGCCCGCAGCTTCGGTGTCCCCAGCGGCGGCACCAGCGCACACGCCTTCACCCTGCTGCACAGCGGCGCGGACGGCGCGCACGAGGCGGCCGCCTTCCGCAGCCAGGTCGAGGCGCTGGGCGTGGGCACCACGCTGCTCGTCGACACCTTCGACATCACCCGCGGGGTGGCCGCCGCCATCGAGGTGGCCGGACCCGAATTGGGCGGTGTACGCATCGATTCCGGTGATCTGGGTGTGCTGGCCCGGCAGGTGCGCGAGCAGCTCGACGCGCTGGGCGCGGTGCGCACCCGCATCGTGGTGTCCGGTGACCTGGACGAATACGCCATCGCCGCGCTGCGCGCCGAACCGGTGGACGTCTACGGCGTCGGCACCTCACTGGTCACCGGCTCCGGCGCGCCGACCGCGGGCATGGTCTACAAGCTGGTCGAGGTGGAGGGCATCCCGGTGGCGAAGCGCAGCTCCCACAAGGAGTCTCGCGGCGGCACCAAACGCGCGGTCCGGCTGGCGCGGCGCACCGGCACCATCGTCGAGGAAATCGTCTACCCCGCCGCCGCGGCCCGACCCGACCCGGACGGCTTCGACATCCGCGACGTCCAGGTCCCGCTGGTCCGGGATGGCGAGGCGCTGCCCGGCCAGCCCACCCTGGCGCAGAGCCGGGAACTGGTGGCCAAGAGCCTGATCAGCCTTCCCTGGGAGGGCCTGAAACTGTCGGCGGGCGAACCCGCGATTCCGACGACGTTTCTGAGCTGACCCGCCACCACAGCCCCGCCGCGATCACCGCGGCGGGCGCGGCGAACAGGGCCGTGCGCACCAGCGCGCCCAGCAGGTCGTCGGCCTCGAACGCGATCTCGTGCCACGCCAGATTCGCCACCACACTGGCGATCTCGAACGCCACGAAGAACCGCAGGGCCATCAGTGCGGCACTTTTCATCATTTCCCCCGTTACATCTTGCGCCTCGGCCACGATGGAGCGACCGATGCTGCCGTGGACCGGCCGGGCGCCGGGCTGCACAATGCAATACGAGCGGCGCGCCGTCGTGGTTCAGCCGCCGATTCCCGGGAGGTCCGCTCATGAGCCGAGCCCTGATCGTCGTCGACGTCCAGAACGATTTCTGTGAAGGCGGATCGCTGGCCGTCGCGGGCGGCGCGGCCGTGGCCGAGCGCATCACCGAATACCTGGGCGTCTCCGACTACACCGCGATCGTGGCGACCCGCGACTTCCACATCGACCCGGGCACGCACTTCTCCGAGCAGCCCGATTACGTCGACACCTGGCCCCCGCACTGCCGCGTCGGCACCCCCGGCGCCGACTTCCATCCCAGCCTGAACACCGGGCCCATCCAGGAGATCTTCTCCAAAGGCGCGTACACCGCGGCCTATTCGGGCTTCGAGGGCACCGCCACCGACGGCTCGACCACCCTCGCCGACTGGCTGCGCGCCCACGCCATCGACGCCGTCGACGTCTGCGGCATCGCCACCGACCACTGCGTCCGCGCCACCGCCCTGGACGCCCGCGCCGCAGGCTTCGACACCCGGGTCCTCCTCGGCCTCACCGCCGCCGTCTCCCCCGCGACCCTGGCCACCGCCCTGGACAAACTCCGTGCCTCCGGCGTCGAACTGGCCGGAACACTCGAGAACTGACCCACTACCCGGGTGGGTGAGAAGTCCTACCTCTGATCGGCGGAAATCGGTCCTGCTGGGCGGCCCGTAGAGGTTTGCGCGAGGGTTGTCGGGGCGGCGCAGTAATCTGGCCGCCGTGCCTGAACTGCCTCCCGTCCCGAAGCTGTTGGCCACCGCTGTGCAGGCGTTGGGGGGTAAGGAGCGCAAGGGGCAGCAGACGATGTCGGCGGCTGTCGCGCACGCCATCGACACCGGCGAGCACCTGGCGGTGCAGGCGGGGACGGGTACCGGGAAGTCGCTGGCGTATCTGGTGCCGAGTCTGCGGCACGCGGTACGGACCGGGCGGACCGTCGTGGTGTCGACCGCGACCATCGCGTTGCAGCGACAGCTGGTGGACCGGGATCTGCCGCGGCTGGCCGATGCGCTCGCGACGCCGCTGGGGCGGGTGCCGCAGTTCGCGATTCTCAAGGGGCGCAACAACTATCTGTGCCTGAACAAGATCAACAGCGCGATTCCGGAGGAGCCGGAGGCCGAACTCTTCGACGCCTTCGCCATTTCCAAGCTGGGCCGCGAGGTGCAGCGGCTGAACGAGTGGGTCTCCGACACCGAGACCGGCGACCGCGACGAGCTCGCCCCCGGCGTCAGCGATCGGGCCTGGCGGCAGGTGAGCGTGAGTTCCCGGGAATGCCTGGGCAAGTCGCGCTGCCCGTTCGGGCAGGACTGCTTCGCCGAGAAGGCCCGCGCCGAATCCGGGCAGGCCGATGTGGTGGTCACCAACCACGCACTGCTGGCCATCGACGCCATCAGCGGCATCCAGGTACTGCCCGAACACGATGTGGTGGTCGTCGACGAGGCGCACGAGCTGGTGGACCGGGTGACCGCCGTGGCCACCGCCGAACTGTCCACCTCGGCCATCAGCGCCGCGGCCAAGCGGTGCTCGAAACTCATCGACGAGCAGGAGGTGGACCGGCTCGAGGGTGCGGCAGAGGCCTGGCACGAGCTGCTCGACGACCTGCAGCCCGGACGCTGGGACCGGATGCCGGACGGCGCGGCCCCCGTGCTCGCGCTCATCCGCGACGCGGCCTGGAACGCGCGCACCGCCCTGGCACCGCAGGGCGGAAGTTCCGCCACCGGCGACCCGGAATCCGCGGCGGCCCGCAATCAGGCGCTGGCGGCCGTCGAGGAGGTGCACGACGCGGCGGTGCGGGTGCTGACCACCTTCGAGGAGTCCGATCCCGCCGCGCACCGCGATGTCATCTGGCTGGCGTCGGAGGATGTGCGCGGCG
Organism: Nocardia sp. NPDC059154; assembly: GCF_042755705.1. Classification (NCBI taxonomy): domain Bacteria; kingdom Bacillati; phylum Actinomycetota; class Actinomycetes; order Mycobacteriales; family Nocardiaceae; genus Nocardia; species Nocardia sp. NPDC059154. The sequence goes on from NZ_JBHZCS010000062.1 coordinate 42,080, forward strand.
TCGCGCGCCGCACGCTGCACATGGCCCCGCTGTCGGTGGGCGGGCTGCTGCGCAGCCGCCTGTTCGGTACGGCCACTGTGGTTCTCACCTCGGCGACGCTGCAGATCGGCGGCTCGTTCGACAATCTGGCAGTGACCTGGGGGCTGCCGCCGCAGTCCTCGGCGACCGTGGACCCGGCGCTGGCCACCGGCACCGAGGCCCCGTCGGACGAGAAGACGCTGCGCTGGAATTCGGTCGACGTGGGCTCGCCCTTCGACCACGCCAAGTCCGGAATCCTTTATGTGGCAAAGCATTTGCCCGCGCCGGGACGGGACGGGCTGCCGCAGTCGTATCTGGACGAGATCGAACGCCTCATCCGCGCGGCGGGCGGGCGCACCCTCGGGCTGTTCTCGTCCATGCGGGCGGCCAAGGCGGCCACCGAAATTCTGCGGGAGCGTCTCGACACCCCCATCCTGTGCCAGGGTGACGACGCCACCGGCGCCCTGGTCCGGAAATTCGCCGAGGACCCGGAAATCTCCCTCTTCGGGACACTTTCACTGTGGCAGGGCGTGGACGTTCCCGGCCCGTCGCTGAGCCTGGTGATCCTGGACCGGATTCCGTTCCCACGCCCGGACGACCCGCTGCTGGTGGCGCGTCAGCGCGCGGTGGAATCGCGCGGTGGCAATGGATTCCTGTCGGTCGCGGCCAATCATGCGGCACTGCTGCTGGCGCAGGGAACGGGCCGTTTGCTGCGCAGTGTGGACGATCGCGGTGTTATCGCAATTCTGGATTCGAGACTGGCGACGGCGCGCTATGGCGGTTATCTCCGAGCATCATTACCACCGTATTGGGAAACATCCGATCCCCAGGTTGTGACAAAAGCTCTCGAAAGACTGACAAATAGTGTCGCGCAAATGAAATGAGCTTGTGAGAACAGTCACAGGGGTGGTTCCTACTTCCGATCAGAAGTAAATTAGCTTTCGGTACTCCGGTGAACCCCCCAATTCCCACATCGGATGTGTCCGTCGTCCCCGCGCCAAGCCCTGCACGCGGCGCGGGGACACCGAAACTTTGTTCCCGGCCTACTTCACCGCGAGGGTGATGAGCGCGGCCACCACGCCCAGCGCGATCGCCCCGGCACCCCAGACCAGACCCTGGCGCTGCCACGGGCGACCGGAATCCAGCGACAGCCGGCCCGGCCCCGCGAAGGCGAAGGCGGCGGCCGCCACGGCGTACACCGCCGGCAGCTCCCACATCGCGAATCCGCCACTCCAGGTGACGTGCACGGCATTGATCATGGTGCCCAGCGCGATGGCGCCGGCCAGCGGCGTCAGCAGGCCCAGCATCAGCAGCAGCCCGCCGGTGAGCTCGCTCAGGCCGGCCAGGGTGGCGAAGAACTTGCCCGGGTCGTAGCCCATGCCCTTGAAACCCTGCGCGGTCGCGTCCAGGCCGTAGCCGTTGAACCAGCCGAACAGCTTCTGGGTGCCGTGCACGGCCAGTCCGCCGCCGAAGCCCAGCCGGGCGACCAGCAGGCCGATATCGGTGCCGCCGAGGCCGTTCGAGGCGGTGGCTCGGGCGGTGGCGTTCACGGTTGCGGTCATGTCGGGGTCCTCGTCTCTCGGGTCTGTACGGCTCGGCAGCGATCCTATCCGGACCGTGGTCCGTTTTGCAGCCTACAGCAGATCCCCAACGAGACCGGGCGCGAGGCTGTTCCGCCTCGCGCCCGGGAAAGGGATGTCAGGGCCGACCCCTGAGAGTCGGCTCTACTTGGCCAGGTACCAGAAGTAGTAGAGGAACACGGCCATCAGCACCCACATGACCGGATGCACCTCGCGCGCACGCTTCTTGGCCACCATGACGATCGGGTAGAACAGCAGGCCCATCGCGATGCCGTTCGCGATCGAGTAGGTCAGCGGCATCATGATGACGGTGATGAACGCCGGGACCGCGTATTCCAGCCTGTTCCACTCGATTTCGCCCAGTGCCCGGGACATGAGCACGCCGACCACGATGAGCGCGGGCGCGGTCACGGCCGACACGTCGGCGAAGGTGGCGAAGATCGGGAAGAAGAACAGGGCGATCAGGAACCAGCCGGCCGTGGTGACCGCGGTGAGGCCGGTGCGGCCACCCGCCGAAACACCCGCGGTGGATTCGACATACGCCGTGGTCGAGGAGGTGCCGATGATCGCGCCCGCGGCGGTGCCGACCGAGTCGGCGGCCAGCGCCTGGCCCGCGCGGTCCAGCTTGCCGTCCTTGGTGAGCAGCCCGGCCTGGTTGGCGACACCGATCAAGGTGCCGGAGGCGTCGAAGAAGTCGACGAAGAGCATGGTCAGCACGACGACCACCATTTTCCCGGTGAAGGCGTCGGGCAGATGGACGATGGCCTGGCCGAAGGTCTGATCCAGCCCGTGCGGCATGGCGGCGACCGAATTCGGCAGCTGCACGAGGCCGGTGACGATGCCGAGCACGGTGGTGCAGAGGATGCCGTAGAGCACCGCGCCGTGCCAGCCGAGCGTCAGGAAGACGACGGTCACGACCAGGCCGAAGAGCGCCAGCAGGGTGGTGCCGTGGTGGAAGTTGCCCAGGTGCACGAGAGTGGCCGGGTCGGAGGTGACGATGCCCGCGCTCTTGAGACCCAGGAACGCCACGAACAGGCCGATGCCCGCGCCGACCGCGAGCTTCATCTGCATGGGGATGGCTTCGATGATCTTCTCGCGCACCTTGGTGACGGCGAGGACGAAGAACACGACACCGGAGATGAGGGTGCCCGAAAGTGCTTGCTGCCACGGGATTCCCATGTGCAGGACGACCGTGTAGGCGAAGAAGGCGTTGAGGCCCATGCCCGGCGCGAGCGCGACCGGATACTTGGCCCACAGGCCCATGACCAGGGTGCCGAAGATGGCGGCGACGGCGGTCGCGGTGAAGACGGCCTGGAACGGCATGCCCTTGTCGCCGAGGTCGCCATGGTCGCCCAGGATCCGCGGGTTGACGGCGAGCACATACGACATGGCGAGGAACGTGATGGTTCCCGCCATGACCTCGCGCTTGAAGGTGGATCCGTGTTCGCTGATGCCGAAGTACGCGTCGACGCGCCCCTTGGTACGCGTGAGGACGTCGGTGGTCATGTGGGGTGTCTCCAGTCGGCGGGAGGGTAGAAGGCTGCCGTGCGCACCGTACTGGTCCGGATGGCACGATCTGTCACTGACACCGCGAATTGTGGGCAATCCCACCTGCCTGAGTGTTGTTTTTCCGGTGCCGTCAGCGCAATTCATCGGCTATTTAAATAACTACCGGCCGGTAATCTAAGAGCCTTGACCCGTATTGCCTGGAACGTTACAAATACGTATTCCGCCGGAGGTGTTCAGGGGAACCGGCCAGGCAGAAGTAGTACGCCAGTGGTAACCGATGTCATCGACGCGGTCGCGGACTTCGCGATCGACCGCCAAGCGATCTGGGATGTCCTGGTCGACCCGCAGACCTACCCCCGGCTATTTCCTGGAATCGGCGCATGCGAACAACTCGACACCGTCGATACGCATCCCACGCTGAATATGCGCGTCGGCGGCAATGGCATCGAAATCCGGGTGCTGCGAGTGCAACTGCACCTCACCCGCACCGGTGAGAGCTTCGAGCTGCACTGCCCCGAACAGGGCAGCTTCGCGACCGTGCGCCTGCGCGGCGACACCCAGCACACCCGGATCTACGTCACCTACTTCAAGGCCGGACTGGTGCATCCGATGACCGCGCAGCTGCCGAACTCGGCGGTGGTGGCCTGGACGCTGGCCGGGCTCCGGCGGGTCGGCGACCTGGTCCAGGGCACGCCGTCCTCGCTCATCGTCAATGGCGAGGATTCGCGGATGCGGCTGCAGGCCGGGGTGGTCAAGCGGATGGTGGCCTCCGGTGTGGTGCGCACCTACCGGCCGGACGTGGGTCTGCGGCAGATCGGCGGACTGGCCAAGTGGGGCTTCAGCCTGGCCGGTGGCTACGCCGCGGGGGCCGCCCACTCGCCCCAGCGGCCGGCCGTCATCGACGACCGGTATTCCAGCACATTCGACCAATTGCACGCGCGCAGTAGCGCTCTGGCGGGAGCCTTCGCCGCGCTGGGGTTCGGGCCCGGCACCGCGATCGGGCTGCTCTGCCGCAATCACACCGGCATGGTCGAGTGCATGGTGGCGGCGGGCAAATCGGGGGCGGACGCGGTGCTGCTCAATACCGGGCTGCCCGCCCGGCAGGTCGAGGAGATCGTGGAGCGGCATCGGCTGTCGGCGCTGTTCGCGGACAGCGAGTTCGAGCATCTGGTGCGGTATCTGCCCACCGAGCTGCCGCGCTTCACCAGCGACGACGCCGCACCGGATCCCGGGCGCACCACCATCGAGGAACTCATCGCCATGCGCCAGGAGCCGCCGCGCAAGCCGCCGCGGCCGGGCCGCCTGGTGGTGCTCACCTCGGGGACCAGCGGAACCCCGAAGGGCGCGCGGCGGCCGCATCCCAAGGGTTTCGGGACGGTGGCGGCGCTGCTGTCGCGAATTCCGTTCGGCACCAACGAGACCATGTTCATTCCGGCCCCGCTGTTCCACACCTGGGGGTTGGGGGCCCTGCAGATCTCCACGGCCGTCCGGGCGACGGTGCTGCTGGGTGACCGCTTCGACGCCGAGGACTGCCTGCGCCGCATCGCCGAGCACAAGGTGACGGCGTTGATCGTGGTGCCGATCATGGTGAACCGGATCCTGGACCTGCCCACCGATGTTCGCGCCCGCTACGACCTGTCCAGCCTGCGCATCGTGGCCAGTTGCGGGGCGCCGCTGGCCGGCGCGACGGTGCTGGCGTTCCTCGACGCCTTCGGCGAGATCCTCTACAACGTGTACGGCTCCACCGAGGTGTCGTGGGCCTCCATCGCCGATCCGGCGGATCTGCGCGTGTCCCCCACCACCGCGGGGCGGCCGCCGCTGGGCACGAAACTCGCGGTGCTGGGCCCGGATCGGCGTCCGGTGCCGGTGGGGGCGACCGGGCGCATCTTCGTCGGCAATCACATGCTGTTCGACGGCTACACCGACGCCACCCCGCCCGACGAGGCCGACGGCATGCTCGACACCGGCGATATCGGCTATCTGGACGCCTCCGGCAAGCTGTTCGTGGCCGGCCGCGACGACGAGATGATCATCTCCGGCGGCGAGAACGTCTTCCCGCGCGCCGTCGAGGAGGCCCTCTCCCATCTGCCGCAGGTGAGCGAGGTCGCCGTGGTGGGCGTCCCGGATCACGAATTCGGCCAGCGCCTGGCCGCTTTCGTGGTCAAACGCCCCGGCTCCGGCCTCGACTCCGACATGGTCCGCAACTACATCCGCCACCGCGTCAGCCGCTTCTCCGTCCCCCGCGACGTCACGTTCCTGGATGCGTTGCCCCGCAACCCCACCGGGAAGATTCTCAAACGGACGCTGATCGCGCCCACCTGATCGTCAGGGGCTGGGCGTGGCGATCAGGCCGAGTTCGGCGGCCGTGGCGAGGAGCGGGTGGTGCGGCAGGATGCGGATCGTGTAGCCGACCGCGCCGGACAGCGGGACCGGCGTCTGGATGGTGAAAATGTCGGCGCCGGAATCGGTTCCGGCGTGGCGCATGGGGAAGGTATGCACGTCGGTCAGGTCGTCGGTGGGTGAGACCCGGCCGAGCACCGCCTGCACACTGACGTCGGCGGGGGTGAGGCCGCCGAGGTCGATGCGGGCGCGCAGGTCCAGGTCCGCGCCGATGACCGGGGTGTCGGGCAGGCCGGAGCTGTCCACCTGCAGGACTTTGACCGTGGGCCAGGCGGATTCGACACGGCGGCGGTACACCGACAGGTCCTGTGCGCCCTTGAAGTCGTTGGCGGACACCGCTTCATAGGCTGCGGCGGCGGGCGCGTAATAGTCGACGGCGTAGTCGCGGACCATGCGGGAGGCCAGCACCTTCGGGCCCAGCGTCCGCAGGGTGTGGCGGACCATTTCCATCCAGCGGGCCGGCAGGTCGTCGTGGTCACGGTCGTAGAAGCGCGGCAGCACAGCGCGTTCCAGCAGGTCGTAGAGGGCCGAGGCCTCGAGGTCGTCGCGGCGGTGCTCGTCGCGGACGCCGTCGGCGGTGGGGATGGACCAGCCGTTCTCGCCGTCGTACATCTCGTCCCACCAGCCGTCGCGGACGGACAGGTTGAGGCCGCCGTTGAGGGCCGACTTCATGCCGGAGGTGCCGCAGGCCTCGAGCGGGCGCAGCGGGTTGTTGAGCCAGACGTCGCAGCCCCAGTACAGGTAGCGGGCCATGGACATGTCGTAGTCCGGCAGGAAGACGATGCGGTGGCGCACGGCCGGATCGTCGGCGAAGCGGACCACCTGCTGGATGAGCGCCTTGCCGCCCTCGTCGGCCGGATGCGATTTGCCGGCGACCACCAGCTGCACCGGATGCTCCGGATCGAGCAGCATGGCGCGCAGGCGTTCCGGGTCACGCAGCATCAGGGTGAGGCGCTTGTAGGTGGGGACGCGCCGGGCGAAGCCGACGGTCAGCACGCCCGGGTCGAAAACCTCGTCGATCCAGCCGAGTTCGGCGCTGGCGGCGCCGCGTTCGAGCCACGAATTGCGCAGCCGGCGGCGCACCTCGTCGACCAGGATGCCGCGCAGGGCATTCCGGGTGGACCACAGTTCACGCAGGTCCACATCGCACAGCCGCTCCCAGCCGCGGGCCTCCTCGACCAGTTCGGCGCCGATGAGTTCGCGGGCCTTGTCGATCCATTCGCGCGCGGCCCAGGTGGGGGCGTGCACGCCATTGGTGACCGAGCCGATCGGGACCTCGCGCGCGTCGAAGCCCGGCCACAGCGGCGCGAACATGGCGCGGCTGACCTCGCCGTGCAGCTTCGACACGCCGTTGGCGCGCTGGGCCAGGCGCAGGCCGAGGTGGGCCATGTTGAACACCGACGGATCGGCCTCGCGCCCCATGGCCAGGATGCGGTCCACGGAAACGCCCGGCAGCACCGGTGATTCCCGTTCGCCGTGCGCGCCGCCGAAGTACCGGCGCACCAGGGAGCCGGCGAAGCGGTCGATGCCCGCGGGGACCGGGGTGTGGGTGGTGAAGACGGTGCCGGCGCGTACCGCGGCCAGCGCGGAGTCGAAATCCATTCCAGCGGCCATGAATTCGCGGATGCGCTCGATGCCGAGGAATCCGGCGTGGCCCTCGTTCATGTGGAAGACGTCGGGATCGGGCAGGCCGTTGGCGCGGGTGTAGGCGCGCACCGCCCGGACGCCGCCGATGCCGGCCAGGATCTCCTGCTTGATGCGGTGGTCCTGATCGCCGCCGTAGAGCCGGTCGGTGACGGCCCGCAGTTCCGGGTCGTTGTCGGCGATATCGGAGTCCAGGAGCAGCAGGGGAATCCGGCCCACCTGGGCGATCCACACCCGGGCCCGCAGCACCCGCCCCTCGGGCATGGCCACATGCACGAGCACCGGCGCACCGCCCTCTGTGAGCAGCCGGAGCGGCAGCCCCATCGGGTCGAGGGCCGGATAGTGCTCGGCCTGCCAGCCGTCGGCGGTCAGCGACTGCCGGAAATAGCCCGAGCGGTACAGCAATCCGACGCCGATGAGCGGCAGGCCCAGATCCGAGGCGGCCTTGAGGTGGTCGCCAGCCAGAATCCCGAGCCCGCCCGAATAGTTGGGCAGCACCTCGGTGACGCCGAACTCCATGGAGAAGTACGCGATCCCCCGCGGCCCGCGCTGCTGCTTCTGGAACCAGCGAGGGCGGTCCAGATAGTCCTGCAGATCGGCCGCCGCGGCATCGACCCGCCGCACGTAGGCCTCGTCCCCGGCCAGCTCGTCGAGCCGGGCCGCGGGCACCTCCCCCAACATCCGAACGGGATCGTGCCCGACCTCGGTCCACAGCCGGGGATCCAGCTCCGCGAACACATCCTGGGTAGGCCCATGCCACGACCAGCGCAAATTGGTCGCCAGCTCGGTCAATGCGGACAACCGCTCCGGCAGATGGGCACGAACGGTGAATCGACGCAATGCCTTCACCCCTGTAGACCCTACCTGGGGATCCGTCTGCCCAGCTCACTACCGGTGCCCCGGCGCGAGCATCCGCTAAGCAACCGATAACGTGTTTCAGCATGAGCGAGCAGCAGATCGAGGCGGTCGAGGGACAGCCCACCCAGGAGCATCACGAGGGCGGGTTCCGGCCGATCCGAGAACTGGGCCGCGACAACACCAAGGGTGGAGCGCACTACGGGGAGTTCATCGACGAGGTGCGCGGGCTGATGGACCGGGTGCGGCTGGCCGACCCGTCCGACGCGCTGGCGCTGGATGTGATCGCCACCTTGAAGGAGCTCAACGACAAGCTCGACGCGGCGGTCGTCGACGAATGGGACGCGCCGGCGTGGCATCGCAACGACCTGCCCGCGCGCGGCAACATCACGCTGCCGCCGTTCGAGGTCGACGCCGCGGGCGAGGACGGGGTGCGCGCCCGCATCACCTTCCGCACCTTCCACCTGGGCGGCAACGGCGCGGCCCACGGCGGCCACATCGCCCTCGGCTTCGACGACCTGCTCGGCATGACGGCGGCCCTGTACACCAGGCAGGCCACCCGCACCGCCTTCCTGCACGTCGACTACCGGTCCATCACGCCGCTGAACACCGAACTGGTGCTGCGCGGCTGGGTGGAGCGGCAGGAGGGCCGCAAGGTGTTCGTCCGCGCCACCCTGCACGACGGCGACCGGCTGTGTGCCGAGGCCCACGGCCTGTTCGTGCTCCTCAAGCCGGGCCAGCAGTAGCCACTCCGGTAAGTTCGAGGGCGTGACCGGCCGCATCGCCATCGATGACACCGCCCCCGTGATTCCCGGCGGCCGGCCGACCAAGGCCGTGGTCGGTGAGGTCGTCCCGGTGCGAGCGGTGGTCTGGCGGGAGGGCCACGAGGCGGTCGCCGCCACGCTGGCGGTGCAGGCCCCGGGTTCGGCACGCACGCAGCGCATTCGCATGAGCCCGGAGTACGAGCCGGACGTGTTCAACGCGGTGTTCACCCCGACCATGCCCGGGCGCTGGACCTTCCGGATCGAGGGCTGGAGCGATCCCCTCGCCACCTGGCGATCCGGGGTCGAGGCCAAGCTCGCCGTCGGGCAGAGCGCCGTCGATCTGGCCAATGATCTGGAGACCGGGGCCCGGCTGCTGGAGCGGGCCGCGCTCGCGGTCCCGAAGCGGCAGTGGGAGATCCTGCGCGCCGCGGCCGCCGCGCTGCGCAGCGACGCGCAACTGCCCGCCCGGGTCGCCGCCGCCTTCGGCGCCGAGGTCGGCGAGATCCTGCGGGCAACACCGTTGCGGGAGTTCGTGACTCACGGGCCGTTGCACACCGTGCAGGTGGAGCGGCAGCGGGCGCTGGTCGGAGCGTGGTACGAATTCTTCCCGCGGTCGACCGGCGGCTGGGACGCCGAGGGCCGCCCCGTGCACGGAACCCTCGCCACCGCCACCAAGGATCTGCCCCGCATTGCCGCCATGGGCTTCGACGTGGTGTACCTGCCGCCGATCCACCCCATCGGCACGGTGAATCGCAAGGGGCCCAACAACTCCCTGACCGCGGGACCCGCGGATGTCGGCTCGCCGTGGGCCATCGGCTCGGCGGAGGGCGGGCACGACGCCATCCACCCGCTGCTGGGCACCGAGGCCGACTTCGTCGACTTCGTCGCGGCCGCACGGGAATTGGGTATGGAGGTGGCGCTGGACCTGGCGCTGCAGTGCGCGCCCGACCATCCGTGGGTGGCGGCGCATCCGGAGTGGTTCACCACGCTGCCCGACGGCACAATCGCGTACGCGGAGAATCCGCCGAAGAAGTATCAGGACATCTATCCACTCAATTTCGACGACGAGCCCGACGGGCTCTACGCCGAGGTGCTGCGAGTGGTACGGCATTGGATCGGCCTGGGTGTCACCGTGTTCCGGGTCGACAATCCGCACACCAAACCGGCGGACTTCTGGGAATGGCTGATCGCCGAGGTGCACCGGAAGAATCCGGAGACCATCTTCCTGTCGGAGGCATTCACCCGCCCCGCGCGCATGTACGGTCTGGCGCGGCGCGGATTCAGCCAGTCCTACACGTATTTCACCTGGCGCACCCACAAACACGACCTCGAGGAATTCGGCCGGGAATTGGCCGCCAAGGCCGATGAGGCCCGGGCCAACCTGTTCGTGAACACCCCCGACATCCTGCACGAGAGCCTGCAGTACGGCGGGCCCGGCATGTTCGCGATTCGTGCGGTGCTGGCCGCGACGCTCGGGGCCACCTGGGGCGTGTACTCGGGCTTCGAGCTGTACGAGCACCAGGCGGTGCAGCAGGGCAGCGAAGAGTACCTGGACTCCGAGAAATACCAGCTGCGGCCACGCCGTTTCGCCGAGGCGGCCGCGCGCGGAGAATCCCTGGAGCCGTGGCTGACCCGGCTCAACGAGATCCGGCGCGCGCATCCCGCGCTGCAGCAGGTGCGCTGCATCCACTTCCATTACGTGGACAACGATGCGCTGCTGGCGTTCTCGAAGTTCGACCCCACCACCGGCGACGCCGTGCTCGTGGTGGTGAACCTGAACCCGTTCGGCGCCGAGCAGGGCATGGTCTCGCTCGACCTGCCCGCCATCGGACGCGAATGGCACGACCGGCCGACGGTGTACGACGAGGTCACCGGCGAGGAATACCACTGGGGCCAGAGCAATTACGTGCGCCTGGACCCGGCCCGGGTGGCGGCCCACATTCTCGCGCTGCCGCCGGTGCCGGCCGCCGCGCGCACCGAGCTCGCCCATCGCCGATCGTTCCGATGAATCGGCGCGACCTTCTGCTGCTGGCGGCGGGCACGCACCCCGATCCGCACACGGTGCTGGGGGCGCATCCGCATCCCGACGGGACCGTCATCCGGGTGCTGCGGCCGCACGCGGAGACGGTCGCGGCCCGGATCGGCGGCGTGGATCATCCACTGGCACATCGCGAGCACGGCGTGTTCGAGGCCGTGGTGCCGTTCCCGCAGCTGTGGGACTACCGCCTGATCACCTCCTATCCGGGCGGGCGCACGGTGGTGGACGCGGACGGGTACCGCTTCCTGCCCGCCCTCGGCGACGTCGATCTGCACCTGCTCGGCGAGGGCCGGCACGAGCGGCTCTGGGAGGTGCTGGGCGCGCACCCGAAGCGCTACCCCACCCTCCACGGCGAGGTGTCCGGCACGGCCTTCGCGGTGTGGGCCCCGAATGCGCGGGGCGTGGCGGTGATCGGGGATTTCGACGGTTGGAGCGGAAACACCGCCCCCATGCGGAAACTCGGCGATTCCGGGGTGTGGGAGCTGTTCCTGCCCGGCATCGAGGCCGGGGCGCTGTACAAGTACCGCGTGCACGGGGCGGACGGACGCACCGTCGACCACGCCGATCCGATGGCCTACGCCACCGAGGTCCCGCCCGCGACCGCGTCGGTCGTCACCGCGAGCGAATTCACCTGGGGCGATACCGAATGGCTGCGGGCGCGGGCTCGCACCGATCCGCTGCGCGCGCCGGTCAGCGTCTACGAGGTGCATCTGGGTTCGTGGCGGCCGGGGCTCGGGTATCGCGAGATCGCCGAGCAGCTGGCGGAATACGTTCTCGCCCAGGGCTTCACGCATGTCGAGCTGCTACCGGTGGCCGAGCATCCCTTCGGCGGCTCCTGGGGTTACCAGGTCACCTCCTACTACGCGCCGACCGCCCGCTTCGGCTCCCCCGACGACTTCCGGTTCCTGGTGGATCACCTGCACCGCAGCGGAATCGGCGTCATCCTCGACTGGGTGCCCGCGCACTTCCCGCGGGACGAGTGGGCGCTGGCCAGATTCGACGGCACCGCCCTCTACGAGCACGCCGATCCGCGCCGCGGCGAGCAACTCGACTGGGGCACCTACGTTTTCAACTTCGGCCGCCACGAGGTCCGCAACTTCCTGGTCGCCAACGCGCTGTACTGGATCGAAGAGTTCCACATCGACGGCCTGCGCGTGGACGCCGTGGCCTCGATGCTCTACCTGGACTACTCCCGCCCCGACTGGGAGCCGAACATCCACGGCGGCCGCGAGAATCTGGAGGCCGTCGCCTTCCTGCAGGAAATGAACGCGACCGTGCACAAGCACCATCCGGGCGTACTGACGGTGGCCGAGGAGTCCACCACCTGGCCGGGGGTCACCCGCGCCACCGAGGTCGGCGGCCTGGGCTTCACCATGAAATGGAACATGGGCTGGATGCACGACACGCTCGGGTATCTCGCCCACGATCCGGTGTACCGGACCTGGCACCACAACGAGGTCACCTTCTCGCTGACGTATGCGTGGAGCGAGAACTACGTGCTGCCGATCAGCCACGACGAGGTGGTCTACGGCAAGGGGACCCTGTGGACCCGCATGCCCGGTGACGATTTCACCAGGGCGAGCGGGGTCCGCGCGCTGCTGGCCTACATGTGGGCGCACCCGGGAAAGCAGCTGTTGTTCATGGGCCAGGAATTCGGCCAGTTCCGGGAGTGGGACCACGATCGCGGACTGGATTGGTACGAGCTGGAAAACCCTCTGCACCAGGGCATTCAGCGGCTGGTCGGGGACCTCAACCGGCAGTATGCCGCCAATCCCGCACTATGGAGCCAGGATACGTCGCCGGGCGGCTACTCCTGGATCGACGCCGACGACCGCGACAACAATGTGCTGTCGTTCCTGCGCTACGGCACCGACGGATCCATTCTCGCCTGCGTCTACAACTTCTCGGGCCGTCAGCTCGGCGGCTATCGCATCGGATTGCCCGGGCCCGAACCGGATTCGTGGCACGAGGTGCTGAACACCGATGCCGTCGCCTATGGCGGCAGCGGCGCGGGCAATGCCGACCCGATCGCCGCCGAGCCCGTGCCCTGGCACGGCCGCCCGGTGTCGGCCGCCCTGACCCTCGCGCCGAACAGCGCCCTCTGGTTGTCGAAGACGCCATCGGACGGCACCGGGTAGGACGACCGGTTCCCCACCGGACGGGAGCGGGGAACCACGCGCGGGAGAGCTCCCCGATCACTCCGGCCAGCCGGGCGAGCGGCCCAGCACTGCCAGGATCCGGTCCAGCCCGGACGCCTCCGGCGCGGTCACCTCGGGCGCGAACGACGCGCCGGGCCGCTCCCGGTGCGGTCCTCCCGGCACCGCCTCGGCCACCGGCAGTCCAGCGCTCAGCAGGTCCGCGTCGAATTCCACGGTCTGGCCGAGTGCCCGCGCCACATCCCAGGCGTGCACGATGTAGTCGATGAAGTGAAAGCTGATGGCCAGCGGCGCGGGAATCACGATGCCGTCGCGGACCTCCGGCAGCGGGAACTGCCGTTCCAGAACGCCCGGCTCGGCGAAGGTGGCCAGCACGTGCTCGGCCGCCGCCCGGTACTCACCGATCGGATCGCCGCCGAGCGGCTGCGGCTTCCACAGCGCGAGATCACTCTCGCCGCGGGCGGCGGCCGCGAAGCCGTAGTGCTGAACGATCATGTGCTCCAGCAGGTCTCGCAGCGTCCAGCCCACGCAGGGCGTGGGTGCGTCCAGATCGGCGGGGGTGAGTCCCGCCACCACCTCGATGCTGGCGCGCACCGCGCGGGCGTCCAGCGCGAGCAGTTCGGTTCCCGAGGCCAGCAATTCTTCATACGTGCTTATCATACGCACCAGCTTACTAATTTCCGCGCGGCTGCGACAGTGATAATCCGGCGAATTCCACACCAACGGGTCCGCTGCGGGAGCAGTCTGGACAGACAGCCTTTTCGAGCCGGGAGGGTCCCGTGGACGAGCGCACCAAGATCACGCTGGACGAATCCGAGATCCCGAGGCGTTGGTACAACGTCATCCCGGACCTGCCCGCACCACCACCGCCCCCACTGCACCCCGGCACCGGACAGCCGGTCGGACCCGAGGATCTGGCCCCGCTGTTCCCGATGGAGCTCATCCGGCAGGAGGTGAGCGGCGACCGCTACCTCGACATTCCGGCCGAGGTCATCGACGTCTACCGGCTCTGGCGGCCGACGCCACTGTTCCGGGCGCGACGGCTGGAGAAGGCGCTCGGCACCCCGGCCCGGATCTACTACAAGTACGAGGGCGTCTCCCCCGCCGGCTCACACAAGCCGAATACCGCTGTGCCGCAGGCGTTCTACAACGCCGCCGAGGGCACCCGGCGACTGACCACCGAGACGGGCGCGGGCCAGTGGGGCAGCGCGCTCGCCTTCGCCTGTGCGCAGTACGGCATCGACTGCGAGGTGTGGATGGTGCGCGCCTCCTACGACCAGAAACCGCACCGGCGCACGCTCATGCAGACCTGGGGCGCGACCGTGCACGCCAGCCCCTCGCCGATCACCGCCGCGGGCGCGAAAATCCTGGCCGACCATCCGGATTCACCCGGCAGCCTGGGCATCGCCATCAGCGAGGCGGTGGAGGTGGCCGCGGCCGACCCGACAACCCGCTACGCGCTGGGCAGTGTGCTCAATCATGTTCTGCTGTACCAGACCGTCATCGGTGAGGAGGCGCTGAAACAGTTCGCCGCGGCGGGTGAACGCCTGCCCGATCTGATCATCGGCTGCACCGGCGGCGGCTCCAACTTCGCAGGACTGTTCCTGCCCTTCCTGCGCGAAAAGCTCGCGGGCCGAACCGATCCGGTGATCCGGGCCGTCGAGCCCGCCGCGTGCCCGTCGTTCACGCGCGGCATCTACGCCTACGACTTCGGCGACACCGCCGGCTTCACCCCATTGATGAAGATGCACACCCTGGGCCACGACTTCATCCCCGATCCGGTGCATGCGGGCGGGCTGCGATACCACGGCATGTCGCCACTGCTGTCGCACATGTACGAGCTCGGATTGTTCGAGGCGGTGGCGAAGCAGCAGCGCGAATGCTTCGCCGCGGCGGTCACTTTCGCGAAGGCCGAGGGCATCCTCCCCGCACCCGAGCCCTCTCACGCCCTGGCGGCCGTCATCGAAGAGGCCAAGCGGTGCACCGAATCCGGTGAAGAGAAGGTCCTGCTGACCGCCCTGTGCGGCCACGGCCACTTCGATATGACCGCCTACGAGCGCTATCTCGCAGGCGAAATCCCGGACTTCGAACTCCCCCAGCCCCGTATCGACGCCGCCCTCGCCGGCCTCCCCACCGTCTGAACAAGATCAGGGAGCCCTCTCTGCGGGATTTCGTCCGAATTCCCCGCGGTGAGAGCTCCCTGATCTCCAGTCGTCAGTACAAAGCGGCGGCGAGCTTGCGGCGAGCGGCGACCACGATGGGCTCGGCGGGGTCGAAGAGTTCGAAGAGCTCGAGCAGGTGGGTGCGGGCCTTGGTTCGGTCGTCGCCGGCGGTGCGCTTGACCTGGGCAACGAGGCGGTCGAAGGCGGCCTCCGGCTGCTGGTTGAACATTTCCAGATCGGCCGCGGCAATGGCGGCGTCCAGATCGGCCGGGTCGGCGTCGGACTTGGCGACGGCGGCGGGGTCGAGATCCTGTACGCGGGAAAGGAATTGGACCTGACGCAGGGCGGCCTTGGCCTCGGCGTTGTTCGGCTCGGCGGCCAGGATGGCCTCGTACGCGGCGATCGCGTTGTCGAATTCGCCGCGCTCCAAGGCCTCTTCGGCGGCGACGAAGCGGGGATCCTCGGGAGCCTCGGGCTCGGCCGCGGCGGCCTCCGCGCCGACGCCGGGGAGCTTGCCGCGCACGGCGTCCACCACGGCGGCGATCCACTGGGTCACCTGCTCCTCCGGCTGATTGCCGGTGAAGTCGGCGAGCGGCTGGCCCGCGGCCACGGCGACCACGGTCGGAATGCCCTGCACGCCGAAGGCCTGCGCGATGCGCATGTTGGACTCGGCCTCGACGGTGGCCAGATCCCAGTCACCACCACTCTGGCCGACGAGCTGCTCCAGCAGCTTCACCAGCTCGATGCTCCCGGGGCTGCGCTGCGAGTACAGCGCCACCACCACCGGCACCTGAGTGGAGCGCCGTAGCACTCGATCCTCGAAATTGGCCTCGGTGACGGCATGGTCACCCGGGACATCTCCCGCGGCGGCGGCCGGCTGCTTGAGAGCGGACAGGTCCACCGCGCCCGACATGGCGGCGGCTGCGGCGGCGGAGGGACGGCGTGCAGGTCGAGTCACGACATCCAGTTTGTCACGACCGTGCGGCGGCGGGTGCCGCGGCTTGGCTCAGTTCACCCAGCTGACCGGAGTTGATCGCCCACCGCTCGAAGAACACGGACGTGAACGGGACCACCGACGACAGCAGCGCCAGACCCGTGGTCTTGCCCGGCCATTCGAACTCGCGCGAGGCCAGCAGGCAGTTGATGGCGTAGGCCAGGAACACGATGCCGTGCAGCATGCCGAACACCATTACCGGCCACTTGATCGGCTGATCGGCGATCCCCAGCGCATCCGCGCGCTTCAGGGCCGAGCCGATGAACAGCAGCACCCACGAGGGCACCTCGAGCAGGCCGAAGAAACGCACGCGCTTAGCGACCGTGGACAGGTCGAACAGATCACCCATGGCAACCATTCTGCCCGATGCCTACGACGCCCTGTAGTGGACCTGGTCACATCTGGGACGGGCGCGCTGGATTCCTGGTATGAGAAACGGAACAGCCCCGGCTCACGAGCCGGGGCTGTTCCTCATGAGCAGTTGTCCCTACTGCACGCGGACGATGAGGGCGTCGCCCTGGCCGCCGCCACCGCAGAGCGCGGCCGCGCCGACACCGCCGCCGCGGCGCTGCAGCTCGAGCGCCAGGTGCAGGACGA